>NZ_QREV01000049.1 GCF_003363715.1 Parabacteroides acidifaciens
TTTGAAAAACCGTGCAATTTGATTGCCGGAAACCGGAAACACCGGCAAAGTGATAAAGCTTAACTCCCGGAGAATCGCCTGTAGCAAAACGAAGACGGACGGCGTTCCAAATATTCAAAGGAAATTTTAGGACCTTGTCGCCATGACGACCGTCTTCATCGCCGTCGCGACCGTGTTCATTTAAATGGCGACCGTCTTCATAGGGTATGACGACCGTCTTCAGGGCGATAAAGTGCCGGGAAAATGAAATAAAGGTTGACTTCCCGGCAATAGACTCCCAGGAAAGAGTAAAAAGCCCATTTTTGGCGACTGAAAAGTGGATCAACATTCGTTTGGTTTCGGGCCTCTTCCGAAGCTAAAAAAAGTGTTTTATACAATAAGCCCTTGGATATTGAAAAAATATCCATGCCCATCCATTCAAAATTCCATGCCCATGCAATCTGATTTCCATGGGCATAGAATCCGGCCTGTTTACATTTGTGAGAACGCAGGCTTGCAATTAAGAATATTTGAATGCTTCTCTTATTTAAAATGAAGCTGAAGGAATTTGCTTCCTGTTGTCAATGCAACTTTGTTTTTATATACGATGCGGACGGAGATCGGATCGATGTCCCATTCCCGTCCGAAGGTTGTTTCCTCTTTTTCCAGATAGATACAATCGTTTTCCGGGTCGAAGATATCTTGGACGAAGATAGATGCGAGCTCTTTAGATGGCAGTCTGACTACTTTTTCCCATTTGTTGTCGTAACAGAAAAAGGTCTTTAATGAATCTTCCGTTTGATAAGAAATTAACAGTTTATGCGGGTGTATATCGTGTGTGGAAACCTGATAGGTGACGTAACAAGGCTCTTCGCCTTGCTTTCTGTAGGTGTTGCAAACCAATATCAGCAGCAAGAGGAGCGTGGCGCTTGTCAGTATAGAAATTTTTCTCATTATGTGTTTTTTGCAAAGAAAGGTAGAACCGGGAATAGCGCGGATCATTAGGACTTGTGTAAAATACACAGGAGCAGGTGTTTTTTACTACATATTTTTGGGTGCCGGAAAATATTCTTGTCTTGTTATTTCCCACGAATAGATAAGAATGATATAAAAGTTCTTATATTTGTTTCATCCTATATATAAATAGAAGCGAAATGGAAACAGAAGATATCAAAACAGGGAACGTACATCAAGGAGCTAACGTCAGAAAGTTTCGTCAATTAATTGGTATGAAACAGGAGGTCCTTGCAGATTTGTTGGGGATTAACCAGCAATCCGTGTCCCGTATAGAGCAGAAAAGAGTGATTGAAGAAGATCTCTTGGTTAAGATTGCGAATATCTTGCATATTTCCCCCGAAATTATTCAAAAGCTGGAAGAAAACCCGACTTCGATCGTGATAGAGAATAATACTTTCCAGACAGGGAGCAGTAATGTCGGTGTGGTAGAACAGCAGCGTGATAATATAGTCAATCACCCTGTCGACCAGCTAATGGAGCTAAATAAAGAACAAGCCTCTCTTTACGAACGGATGCTTGCTCTTGAAAAAGAAAAGAATGCGCTTTTGGAGAAGTTGCTGAAAGAAAAATAGGCAGTAAGGGCGTTTATCTATAAATAGTTGTTTTATAATTAAATGATGATTTAACGAGGTGTGGGGATGTGTCAAAACACCCTTGTCCCCGCGCTTGACGCGGGGCCGCAAAAGAACAGACCTTATCAATCAGTTGCTTATATGGTCGGTTTTAATGCGATCCCGCGTCAAGCGCGGGAACAGGACAGTTTTGACACACCCCCACGGTTAAACACCCTTTATATCTTTGTTATCCCAGATTATTCAGAATATCAACCTTTCCTTCCTTCACCAGGCGATAGATCATTTCTCCGAACAATGTGTTTACCCAAGCAAACCACGAGCGGGTGAACTTGGCAGGATCGTCCTTGTAGAAGGATTCGTGCATGAAGCCGGTATCTGCATCCGTATCGCGAAGCATCTTGACACATTTGCGGATTTCGTCATTGTCGTTTGTCGTGTTACAACGCATGATGATACTCATCGGCCAGATGTAACCGAAACCGATATGCGGTCCGCCGATACCTTCGCCGGCTTTTCCCTGGAAGAAGTAAGGATTGGAGTCGCTGAGCACCAGGCGGCGTGTGTTCTGGTAGATCGGATCGTTCATATCCACGCATCCTAAATAGGGCAGTGCGAGCAGGCTCGGCACGTTGGCGTCGTCCATGAAGACATGATTGTGGAAGCCATCTACCTCGAATGCATATACTTTTCCGTATTCAGGATGTTCGACAACTCCGTATTTGTCTACGGCTGCCTGTACTTCATCGGCCAGCGAGTCACACTTGCGGGCAAAGTCGTTGTCGCGTTTGATCTCGCGCATCATCTCGGCCAACTGGCGAAGTGAAGTGATGGCGAACAGGTTCGACGGGATCAGGAAGCCGAACAGTGTGGCGTCGTCCGATGGGCGGAAAGAGGAGACGATCAGGCCGACAGGTTTTACCGGGCTGCCCCAACCGTCGTTCAACAGCGTGTCGCCCTGGCGGTCTGTCTTGCGTCTGAACTTGTACGGGCCGAGGTCGTCTTTACGTTGCTGTTCGATGAAAGTCTTGTAGACGGTTTTCATCGCTTTGTCCCAGTCTGCATCGAAAGGAGAGGTGTCGCCTGTCGTTTTCCAGAAATGGTAAGCGAGGCGGATCGGATAGCAGAGAGAGTCGATTTCCCATTTGCGTTCGTGCAATTCCTTTTTCATGTCCGTGAAGTCGCTTTCCCATTCGCTGCCGGTCGGACCTTCGTTGAAGCCGTTTGCATACGGGTCGATGTTGATGCACCAGGTCTGGCGGTTGATTACGCCGGCAAGCATAGTCTTTACTTTCGGATCGTCGTTAGCAAACTGGATATGCGGGAAAACCTGGGCGGATGAGTCGCGCAGCCACATGGCGTGGATGTCGCCGGTCAAGACGAAAGTGTCGGGTTTGCCGTTTACCATCTTGTGTTCGCAAGTCGTATCCAGTGTGTTGGGGAAACAGTTTTCGAACATCCAGGCGAGTTTCGGGTCCTTCAACTTCGCCTTTGTGGTGGCGATCGCTTTTTCCACTGCATCGGATGTGAACTGACGTTTCTCCGGTGCCGGACGTTTGCAAACATATTGCATGGCGGAAGCATCGCCGGTAAGTCCGCTTCCGGCTTTTTCAGCCATACGGGCAAATGAGTTCTGCCCTACCATCAGGCCTGCTAATGAGAGGCCGCCTGTTTTCAGAAAGTTTCTGCGTGTTGTCATCTTGTTTGTTATTTATTTGATGTTATTGATTTCCGAGAATAGTTCGACCATGCAGGCATTGTCTAACAGCCATTTATGCTTTTTGGTCTTGACGCCTGTCCAGTCGTTGTCGAGGAATCCGTTCACGTCGCGGGTGTGATCCCAGGCGTAGCGGGCGTTGTCGGCCATTGTCCGGATATATTCGGGATTATGGTCTACTTCATAAAGGGCCACCAGGCCGCGCAGCAGGATCACGTTAAACCACGGGCTGGCCGTGTAGAAACGGCTTTCCGTGCCGTCTATGGCTTTGCGTACTTCGGTGAAACGCTGATAGGCGCCTTTGGCCGTTTCCTGTGCGTCTTTCAGATAGGCTTCGTCGCCCGATTGCTGGTAGAGAAGGACGCCGGCTTGTATCATCTGCCCGCTGTTGTACGTGTATTTCTCTTTGCCGATGCTTCCGTCCAGGCGGACATTGTCCCAATAAACGCAGTCTTCCGGGTCGCGGAGGTTGTTCTTGGTCCAGTCGTATGTTTTCTTTGCCTGTTCCAGATAGGCGTTGTCTTTTGTCAGGTTGTACAGCTTCATGCAGAGAACGGTTGCCGGTGCGTTGGAACAGGTGTTCTTGGATGTTTTTTTCTGTTCGCACCAGTAGATACCGCCGCCGAGCACATCGTCCCAGCCGCTATATATATAGGTATAGAGGGCTTTTGCCTTTTCCAGATATTTCTCGTTCTTAGTCAGCGCATACAGGTCGCAGAAGTCGATTGCCAGCCAGTCGTTGTCATCATAGAAGCGGTCGCTTTCGCCGTTGAACATCGGGTAGCTCTGATAGCAGTTCGGCTCGCGGGTGTTGTCCCAATACAGTTCCAGTCCCGGCAGGATGCGTTCTTCCAGGCTTTGCAGGTATTTGGCATCTCCTGTCGTTTTGTAAAGCGCAATCCCTCCCGATAGCATTCCGGAATAGGGCCAGAGGAAAGATACTTCCTGATCGCGTTTCTGCTCCGATCCTTCTGCCAGGTAAGTGACCTGGTTATTCGGATTGGCGGGATAGGTCTCCTGCAGCAAACCATATTTTTCAACGTTGTACTTGGTCAGGATATTGGTGTACATCGAGTCGGCGATGGAGATGTCGCGATTCGCACCGGATGTAGTTGCGGGGTTACTGCAAGATGTCGCCCACAACAGGCCTCCGCAAAGAATGATTGAGAAAATATTCAGTTTCATGGTCTAATAGAATAAATTGTAATTAGAATGCAAATATACAATTTATTCTATTACAGCGGTCCAGCCTTTGTGATGAACCGGGGTTATTTTATGAACTGAACAATTCTTCTTTTCCCTCTGTTTTACCTTAGAATAATCGGACAAAAACTGGTGAGTGATACAAAAGTAATAAAAAAGTGTTGCCGTTTGCTGTTTGTCTGGTTAAAAGCATTACTTTTGTGGTTCATAATTAGTTGAAAAGAAAAAGAATGGATAAAGTTAGTTACGCACTGGGCTTAAGTATCGGAAATAATTTCCAGAACTCAGGCATCAATAATCTTCAGATTGAGGATTTTGTAAAAGGATTGAAGGACGTGTTGAGTGAAGCACAGCCGGAAATCAGTTACGATGAAGCAAAACAGGTTATCAACGATTACTTCATGAATCTTCAGAAAGAAAGACTGGAGCTTAATAAGAAAGCCGGAGAGGAGTTCCTGAATATTAATAAAGGAAAAGCCGGAGTCGTAACATTACCCAGCGGTTTGCAATATCAGATCCTGCAGAAGGGTGAAGGTGCAACACCGACTGCTGCCGACAAGGTAAAATGCCACTATCACGGAACGTTGATCAACGGTACGGTATTCGACAGCTCCGTACAGCGCGGTGAACCCGCCGTATTCGGTGTGTCGCAGGTGATCCCGGGATGGGTGGAAGCTCTTCAGCTGATGCCGGTTGGTTCTAAATGGCGTCTTTTCATCCCCGCAAACCTTGCTTATGGCGAACACGGTGCAGGTGATGCAATCGAACCGAACAGCGCGTTGGTGTTCGATGTCGAATTATTGGATATAGTAAAATAACATATTAGAGAAAAATGAAAAAGATTAGTGTATTGGTTGCTACAGCGATTGTAGCTATGGGCATGGGTTTCACCTCCTGCGATTCGCACAAAAGTGCATCTTTGAAGACTGCCGCAGATAGTGTGAGCTATGCGATTGGTATCAGCACAGGTGCTGGTTATAAGGAAAATCTGAAAACGCTGCCGGGTGATCCTGCAAACGTTGACGATCTGATCGCCGGTTTCATTCAGGCTATCAAAGGCGATTCTTCTGCTATGAAGATGACTCCGCAGGCCGCTCAGGCTTATATCCAGACTTACTTTACCGAAGCATCTGCAAGAGATGCAAATAAGACGAAAGAAGAAGGCGAAAAGTTCCTGGCTGAAAACAAAGCGAAGAAAGACGTAATCACAACCGAAAGCGGTTTGCAATATCAGGTTGTTACGGAAGGCACAGGTGCAAAACCGACTGCTGAAGATGTAGTGAAAGTTCACTATACAGGTACTTTGTTGGACGGAACAAAATTCGACAGTTCTCTGGATCATGGTGGCGAACCGGCTCAGTTCCCCGTTGGCGGCGTGATCAAAGGTTGGACGGAAGTTCTGCAGTTGATGCCGGTTGGTTCTAAGTATATCGTTTGGATCCCTTCTGAATTGGCTTATGGCCCACAAGGTATGGGACGTGATATTAAACCGAACAGCACATTGAAATTCGAGATTGAATTGCTGGATATCGTCAAAGATAGCACGGCTGAAAAGAAATAAGAAACTGTCGTTTTATACATAATTGGGCGGGCGAAATATGTTAAATAGCATTTTTCGCCCGCTTTTATTATTTATTTCATACTTTTTTCTTTCAGAATGATATAGTATTGAATTTTATTATATACTTTTGATACATTAAATCTAAAAAAGGAAAGTAAAGTAGACAAGCGATGGAAAAGATAGACAAACTGGACCGGCAGATCTTGAACATTATTTCAAAGAATGCCAGGATTCCTTTCAAGGATGTAGCCGAAGAATGTGGCGTTTCACGTGCCGCTATTCATCAACGGGTGCAACGCATGATTGATATGAATGTGATCGTTGGGTCAGGCTATCATATTAATCCGAAGATATTGGGTTACAACACTTGTACCTATATCGGGGTGAAACTGGAACGCGGTTCGATGTACAAAGATGTGGTTCCTGAATTTGAGAAGATTCCGGAAGTAGTGGAATGCCATTTTACAACCGGTCCGTACACGATGCTGATCAAATTGTATGCACGCGACAATGAGCATTTGATGGAATTGTTGAATGCACAAATCCAGGAAATCCCGGGAGTGACAGCAACCGAAACGCTTATTTCCCTGCGTCAGAGCGTGAAACGTGAAATTCCTATTTGCGATATTTTCGAATAGTAATGATATAAAGATATAGGCCCGGCCTCGGATGAGTTGCCGGGCTTTTTTATATGCCGTACAATTTGTATTTTTGCGTAAAAAGAGGAATGTAAAAAGAATGTCAAGGTTTTTATCAATCATATTCTTATGCTGTCTTCCTGCCTGGCTTTGGGCGGGGGAAAACTATCGTTTTCGTGTTTATCTCAAAGATAAAGGCGATGGCGGTTACCGGGTGGAAGAACCGGAAGCCTATTTGTCCAAACAGGCAATCGAACGGAGGACTAAAAATAATATTGCGGTGACAACAGCCGATTTCCCTATATCCCGCTCTTATATCAACATGCTGTCGGAGACGGGTGTGAAGCCGGTTGTGGAGAGTAAATGGTTTTCGACTGTCGTGGTTGAGAGTGCGGACAGTACTGTCGTCGGGCAGTTGCAGCAATTGTCCATTGTCGATTCCGTCAAGTGGATATGGAAAGGTAATCTGAAAGTTCCCGCAGAAGAGACGGGAGAAGAACGGTTCGTGTCTACGGACAAACCGCAGGATCGTGAATATGGCTATGCCGAGAAGCAGATCAGGATGCTGAACGGAATCAAACTGCATGAAGCGGGTTTCCAGGGCGAAGGCATGCGGGTGGCTGTTATTGATGCCGGTTTCATGAATGCAGACCGGATATCGGCTTTCGACTCGTTGCGCTTGCTGGGTACATATAATATTGTTTTCCCCGGTAAAAGTGTGTTTGTCGGAGACGATCACGGGACGAAAGTTCTTTCCTGCCTGGCAGCCGATATTCCGGGTGTGATGGTCGGGACGGCTCCCAAAGCCTCTTATCTTTTGCTTAAGAGCGAGGATAGTGATTCCGAATATCCGATAGAGGAGGATTATTGGACGGCTGCGGTTGAATATGCAGACAGTGCCGGTGTGGATGTGATCTCTTCTTCCTTAGGCTATTTCTCTTTTGATGCGGACGAGCTTTCTTATGACCAGTCGGCTCTGGACGGGAAAACAGCCATGATCAGCCGCGCGGCAAGTCTGGCTGCCGACAGGGGAATTCTGGTGTTTTGCAGTGCCGGTAATGAAGGTAACGGCGATTGGGAAAAGATAACGTTCCCTTCGGATGCGGCGGGAATCTTTACTGTCGGTGCAATAGATGAAGATAAAAAGAAAAGTAGTTTCAGTTCTGTCGGCTTTACGGCTGACAGCCGGGTAAAGCCGGATGCGGTCGCTTTGGGAACAGGCAGTTGTGTGATCGGGCCGAATGGGAATATCCGGTATGCAAACGGCACTTCTTTTGCGACGCCTATCCTGGCGGGAATGGGCGTTTGTCTTTGGCAGTCATTGCCTTGGCTAAACAATCGGGAAGTGATCCGTTTGATGAATCGCTCGTCTAACCGCTATAAGCATCCGAATAAAGAATTCGGATACGGTATTCCTGATTTTTATAAAGCATATAAAAAGGAAAGAAAGAATGGTTTACGGTCAAAATAATATAAACCGGGAACGGCAGGAGCTTTCTTTGCTGGAACTGAATAACCGGGTGAAAGGGGCGGTGTTGAACGCATTTCCGGAGACGTGTTGGATACGTGCCGAAATGAGCGATGTGCGCACGAATGCTGCATCCGGCCATTGCTATCTGGAATTTATCGAGAAGAATCCGGTAACCGGACAGCTGGTCGCAAAGGCACGTGGCTCTATCTGGGCAAAAACGTTCCGTATGCTGAAGCCTTATTTTGAGATGGAAACCGGACAATTGTTTGCTTCCGGGCTGAAAGTCCTGGTCAAAGTTTCGATCGAGTTTCACGAATTGTATGGCTACAGTTTGACGGTATTGGATATAGATCCTGCTTATACAGTGGGTGATATGATCCGGAAACGGATGGAGATTATCCGGCAATTGAAGGAGGAGGGCGTCTTTACGTTGAATAAGGAATTGCCGTTCCCGACCTTGCCGAAGCGGATAGCGGTAATCACATCGCCTACGGCTGCCGGGTATGAAGATTTTCTGAATCAGCTGGCAAATAACAAAGCAGGCTATCCTTTCTACACGAAACTGTTCCCGGCTCTTATGCAGGGAGAGCGGACGGAGGAATCTGTGATTGCTGCACTGGATCGCGTTTACCGGCATATTGACTGTTTTGATGTTGTGGTCATTATCCGGGGCGGCGGTGCAACTTCGGACCTGAATAGTTTCGATTCGTACTTGCTGGCGGCTAATTGCGCGCAGTTCCCGCTTCCGGTCATAACCGGCATCGGACATGAGCGCGACGATACGATCCTCGATATGGTGGCGCATACCCGGATGAAGACGCCGACTGCCGTAGCCGAGTTTCTGATCGGGCAGATGGATAAAGCGGCCGGGGAAGTGGAAGAGCTGCAACAGGACGTTTGTTCGTTGGCAACCGATATTCTGTCCAGACAAAAGAACTTCCTGCAATCGTTAGGGAGCCGTCTGCCTGTCTTGGCAATAAACCGGATCGAGCGGAATCGTTCGCTGCTCCAACGGATAGGCATGCAATTACCAACGGATGCCCATGCATTTCTAAACCAATGGGCATCGAAGCTGGAAGCGATGCAAGTGCGTTTGGCAAACCGTGCGGAAAGCAGTTTGGCAGAGCGTAACCGCTTTCTCCAGTTGACCGAACAGTTTATCAAGATGGCTTCCCCGGATTATGTGCTAAAGCGCGGTTACAGCCTGACACTGAAAAACGGTAAAATCATCAAACAGGCTGCCGGATTAGAGGCTGGGGATGAGTTGGTAACCCGTTTTGCCGATGGCGAAGTCCGTTCAATCATATCGTAAGAATAACAAAAACAACAGAATATGTCACAAAAGATAGAAACATATAACGAAGCCGTAGAGAAACTGCGTAAGATCGTGGCCGACATAGAGAACGGCGACTTGGATGTGGACATCCTTTCCGAAAAAGTAAAGGAAGCGACGCGGCTGATCAAGCTGTGCAAGGAAAAGCTCTATAAGGCGGACGAAGAGGTGAAAAAAGTATTGGAGGAACTGGAGTGATGAAGAAATACGTCCTGATAGTTGCCGGAGGTCGGGGACTGCGTATGGGGGGCGATTTGCCGAAGCAGTTTATCCCGTTGGAGGGAAAGCCTGTCCTGATGCATACGTTGGAAACGTTTCACCGTTGGGATGCGTCGGCCGGCCTGATCCTGGTTTTGCCGGAAGATCATCAGCCGTATTGGAAGATGCTTTGCCGGGAGATCGGCTGTAAGGTGCCGCATCGGATTGCAAATGGAGGCGAAACGCGTTTCCATTCCGTTCGGAACGGATTGCAGTCCCTTTCGGAAGAAATAGGAAATGCATCCGGAAGGAATGAGAAAGTCTTGGTGGCTGTGCACGACGGGGTGCGTCCTTTTGTCTCTCCTGAAGTCATAAGCAAATGTTTCACGGAAGCGGAAATTTCCGGTGCCGCAATTCCGGTTGTTCCGGTTGTCGATTCGCTACGTGAGTTTACCGGAGGGACGAGTCATCCGGTCGACCGTTCGCGCTATCAGGCGGTACAGACGCCGCAGGTATTCGACTATGATCTGTTGGCGAAGGCATACGAACAACCTTATACGGACTTATTCACCGATGACGCATCGGTTGTCGAAGCGTTTGGACACGGTATCGTTACAGTTCCGGGAAACCGGGAAAATATCAAGATTACGACTCCGTTCGACTTGTTGGTGGCGGAGGCATTACTCAAACAGCATACATAATCAATATATCCGAGGTATATGCTCGATCTCGACAAACGTTCCATCATGTATCTGCCGGGCGTAGGCCCGAAGAAGGCAGAGATATTGCAGAAGGAAGCCGGCATTTCTTCGTATGAAGATTTGCTGTTCTACTTTCCGTATAAATACATTGACCGGAGTCGTTTCTATAAGGTCGCGGAGGTGACCGGCGATATGCCTTATATACAGATGAAAGGACGTATCTTGTTTTTCGATACAGTCGGTGAAGGGCGTGCAAGACGGTTGATCGGGAAGTTTACGGACGGAACCGGGACAATCGATCTGGTCTGGTTTAAAGGGCTTAACTATGTCACGGATAAGATTAAGACGGGAGTCGATTATATCGTATTCGGGAAACCGACCGAGTTCGGACACATCTATAATATTCCTCATCCGGATATAGATCCGGTGGATCAGGCGGATAAGGTGGCCAACGGCCTGACGCCGTTCTATAACACCTCCGAGAAGATGAAGAAGTCTTTTCTTAACTCGAGGGCAATCCAGAATTTGCAATATACCCTGTTGAGCGGCCTGAACTGGACGTTGCCGGAAACACTTTCTCCGGCTGTGTTAAGCCGTATTCAGATGATGCCGTTTTCGGAAGCGATCCGGAATGTGCATTTTCCCGAATCTGTGGATAAACTGCGGAAAGCGCAATTGCGCCTGAAGTTCGATGAACTGTTTTTTATCCAGCTTAATATTCTCCGTACGGCCAATCTGCGGAAAATGAAGCTGAAAGGGATTGTATTTCCTTCTGTCGGAGATTATTTTAATACATTCTATAAAGAGTATCTGCCGTTCGAGCTGACAAATGCCCAGAAACGTGTCGTTCGCGAAATTCGTGCCGATATGGGGAGCGGGCGACAGATGAACCGCCTGTTGCAAGGAGATGTCGGAAGCGGTAAGACGCTGGTTGCTTTGCTTGCTATGCTGTTGGCAGTCGATAACCATTGCCAGGCCTGTATGATGGCTCCTACGGAAATCCTGGCGACCCAGCACTATGCGACTGTCATGGGTTTCTTGAAAGACATGGATATCAAAGTTGCCCTGCTGACCGGTTCGACAAAGAAGAAAGAACGGAGTCGGATCTTGCCTGCCATTGCTAATGGCGAGATACAGATTGTGATCGGGACGCATGCTTTGATCGAAGAGACGGTCGTCTTCTCTTCCCTCGGCCTGGCGATTATTGACGAGCAGCATCGTTTCGGGGTGGAACAGCGTTCCCGGTTGTGGACGAAAAACGCGGTTATTCCCCATGTGCTGGTCATGACGGCAACACCTATTCCGCGTACGCTTGCCATGACTTTGTATGGTGACCTGGATGTATCCGTGATTGACGAATTGCCACCCGGACGTAAGCCGATTCAGACCGTACACCGGTATGACAATAAAAAAGCCCAGCTCTATGATTTCCTTCGGAAGGAAATTCAGCAGGGGCGGCAGGTTTATGTCGTTTATCCGTTGATAGAAGGCAGTGAGAAGCTGGATTATAAGAATCTGGAAGAGGGCTTCGAGACTTTCAAAGAGGTCTTTCCTGAATACCAGGTTTGCATGGTTCACGGAAAGATGAAAGCGGCGGATAAGGAAACTGAAATGCAGAAGTTTATCTCCGGTGAAGCACAGATTCTGATGGCGACAACCGTGATAGAAGTCGGCGTAAATGTGCCGAACGCCTCTGTGATGGTCATCGAGAGTGCCGAACGTTTCGGGCTTTCCCAGTTGCACCAGCTTCGCGGTCGTGTAGGACGTGGAGCCGAGCAGTCGTATTGTGTCCTTGTCTCTTCCTATAAATTGAGCAACGAAACCCGCAAGCGTCTGGAAATAATGGTGAATAGTAACAACGGCTTTGAGATTGCCGAAGCCGATTTACGTCTGCGTGGTCATGGAGACTTGGAAGGAACCCGCCAGAGTGGAGAAGGAATCGACCTTAAAATCGCCAACCTGGCAGCCGACGGACAGATCCTTCAGTTTGCACGCGATATCGCACAGGAGGTTTTGAACGAAGACCCCGATTTGTTATCCGAACCCAACCGGATATTGAACGAAAGGCTAAAAGTCCTCTTTTCCAAGAAGGTAAATTGGGGTATGATAAGCTAATATGTTGTGAAACATGTTTTGTTACAGTTAGTTGTAAATCAACGGATATAAAGCCTTGTTTTACTTTTCTTTATTTTCATTGCGGAAATTTTTCCAGATTGAATTTTGTCGGCTTGGTCAAAATTACGAACTTTGACGAGATGACAATGAAACAAGCCATTCTATTTCATGGCCTTTGTCACGGATTACTGATTGAAAGTGATAAAAATAATGAAGATACAGGCATTACTATTTATTTGTTGTACCACTATTTTGGTATCGGCCGTAGAGGTAAAAGCACAAAAAGACAAAGACGCTCCAACGCAAGTCGTACATATAAAGAAGCTGGACAAACGTGTTTCCGAGTTAATGGCGGATCGCGTCGGTATCCGTAAAAATATGGAACTGAAGGAACTGGCTACTTTTGATGAGAAAGCAATGGAGGAAAGGGAGAGTTTAATGTTCCCCGCGGAAGAATTATACGGCTCCAATTGGGAAAACCAATGGGTAGACCCGTTCCGGGGAACGGCAAAGGTCAACTTCCCGGATTCGTTTGCTATAGATTGTTCTTCTTTCGTCTATCCGATAGCCATGGATTCCATGGCGCGAATCACATCCAAATATGGTCCCCGTCGTCGTCGTATGCACAGGGGAATCGACTTGAAAGTCCTTGTTGGAGATACAATCCGTGCTGCATTTGACGGTAAAGTCCGTATTAAGAACTTTGAACGTCGCGGATATGGTAATTACGTCGTGATTCGTCATCCGAACGGCCTTGAAACCGTTTATGGCCATTTATCTAAAATACTTGTTACCCCGAACGATATTGTCCACGCAGGTGACCCGATTGCTTTAGGTGGTAATACAGGACGTTCTACCGGTTCCCATCTTCATTTTGAAACACGCTTTTTGGGACAGGCTATTAATCCGGCCGAAATTATAGACTTCGAGAATGGTGTCCCCCATCAGGATACATATGTTTTCCATAATGTAAAGATTAACGGACGCAGAAGCAATATTTACACCTCTTCTTCCGACCGTCTGGTCTATCACCGTGTGAAGTCCGGCGATACATTAGGTAAGATCGCCCGTATGTATGGAACAACAGTCAATGAATTGTGCCGCTTGAACGGTTTGAAAGGAACGACGGTTTTACGGATCGGCCAGTCTATTCGTTGTAGTGCGGGTGCCGCTACCTCTACGAAGGTGGAGAAGACGAAACCGGTTGCTTCGGCTAATGTAACGAAAACAGTAAAAACGACTGTCGCCGCCGATGCAGCAGCAGTCGCTTCCATAAGCCAGAATAAAAATACGGCTTCCCAGCAGGAAGAAACTCCGCATTATCATCGTGTGAAATCCGGTGATACGTTAGGTGCTATCGCAGCCAAGTATGGCACGACAGTTTCGAAACTTTGCGAATTGAACGGTATTACCAAGACTACGGTTCTGAAATTAGGTCGTTCACTTCGTTGTTCATAATAGAAAGATTTGATATAATGTTAGTAGCCGTCTGTGTTTCACAGGCGGCTTTTTTCTTTATTCCCGGCTCCGCTTCCTTTATATTTGTTGTTTGCCGTATTGAATTTGTAACGGACGGTAACGGTCAGGCTGCGCGAATCACTGTAGTTCCAAGTGTCGAAAGTGATGGAATCGGCATAATATCGTCCGGAATTTCGGAAAGCTTTCAGCAAATCGAATGCCCGTATTTGCAGGGTCAGCGCTTCGTCTTTCAGGAAACTTTTGGACAGTCCGATGTGGACACTGCCGAAGCCCGGACGCCAGGCTTTGCCTTCGTAGGTATCGCTTTTGCACATCCCGTCTACGTTCAGTATGAAGTGGTGCGGCAGGTTGAACATGTTCTGTATGCCGGCATACAATCGTGGATGATAGGGTTTCCGGTCCGGATTGACGGTCCATTCATTCATAAACTGGCGGATCAGGCTGACTGAAAAGGAGGGATGCCAGCAACCGATATTGGGAGAGGCATTCAGCATGACCCATAGATCCTGTTTCTTCTTTACATTGCGGGGAATCCATATGCAAAGTTGAGGATCGTCTTCATATGGTTCGATGGAAGAACAGATCGCATTCTTATTATATTGGTAAGAGGCAACGAAGTACAGCCATTTATAGCTCATGTTGAGCGTGACATCGTGGGTGGTTGTCGGTTGCAGGAACGGGTTTCCGCCCTGATAAGTGAAACGGTCGTTATATTGCCGGTTGCTGCTTAGCGAGCTATAGGAAGGACGCGAAGTATAGGCGTTGTAACTCAAGGACGTCTGTACGTCTCCGAATGCCTTTGAGAGAGAAAGATTCGGGAAAATATTGTCGTAATTCCTGCTCTGTGTCTCGTTGTAAACATTGTCTACATAATAGCGGTTGCGGATATGTTCGTAACGAAGTCCGGCCGAGAGATACCAGGATTGCAGCGGGATACTGTAACTGACAAAGGCTGCGCTATGTGCCTCTTTCAGGCTGTTCCTGCTGTCCGGTAGGATATGTTCGGGATTGACATAACTGTCCCGGTGCTCCGTCCAACTCATTTCGGTCCCGGCTTTCAGAGTTCCGTTCCCTGCGGGATGACTGAGCGTGAGCTTGAAGGCATACAGGTCGTTATCCGCTTCGTACCGTGTGTTGACAATACGGTCATTCCCTATCTGGCTGTCCTCGACGGATTCCTGCTCTTTCCCGCTTTTATTTTTGATATAATCGAAGTTCATATCTATATCCAGATTCCGGACCTTTCCCAGGTAATAGGTATTTACCGAATGGTAGCGGGCGGGGTTGGCGGTTTCCGTAAAGACGTTATGTATGTGGTCGTCTGCCGTTCCATTGGCTGTGATATCCATATCGGACACCCATCCTCCGTTTCCTTCCATACTGAAAGTACCGGAATATTGAGCTCCGAATGAGTGGTTTTCATTCAGTTCGTAGTTGAAGCCGGAAGCTGAGTAGGTAGAGCCGCCGTCCGACTCCAAATGCAGCCGGTTACGGATGTTCCATACCGTGTCCGCCTTGATAGTCTGGTTGTTCTCCTGCTGCTGCCAGTCTTTCCATTGCTGGAAGGAGAGGCGTGTGAAGATGTCCAGTCCTCCGTGCCGGTAGTTGAGGTTCAGTTGCTGGTAATGGCTGGTCCGGTGTGTCTGGCTCAACTGGCTGGTCGCATTGACACTGAATCCGTCACCTTTTCTGCGAATCAGCCGTATTTTCAGAACGGCTTTCACTGATGCGTCATATTCGGTTCCCGGATTGTTAATCAGGTCGACGGAGCGTATCTCATCCGAAGTTATCTTTTCGAGTTCCGAGACATCGTAGACTTTGCGTCCGTTGATGTAGATAATCGGCGTCCCTTTCCCGAAGACCGTGAATTTGCCTTGTCTTCCTTCTATGCCGGGAATCCGTTCCAATACATCGTTGGCCGTACCCAATTTACTTAACAGGCTTCCTTGTACCTGTGTGACGAACTTGTCTCCTTTAAGTTGGAATGTCGGCATTTGCCCTTTAACCTCCACCTCGGAAATCAGATGTACATCTTCTTTCAGCGTGAGAGTGCCGATTGCGCCGTTACCGTTCCGGTATTCGGTCTGGTAACCGATACAGGAAACCTTGATAATATAAGCTTTTTCGTCGGGGACAGCAATGCTGAATGCACCCTTGTGGTCGCTTGTGGTCCCCTGTACGAATGCCGAGTCGGCCGGGTTGAGCGCTATGATATTGGCATATTCGATCGGTTGGCGGTTGCTGTCTGTCAAAATTCCGCTGATGTTTTGTGCCGACAGTCTGTAAAAAGGAAGCATACACAACAGTAAGATAATTGCTTTTTTCATTGTTCTTCTATATTTGTTTTATGCTCAAATGTAGAAGGAAAAGACCGGAAAAGGTGCATGCATCGCACCTTTTCTGATTTGCAATTATGCGTGTAAGATGTTGGTATCCAGATGTGAAATTAGCGAAAAGTCTGCTTCTCCTCTTTCTGCCTCTGCAAAATAGAAGTTTGGCAAAAGCGGATCAAAGTTTATCCTTCAAATACTTTCCTGTATAGGACGCTTCACACATCGCCACCTCTTCGGGAGTCCCGGCACAAACCAGGCTGCCACCGGCGCTACCACCTTCCGGCCCCAGGTCGATCAGATAGTCGGCGCATTTGATTACATCCATATTATGTTCGATGATCACAACCGTATGGCCTTTTCCGATCAGGGCGTTGAAGGCTTTCAGCAGTGTCTTGATATCATGGAAATGCAGACCGGTGGTCGGTTCGTCGAAGACGAATAGCGTCGGTTCCTGCTTCTCCTGCCCGAGGTAGTAGGCGAGTTTCACACGTTGGTTCTCACCGCCGGACAGTGTGGATGAAGTCTGTCCGAGCTTGATATAACCTAACCCGACATCCTGCAAGGGCTTCAGTTTCTTGACAATCTTCTTTTCCTGTGCGCCCGGATGCTGTTCGAAGAACTCGATCGCCTGGTTGACGGTCATTTCTAACATATCGTAGATGCTTGCCCCGTGATATTCGACGTCGAGGACATCTTGCTTGAAGCGTTTGCCGTGGCAGTTCTCGCATTCGAGGGTGATATCGGCCATAAACTGCATTTCGACAGTGATTTTCCCTTCCCCTTTACATTCTTCGCAGCGGCCGCCTTCCTTGTTGAAAGAGAAGTAGGCTGCCGAATAGCCCATCTGCTTGGAGAGAGGCTGGTCACCATAGAGTTTACGGATCTCGTCGTAGGCGCCGATATAGGTCACCGGATTCGAACGGGAACTCTTGCCGATGGAGTTCTGGTCGACAAACTCGATGCCTTTGATCAGATGCATATCGCCTTCCAGACCGGAGCAATCGACCATCAGGCGCGCCGCGTCGTCCAGATAATGTTTGACACCTTCGTAGAAGATATCGCGAACCAGCGAACTTTTACCGGAACCGCTGACACCTGTCACCACCGTCATCACATTCAGCGGGAACTTCACGTCGATTCCTTTCAGATTGTTCTTGCGGGCCCCTTTCACCTCTATATAGTTGTTCCACAGACGGCGGAAGGCAGGGACTTCAATCTGGTCTTCGCCTGTCAGATAGCGGACTGTGTAACTGTTACTGCTGGTCCGCAGGTCGTTGACATCCCCTTGATAGACAACTTCGCCACCTAAGCGGCCGGCCTTCGGACCTATATCGATGATATAGTCGGCGGCACGGATGATCTCTTCGTCATGTTCGACTACGACAACCGTATTACCCAATGCCTGCAATTGGCGGAGCACCTTAATCAGCAGATCCGTATCGCGTGAATGGAGTCCGATACTCGGTTCATCCAATATATACAAAGACCCGACCAGGCTGCTGCCTAACGAAGTCGCCAGGTTGATACGCTGGCTTTCACCGCCGGAGAGAGAGGCGGAAAGACGGTCGAGCGTCAGGTAGCCCAACCCTACATCCAGCAGGAATTGCAGGCGGTTGGTGATTTCCGTCAACAGGCGGCGGGCGATAGCCGCCTCGTTCTCGTCGAGTTGCAGATTGTCGAAAAAAGCTTTTGCTTCCGTGATCGGCAACGTGACCAGCTCTGCAATATCTTTTCCCCCGACCTTTACATACAGCGCTTCCGGACGCAGGCGGGAACCTTTGCAGGTCGGGCAGATTGTTTTGCCGCGATAACGCGCCTGCATCACGCGGTATTGTATCTTGTAGAGATTCTCTTCCACAAATTTAAAGAAGTCGTCGATGCCGTGCAGTCCGCGTGCGCCATGCCAGAGCAGGTCTTTTTCCTTCTGCGTCAGGTCATAATAGGGACGGTGGATCGGGAAATTATATTTCTCGCTCTTGGCGATGAACTCCCGCAACCATTCGCCCATCACTTCTCCTTTCCAGCAGACAACAGCTCCCTGGAAGACGGACAGGCTCTTGTCCGGTACCACTAAGTTTTCGTCGATACCGAGCACTTTGCCGAAGCCTTCGCAGGTCGGACAGGCACCCAATGGATTGTTGAAGCTGAACATCATATCGTTGGGTTCTTCAAACGTTATGCCGTCCGCCTCGAACTTCTTGGAATATTCTTTGATGACGGTCCCTTCGGGTGCATAAATACGGATGATACAGGTGTCGTGCCCTTCGAAGAACGCTGTTTCGGCAGAGTCGGCCAGACGGCTTTTCAATGTCTTGTCGCTGGAAACGACCAGACGGTCGATCAGCAATTCGATCGCGGGGGACGAGAGTAAGGCATTATCAGCCAACACTTCGCCTATCCGGTAAATGGTTTCGTTAATGGACAGACGGGTGTATCCCTCCTTCTGCAAGATTTCCAATTGTTCCTTTATGCCGCGTCCTTCCGGCAAGACAACGGGGGCGTAGACGGCAAAACGGGTTCCGTCGGGATAGGCGAGCACTTCCTTCACGATGTCGCTCACCTGGTGTTTCTTCACCTCCATTCCGGAAACGGGAGAAATCGTTTTCCCGATACGGGCATAGAGCAAGCGAAGATATTCGTATATCTCCGTAGAGGTGCCGACCGTCGAACGGGGGTTGCGGGTATTGACCTTCTGTTCGATTGCGATTGCGGGGGGAATGCCTTTTATATAGTCGCATTCCGGCTTGCTCATACGTCCCAGGAACTGGCGTGCGTATGCCGAAAGGCTTTCGACATAGCGTCGTTGCCCTTCGGCATATAACGTATCAAATGCTAATGATGATTTTCCGCTACCGGAAAGGCCGGTGATAACGACCAACTTGTCTCTGGGAATCTCGACATCAATATTTTTCAGGTTATTGATCCGGGCTCCCTGGATAAATATAGAATTGTTTTCGGACATAATCTTTTCCTTGATAACCATCCTGCAAAGTTAGGAAAGTAATGCCGTTTTGCCAAGTAAACGATTGGCATTCACATTCGGAAACAATCAATTCACACTTTCTATACAAACCGGACCGATCAGACCGGATTTCTGCAAAGCGTCGGTCGGTTTCCAGATATTACAGGGCGTCCAGGTTTTCCGTTCCTGCTGCGGCAATCCGCTGTCGCCGATCAGGCGGTTCATCCAGGTGGTGACGACTTCCACTTCGACTTTGTTTTTACCTTTCTTCACCAGGTCCGTGATATTCACCCGGTAAGGAGCCGTCCAGACACCACCGGCATATTGTCCGTTGATCTTAACTTTGGCCATGACGCCGACGTCGTTCAGGTTCAGATATAAATTCCCGTCCGGTTTCTTCTTCAAGGCGAAATCCGTTTCGTACCAGATCGTACCGGAATAATGGCTGATGTCAAAGTTCTCGTTTTTGGTGATATCTTCCAGCCGTGTAAAGGTCTGGGGCGTGGCCGGTCCACGACGCTTTGGCTCGAAAGACACTTTCCAGGGAGCATCTAACCGGACAAGGGTTTGCGGAGCCGGATAGTTGAGCAGCAAATCCGTTCCTTCCGGTTTCTGTGCCGGTTGGCGGAAGACAATGAAAGCACTTTCATAGGGGTGCAGTTTTAGCGGAACAACTGTTCCTGTAGCTGTCTGCCGGTAAGCCGGAAGCGTCCGGACGCGGCCTGTCATCGCATCCCATAATTCGGGTTGCCGTGAACGAACGCGCAGTTCGGGACTGATCTCTATCGTCTCCTCTTTCTGGTTGGAGATAAAATAGATCTCCGTATCTCCTGCCGAACGGTGTCCGTAGAGGACAGGCGCCTCTGCCGGCACTCCGCAGTCGTGCACACATCCGATGTGTTGCAACGCCTCTGCCATGTTCATCCCGTACAGCAATTCTCCTTTCCCTCTTTTGACCGCTTTCACGTTTTGTCCGTCCAGACCGCCCCAAAGCTCGCCAGCCATCGTTTTAACTTGCCGGTCTGCCTTTCCGTAGTCTTGCATACTGGGCGAACGCAGTGGAGCAGGTCCCATGACGACGGCGCCGTCTTCAATCAGTTTCTTTATTTTGGCAAGTAGTTCGGGACGCATCGTTTCCAGTTCGGGAAGTACTAAGATGCGGTATTGGGTGCCGTGAGGCAATGTCAGCAAGCCGTCTTTGACAAAGAGATCACGCTCTATGACTTCGGCATTGATATAGTCGAACTGGTAACCTTTGGGTAATTCTGGTTCAGTGATTCCGGTCATCTTGGGCGCATCTTCCCCGATAAAATAGGCAACATCGGCTATGTTCAATCCTTGTTGCAGCATATAGTTGACGCGTTTCAGATAGGAAGTGAACAGGTCCATTTGCGGATACCAGGTGTTCAGCCTGTTAAATTCGCTGCTGAACCAGGCATTTACGCCCGGCTCTCGCTCTTCCGTTGGTTGCGAGATATAGACATGCAGCAATGTATTGTTGATCCCTTCCGTAAAGAAACGGTCACCCCGTTGCTTCATCATAGCCGGATAACAGCTGAAAGGCGTTCCTCCGCTTGTAAAGGATTCGGCAGAAATTTTCTGCTTCCCATATATATGCCCGCAGGATGAAGCGGCGCGGTTTTCGATATTTCCTAAATCGCCGAAGCTCCAGAACTCGCCGCCGATCTCATCCGACTGCCCGCCGTATTGCAGGAACTCACCGGGGAATCCCCAATGCCCATAGTTCTCCAACCAGGTCGTCAGGCCATACTTATGGCAGACATCACGCAAACCGCCTACATAATCATAAGCGATCTTATCTGCAATCAGCCGGCGAAGATCCCAGAGAAAGCGGTCGGACTGATCCTGGCTCTTAACCACGTAGCCTTCATAAACAGGGAGGAAAGGCAGTGGATCGTAGCCGTAGCGCTCCTGGAATTCACGCAGGAAATCATCCGTAAAGTTTTGTCCGCCTGTCTCGTAGCTGTCCTGCACGACAACTTTCCAGCACTTGCGGTCTTCAGCCGGGATACGGCGGTATATTTCGCCCATATAGGCCTCAAAGTGTGTTTCTATATGTTTGCGGCTCATTTTGTCTGTTTCCAGCCCGGTCGCTTCGGGATCGGCAGGGCTGTTCGTGACGCCTGTCGGCAACATACCCGTGCGCAAGATCGTCCAATCGCCTGCCGGAGCTTTCCAGACCAGGCGGTCGCCTTGCAGGCAGGAGGATATATCCAATACCTGGTCCGGATCGACCGTCAGGGATGGATCGTCAGCTTCCGGCTGTACCGGCCACTGATATTCGTGCCAGTAGGGGAGCGGTGTTTGGAACATCTTGGCCAATGTCTTTTCCGGATAGCGTTCCACAGCCGGGCAGGAAGAAAAGACCACCTCGCTCAAACCGCTTCCGGGTGCAATTCCGTTCAATTCCAGACGAAACTCGCCGGCGGTTGTTGCCGGGACAGACACCACGACCGGTGCATAGGGATCAAAACCCACATTCGGGTTGGCATTGAAGCGGTCTATCTTAAATTCGGCTATCGTCCGGAAACTGTTATTCTCCTTCACCTGCAGCCGTGCTGTGCTTTGAATGGGATGGTGAGCCGGATAGATCTGAACACTGCGCAGGGTAAACGGCTTATCCGCCTGAAAGTCGATTGTGACGGGCTGATCGTTTTTCTCTGTAAAAAGCAAAGCCGTCTCCTTATCTCCGTCCAACAATCCGGAAAGGTTTTGCAGGGCAGGAGAGGAAGATACTTTCGTGTTTGAAGCGGACAGCCGGGCGGTATTCTTGCTGACAGAAGGGAAAGCGATCACCTTCACATCCTGAAAGTCTTTATCGGGTTTCGCCAAAATGACTTCGACCTGTTTGCCGCCGCTCACTTCCGCCTTCACCGAGGTTAGGTAGCGCATCGCCTGTTCCGGTTTCACCCAAGGGCCACCGGACTGGCTCCAACCGGGCGAGTTGAAAATACCGATCTCTATGCCCAGTTCGGTTGCTGTTTTCAAGGCGGCATGAAGCACTTTCCACCATTCCTCACTACCGAAAGGAACTGTCTTATAAGGCGTTTTAATCTCGTCTAACCCGATATTCCCGATAAAAGCCCGGTTAATTCCGGCCTCCTTCATCGAATACAAGTCTTTTCTCACTCCTTCTTCCGAGATATTCCCCGAAATCCAATACCAATATACGGAAGTCTGCACCTTTTCCGACGGATTCACAAAACCGCTCTCGAGCGTACTTTTATCCTGGGCACTTCCCATAGCGGGAACTAAAAGCGAAAGGCAAAGCAATGTTTTAAGCAGAGGTTTTCTCATGGTCTGTTCTTTTTTAAGATTCCGGAGGTAAAAGTAGCAAGATTATCAGTGCCCCTGTTTTCTATATTGATTTATATCTTTTCAAAAATGCTTTTTTGAATGATGATTCCCTGAAATCGACAAATCCGTGGAATCGTAATTACATTTTGATAATTAATCAGCGAAAAGAAATAGCCAGTCATTTCCCTGCTTTTAAACTTTTATTATCTTTGTCCCTGATTGTAGGGACAATAAATAGCAAGGAATCTCAAACTCAATAGACATTCATGATAACAAAACACCTTCATTGGTTCTTGATAGCACTGCTTTGTGCGGTGACATCTTGTAAGACGACACAACAAATACCACAACAACCGACAGGTAAAGAGGCGAAGCGGGAGTTCCGCGGAGCCTGGATACAGACCGCATTTCAGGGAGAATATAAGGATATGACTCCTGCACAGATGCGGAAAGACTTTGTCCGCAAGCTCAACTACCTGCAAAAATGCGGAATCAACGCCATCGTCTTCCAGGTGCGCCCCGAGGCCGACGCTTTCTATAAATCGGATATCGAGCCCTGGAGCCGCTTCTATACTGGACAGCAAGGGCTTGCACCGGCCGGGAACTTTGATGTGATGGCTTTCCTGATCGAAGAATGCCATAAGCGGAATATGGAGTTTCATGCCTGGCTGAATCCGTATCGGGCAAGCACAGCCGGAAATACCCGTTTTGCCGATTCACATATATATAATAAGCATCCCGAATGGTTCGTGACCTATAATAAACAAATCCTTTTTGACCCGGGATTGCCGGAAAGCCGGCAGTTTATCTGCCGTGTCGTGCGCGATATCGTAAGCCGTTATGATGTCGATGCTATCCATATGGATGACTATTTCTATCCTTATCCGGCGGCCGGTATGCCTTTCCCGGATGATAAGAGTTTCCGGAAATATGGTCTGAACAAGGGCTATACGGCTGCACAACGCGGCGATTGGCGGAGGGAGAATGTGAACACGCTGATACGCGAAATCAAACGTACCATCCTGTTGGCCAAACCCTGGGTGCGCTTCGGCATCAGCCCGTTCGGCATCTATCGTAATAAAAAGAGCACTCCCGACGGTTCGGGCAGCGACACAAACGGCCTGCAAAACTACGACGACCTGTATGCCGACGTCACACGTTGGGTGAAAGAGGGCTGGATCGATTATAACATTCCACAGATATATTGGGAAATCAGGCATTCGGCAGCCGACTATATCACCCTTATTAAATGGTGGGATAAGAACGCCAACGGCGGACATCTGTACATCGGACAGGATGTTGCCCGTACCATGAAAGCCGGACAGCTGACGCGCAAGATGCGTTACGAGCGTGCCCTGCCTCATGTCAGCGGAAACTGTTTCTGGCCGGCAAACGAAATCCTGTGGAATAACCAAGGCGTGGCCGACAGCCTGAAGCGGAACTACCACCGTTACCCGGCGCTGATCCCGGCTTATACGCATATGCACAACCGCGCTCCCCAGGAAGTCCGGAAGCTGAAAACGGAATGGACGGCACAAGGCTACCTGCTGCGTTGGCAGGCCGAACAGAGTAAAACCAACCCGGAACTGGCAAGTTATTTCGTCATCTATCGTTTTGAAGATAAAGAACCGGTCAACTTGAGCGATCCGTCAAAGATAGTCGCTATCACGCGGGAAACAGGTTACCTGTTGCCTTACGACAACGGAAAACGCAAATACCGCTATGTCGTGACAGCCGTAGACCGTTTCCATAACGAGAACCAGGGTAAAAGCAAAAAGGTCAAACTCTAAATCCGGGCACACATGTCTGATTTTATTTGTCAGAAATATACTGACTGTTCTTCTTGTTCCCATTACCAGAAGCAACTGTTCAAATACCGTTCTTACATCAAGGGAATGATACTCCCGAAGGAACGGTGTTCGCAGAATACGATCTATTTTCTGGTGAGCGGGCGCGTGCAGGTCAACAGCGAAGAACATCCGGGAACCATATTCCATGACGGACAGTTCATCATGCAGCCGATCGGTTCGCGTGTGGAATTTCGGATACTGGAAGCGACGGAATGCATCCTTTACCTGTTTGAGACTCCGAAAAATATTTGCACCGATCGCTATAACCGGGGATTGGAGCTGGCAAAAGAAACCCCCATGCAACCCATCGTGATGGATATGTGTTTTCCCCTGCGCCTTTTCATCAACGGGTTGAAAATGTACCTCAACAATGAACTTCTGTGTGCGGAGCTTCTTGAGGCCAAACGGACGGAATTGTATTTCCTGCTCAATTGCTATTATACCATCAAAGAAATAGCGGCTTTTTATGCACCTATATATAGGTATAGTAAAACATTCCGCTATTTTGTCATGCAAAATTACCTGAAAGCAAAAGACGTGGAGTCTTTTGCTCAATTAGGGGGGTACTGTACCCCCACTTTTCGCCGTCTATTCAAAGACACTTTCGGCGAACCGGCTTACCAGTGGATGCTCAAGAAGAAATGCCAGGATATACAAAGTGATTTGACCACTACCGATATCAGTATCTCTGAAATCTGCTATAAGTACGGTTTCGAGTCATTATCGAACTTTTCCCACTTCTGCCGGGCCAATTTCGGCAAATCTCCACGCGCTATTCGCAACGAAAGAGGCGAAAACGCATAAAAATCAACATTTGTTGCAAGTTTTGCAACTCTTTGGTCAGAAAAAACAATTCTGCCGGTCTATAATCCCTGTACATTTGCATCATAACAGAAAGCAAGTTTTGATTATCAATCACTATTGAGCCAAATGGACATTCGGAAGTATTTAGAAACAGGAATCGCTTTTATGGTCTGCTGCATCATCGTCACACTGGTTAAGTGTAGCACAAATGACACACCGGAGCAGAATGAGCAGGGAAACATAGAATACTCCTTTAAATGGGATAAGCTGTTGAAAGGGTTCCCCGCTCCGGAAAAGCTTCGATACTGTTTTTATCCGATGGACGGAGGATCGATGATCCAAATGGATAATGATGCGGACCGGTTGCGTTTCGCCTTGCCGCCCGCCCGTTACAAGCTTTTGATCTTTAATTGTGATGCGGCAAATATTGCTTTCAGGAATACGAACAACTTCGACACTGCCGAAGCGTATCTTGTAACAACGAAAGCTGCCGACGGGATACAGAGCGGGACGATTCCCCTGTACGGAATCGTAGTCGAAGAGTTAGAGGTAAAAAGAGGCAGCAACGAATTGATCGAATTCAAGCCCGAACCTCTGGTCCGCAACCTCTCCATCACAGTGAAGGTGGAAGGAATGGAACATATAACGGGCTGTAAAGGAACTATCAGTGGCCTGTCGAGCGCTATCAACCTCAGTAAACAGGAGGTTGTGGCAGACGCAAAGGCAGACCGGACTTTTGAAACCACCCCTTCGGAGGAAGGAGTCAGTGCAAACATTCTGATGTTGGGAAAACCGAAAGAAAAAGGAGAAGGCGAAGAGCAGCCGGGTACGACTCCGACCCACGAGGTAACATTAGACTTTACCTTATCCGACGGGAGTAGCAGTTCTTCAACGATCGACTTAGGTACATCCCTCAACGAGACCGAAGGGCAAGACATAGACATCGCGATAGAAGCCGACGTCACCCCCGGTCCCAATTTCACAGTAACAATCAACCGGTGGAAGGTAACATCCGGTGATAGTTTAATTATCGAATAGACAACGAATATTTAATTAACGATTATAGGGTATAACAATTTAAAAATTTATAATTATGAAGAATCTATTATTTGGTATGCTTGCTATGGCAGCAATGGTTAGTTGTTCAAGTGAAAATGATCCGATAGACGATGTGACTGGCGGAAAGCAGGATAAGGTGGAGATAAAACTGAATGCGGGGGTTGTTGGTGTTGAGACGAAAGCAGCAGTTACAGCATGGGACAATACAAAAGTTAATTTTGCAAAAAAGGGTTCAACAACTTTTGATGAAGACTGGTATGCCACTATTGGTTCAGATAAAAAAATATCTTTTACAGAAAGTAATTTTACTACACCCCAAGCTCATTATTACAATAATGATGGTTCAAATACAACTCTTGTTGGATATTATCCAACAGAAAATATTACAAGAACTGCTAACGAAGTTTCTTTTGAAATACCAGCAAATGCGGATATGGATATAATGTCTACAGCGTCACAAAATGGGAATAAAAAAGTTGGAGAACAATTTGGTGAATTCACATTTAACCATTTACTCACTCAATTAACTTTCGAGGTGCTATCAGATGCTGGTTACACAGGTGGATATATTACATCTATCATATTAAAGGGCACCAATAGGAAAGCAAAATTAGATTTGACAAACCCCTCTGCATTAACTTTTGAATCTCTTGCAGCAGGAAATGATATTACAGTATATAATGGTACTATCACTCCTAACGGAACAGCTCAATCAGCAGGAGAAGCTGTAATGGTACAAGCAGGCGCGGATATGACGCTTACTATAGTAGCAGGTTCTACCACATATGAAAATATTTCAATAGTTACAACTGAGACTGATAACAAGACTAAAGCAGGAACTTCTTACAAAATAACTCTAACATTTTCTGGAAAAACAGTTTCAGCTGAAGCCGGATTAACAGCGTGGGATACAACAGGAACAGGATCAGGAAGAATAGAATAATTCCAACTTATAAGGAAAGGGGATCAAAAGTTCTCCCAAGTATATCAAAAGCACCTTGTTCACGCGCTTGACACGTGAACAAGGTTCCTTTGGTATACTCTTTTTGCTCACTTAAATTCTATAAAAAAATTCACAGGTTTATGCGGAAATCAATTTACTATTTATCCCTCTTTATCTGCTGTTTAGGTTGTACAGAAAGCACAAGTGTCATCCCAACAGAGATAAGTGATCCTATCCATTTCTCCACCCGCATCCAAACCCTCACCACCAAAGCCATTATCACCGACGCCACCCTTCCCGACAATTCCCAGATCGGAGTCTTTTCCTGGGGGCATCATAAAAGTGACGGAAGTGTGAACACCACGCTGCGCAAGGATTTGACAAACACTCTTTATACTCAGCAGGTAGGAAGCAGCGAATTAATCGCCTCTGTGGACGGCCATTATCCCATCAATCCCGACACCCTGCTTAATTTCTACGCCTATTATCCTTATACCCAATCGGGAACCAATACACCCGGAAGTATTCCGTTCGATCTAAACAAACAAGAAGATATTATGTGGGCGACTCCCGTCCTGAACCGGAGCAAAGCCACAAGTGCGGAGACGGTAAACCTCGCCTTCAACCATTTACTCTCGGCTATCACGGTCAAATTTGAGAAAGCCGACGATATCAAAGAAACGATGATCCTGCAAAGTATTTCCCTCGCAGGCTATTCACCCGTTATACAACTCGACATACAAACAGGCAAGCTGACACAAGCGGCCACCGAAAGCAACTATACCTTTGTCAAAAGCCAGAACATCGAGATCGGCCCGACGCAAAAGACAATCACAACCGATTGCCTGCTCTACCCGGTTGCCAAACCCGTCTTTATTGTCCGCATAAGCGATAAAGACTACCGCATCGAATCCACCAAAGCATTCGAAGCCGGCAAAAAACAGACATACGAATTTACGCTACAGGCCAAAGACATCCACCTCTCCGGTAGCATCAATCCCTGGGAAGAGGGCGGTTCAAGTAACGAAACGGTTTACTTTTAATAACAGCCGGGCATTTCTTCCCTTCAGACAACCGGCAGGCCTTTTGCAATCAAGCTGAATATACAGACTGGATGAAGTCTGCGAGTCCCTTCGTCTCGTCCAGGTCGAGTTTACGGCGGATATCTATCTTGCGGTGGTAGATGGTCGATATGCCCTGTCCGGTGACGACATTGATTTCCTTCGTGGTGAAGCCGGCGCATAACAGGCAGCAAAGCTGAATCTCTTTCTCGTTCAGCAACTCGCCGTAACGGTTGGTCAGTTTCGTATAGAAACCGTTATAAGACGCGTCGATAATCGGATAAAGCTCTTCCCATATCAACAGGCGGTTGCCCTTTTCTGTTCCCTCTCCCGGATTCGCTATTTGCCGGAGGAGTTCCTGGTTGGCGCTGGTCGGCGAGGAGGCAAGCAGGCGGATCAATCCCAATTGTTTCAGCAGGATGCGGCGGAAGAATGCTCCATCGGCAGCCGGTTCTTCAGCCATATTCTTCCGGGCTTCGTTCAACAGGTGCTCTAATGCTTCGGCTTTTTCTTCGGAAGCTACCCAGCGTTGCCTGCGGTTGCGGATGTAGAGATACAGGATACCGCCTGCCAAGATAACGGCACAGAGGATTCCGGTCAGCAATAGTTTGAGTTGCTGCTGATGCAGGTTGAGCGTATATTGCTTTTCCAGAAGAACCTGCTGGTTCTGGACGTGCTCGCTGTTGATCAGTCGCTGGCGGAAGGATGCTGTGTTGATCGAGTCGTTGTAGATAAACTCTTTTGTCCGGATGTCTTTGGGCGACAGGGCGTAGCTGGTCGCTGCATATAAAGTGCTGAGTGAGTTATGGGCGGTCGGGTAGTCTTCCTTTATCCGGATAACTTCTTTTTTATAGGCCTCCGCTGCCTTTTGGTAACATAGCAGGGCAGAGTCCGGTTTGCCCATCGCTAAATAAATATAACCTTTCGTGCTGGTGCTGGAAAATAAATAGCGTTCGGGATTGATGGCGATTGCTTCGTCGGACAGTCTCAATGCTTCGTGGGCATCCAGCCCGATCATATTGGCACAGTTACTCAAATAGAAAGGACGTTGCTGCAAGGGCATTTGGTAAACCAGTTCCAGGCATTTGTAGGTATAATAAACAGCCGAATCCGGGTGCAGTCCCTCGAAGTTGTAGCTGGCGGCTAATTCGTAGTATGTATCCGCCCGCCATTCCGGATCGGTGGTTATGGATAGCAGCTTGTGGGCATACTGCCGGGCAAGCGGATAGTTTTTCGGATTGATATGGTCGTTGTACAACAGGATAAGTTTGCTGTATAGGGCCGGAATATGGTTCTGCTGGTCGTGCGGACAGACTTCGATGGCACGGCGGTAGAAGGCATCCGCCCGGTCGAACTGTTTCAGCCACTCCTGCCGTTGTGCCTCTAAGCGGTAACAATCACGCAAGCGGGCGGAGTCGGGGACGGCGGCGTAGTAGTCGATAGACATCTGCAACAGCGAGTCGGTCACATATGAGCGGTCTGTGTTACGGCGTCCCGTTGCGTGCAGATACCAATAATCGGCCAGCTCTTTTCCCGTCAGCCGTTCGGGGAAACGGATCTGTTTGAGGAGAAGGAGCGTACTGTCCGGGTTCTCCGGCAGGCAGCTTTCCGCCCGGTCGAGCAGGTCGCGGTCCGATGGCGCCGTGCATGCGCCTGACAGGAGGACGAAGAATAGTAAGATATAACCCGTTATCGCGGAAACGTACCTGTTCATGGAAGTGTCTGTTTGAAAAAATGTTTCCACAAAGCTAAGAAACTTTACTTGTATAAACAACTCTTCCATAAATATGCTACAGACGGTTAAAGTCGGTTCTCTTTTGGTCAGGTATGGATTTATCTGTATCTTTGTTGCTGCGTTAATGATAAGAAAGCATGGCAGATACGAAGGAACAATTTGAAAAAGTGATATCCCAGTGCCGGGAGTTGTTTGAAAAGAAGTTGAAAGATTACGGTCCGTCGTGGCGCATTATGCGTCCGCAGTCGGTGACCGACCAGATATTTATTAAGGCAAACCGGATCCGCAGCCTCGAAATAAAAGGCGTGAGCATGGTGGACGAAGGCATCCGTCCGGAGTTCGTGGCAATCGTCAATTATGGTGTGATCGGGCTGATACAGTTGGCAAAGGGATTTGCCGATACGACCGATATGAGCAATGAAGAGGCGCTTGCCTTGTACGACCAGTACATCACGGAAACCAAAGAACTGATGTATGCCAAGAACCATGATTACGATGAGGCGTGGCGCGGTATGCGTATCAGTTCCTACACGGACCTGATTCTGATGAAGCTCTATCGTACGAAGCAGATCGAGAGCCACGGCGGCAAGACGATCGTCTCCGAAGGCATCGATGCCAACTATATGGATATGATCAACTACGCCCTGTTCGGACTGATAAAACTTGAATATGGTGAAGAAGAAGAAGGGTGCGTCAAAAATAAGTTCTAATGCTTTAGCGTGTCATTGCGGGCTTGACCCGCAACCTCATCCTAAACGGATTTACAGTGATTAGGATGAGATGGCGGGTCAAGCCCGCCAGGACACAGACGCAGTGAATAGAACGCACACACCTGTACTTAAAAAATAAGAGACAAATGAAAAGTAAAAATACCGTTATAAAGATATTGGCAGAACTCTGCCGCCTGCTGATCGGAGTCGTGTTTATCTTCTCCGGCTTTGTCAAGGCGGTCGATCCGGTGGGAGGGGCGATCAAGATAGGTGATTATCTGACTTCCTTCGGACTGGACAAGTTACAGCCTTTTACGGTATTGCTGTCTTTCAACCTCTCGGCTATCGAGTTTGCATTAGGTGTCTGTATGCTGTTAGGCGTGTACCGGCGGTATGTTTCTTTCCTCGTGCTGGTGTTTATGGCGTTTATGACGCCGCTCACCCTGTATCTGGCCCTTTTCGATCCGGTGTCGGATTGCGGATGCTTCGGCGATGCGCTGGTCATTACGAATTGGGAGACATTCTATAAAAACATTGTCCTTTCTGCTGCGGCCGTTACCGTGTTTATTTATAACCAACGGCTGTTCCAGTGTTTTACTTACCGCGCTTATTGGTTTGTCGCCCTCTATGCCTACCTGTTCGGGGTAGGTTTCGCTTATTATAACTACAACCACCTGCCGGTAATCGATTTCCGCCCTTATAAGGTCGGCGCGAATATCCCGCAGTTGATGGAGATACCCGACGGCGCTCCCGAGGATGAATATAAGTATTCGTTCGTCTATGAGAAAGACGGGGTGAAGAAAGAGTTCTCGCTCGAAGACTATCCGGCAAACGACAGTAGCTGGACGTTCGTAGAGTCGAAAACCGAACTGATCCGGAAAGGATATGAAACGCCCGTTGCCGGCTTTAACATCTATAACGGCGAAGGCGAGGACGTGACGGATGAAATCATCCGCAATCCCGGTCCGGTTCTCCTCCTGATCTCCCCGAAACTGGAAGATGCCGACGACGAACGGATGGACGAGATCAACAGCGTGTATGACTATGCGCTTGAACACAACATACCGTTTTACTGCGTAACCGGCTCATCGCCGGAGGCAATCGATACGTGGAGCGACAATACCGGCGCCGAATATCCTTACCGGATGGCGGACGAGGTGTTGCTCAAGACAATCATCCGTTCCAATCCCGGACTGGTGCTGTTGAAAGACGGCACGATACTGGGCAAATGGCATTACAACGACATCCCGGCGGAAGAAGATGTGAAAGCGGTGATGGACGGCTGCCTGGACGGGCAGCGTATAAAAAGTAAAGAAGATGTTGCGCTCGCAACCAACTTATTGACTTTTACCGTACCTTTGCTGCTTGTTTGGGTGTACGACCTGTTGCGCTTCCGGCGCAGACGCAAAGAAAAGAAATAACTATTGTATTACATATTTAATTAATTAAGTCATGAGAAAGAATATTGTTGCAGGAAACTGGAAGATGAACACTACCCTTCCTGAAGGTCTTGCTTTGGCAAAAGGTTTAGACGAAGCTCTTAAAGGTAAAACAATCAACTGCGATGTGATCATCGGTACTCCGTTCACTCACTTGGCAAGCGTTGCTGCCGCTATCGATACTGACAAGATCGGTGTTGCTGCTGAAAACTGCGCCGACAAGGAAAAAGGTGCTTACACTGGTGAAGTTTCTGCCGCTATGGTTGCTTCCACAGGTGCAAAATATGTGATCTTAGGCCACTCTGAAAGACGCGCTTACTATCACGAAACTCCGGAAATCCTGAAAACAAAAGTTGAATTGGCTTTAGCTAACGGCCTGACTCCGATCTTCTGTATCGGTGAAGTGCTGGAAGAAAGAGAAGCCGGCAAGCATTTCGAAGTGGTAGACGCTCAGATCAAGGGCTCTCTGTTCGACCTGTCTGCTGAAGACTTCGCTAAGATCGTATTAGCTTACGAACCGGTTTGGGCTATCGGTACAGGCAAAACCGCTTCTTCCGACCAGGCTGAAGAGATCCACGCGCATATCCGCGCTACATTGGCTGCTAAATATGGCCAGGAAATCGCTGACAACTGCACAATCCTTTACGGTGGTAGCTGCAACGCAGGCAACGCAAAAGAATTGTTCTCCAAACCGAACGTAGACGGTGGTCTGATCGGCGGCGCATCTTTGGCTGTTGATAAGTTCATGCCGATTATTGAGGCGTTCAACTAATAAATTAAGAATTGAAAATTGAAAATTGAAAGTTGTTTCGGCTTTCAGCCGATTGGGGCTCTGTCTCCTTTTAATTTTCAATTTTCAATTTTCAACTTTCAATTAACATGAAACGTATCCTATCTTTATGTATGTTGCTCGGCGCGTCCGCCCTGTCCGCCCAGACCGGTGGTGACGGATCGGCGGTGACTATTGTCGATGCCCTGCAGGAAAAGGTTCCGGGAAAAGGAACTGTTGTGGTACGCCAGCCGGATGCTCTTCGCACGATGATGGGCAAACGTTTGCATGGCGAAGGTGTAGAGAAGACCGACAGTACGGCCTTTTTGAAGATACAAGGCTATCGTACACAAGTGTTTTCCGGCAACAACCAGCGTAAATCCAAAGACGAGGCGTTCCGGAAAGAAAAAGAAATTAATGAGCTTTTCCCCGATGTCCCGACCTACGTGACCTATAACGCTCCGTTCTGGCGCGTGCGTGTCGGCGATTTCCGTTCGCACGAAGAGGCTTACCATATGCAACGTCTGTTGATGGATGCATTCCCCGCCTACAAGAAAGAGATGTACATCGTAAAGGAAGAAGTCAAAATCCCATTGAATTGAAATGAGTGAAGAAGTAAACGCTAAGACTTTGCAGGCCCGCGAAGAGTTGGCCGGACACTATAAAAGTATTATCAGCCTGCTTGGCGAAGACGTGGACCGCGAAGGCCTGTTGAAAACTCCCGAGCGCGTTGCCAAAGCCATGCAGTTCCTGACAAAAGGCTATCAGGAAGACCCGGCAGCCGTGCTCCGCGGCGCCATGTTCAAGGAGGAAGACTACAAGCAGATGGTCATTGTGAAGGACATCGACTTCTTTTCCCTTTGCGAACATCATATGCTGCCCTTCTTCGGGAAAGCCCATGTCGCCTATATCCCTAAAAAATATATCACAGGATTGAGCAAGATTCCCCGTGTCGTGGATATCTTCGCCCGCCGTCTTCAGATTCAGGAACGCCTGACGATGCAGATCAAAGAATGCATCCAGGAAACGCTCGACCCGCTTGGCGTCATGGTTGTCATCGAAGCCCAGCACATGTGCATGCAGATGCGCGGCGTCGAGAAACAGAACTCCCTGACCACCACTTCCGACTTTACGGGATTCTTCCAGCAAGCCAAGACGCGCGAAGAGTTCATGAATCTGATCAAACATAACCGGTAGCCGTCCCTCCGGTCGGCACCTGATTTCCGTGAGCCGGCATGTAAATACGGTTTTATGCCGTCTTAATCTTATCCCTGACTTGTACGGAAAAAAGTTTACACAATTAGAAAATAAAAATGTGTAAAGAAAAGCGACACAATCGAAAATATAC
>NZ_QREV01000005.1 GCF_003363715.1 Parabacteroides acidifaciens
AACAAATGGCATTTACATTGTGAAATTAACCAATGCCGGCAATACGATTGTTACCAAGGTAAATGTATACTAATCCAGATATAAGAGAGTTTTAGTATTGAATGAGAAAGGGCGTCCGAGAGGATGCCCTTTTTTAGTCTCAGTTTCTCATTCGAACGACAGATATGGCCTGAGCCGTTTCCTGTCCATATCTGTAAATTCTTCTATCAGTTGTAGGTTCTCCCATCCGGAGAGTCTGCTTTTTTGTTTGCGGAGCTGTTCGATGGCTTTTGCCTGCCGGTAGTCGAGGTAAGGATGACGGCGGAGGTCTGCGGCGGGCAGGGCGTTGACATTCAGTTTGCGGATGTACAGTGTGTCGGTGAAGAACCAGGGGGCGAGGGCAGTATAGCGCTCTTCGTCGATGCCATACACTTCCGACAATTGGCCGACGGTGTAGAATCCGCCCAACAGTTCCCTGTATTTCACAATCCGGCGGGCGAAGGTGCTGCCGATGCCGGGAACTTTCTTCAGGGTGGTCGTGTCGGCTGCATTCAGTTCGACAAGCGTCCCTTCCGGGAACTTCTCTGTCCGGACGTATGGCTTGTATTCTTTTCGTGTTTTCTTTGTTGGGAAAGGAGCGTTTTCTTTATGGGTATTTTTCTTCCCCTTCGGATGTAATTCGGATTCCTTTCGGATAGAATCTCTTTCCCTTTCGGATATGTCTTTTCCAGTGATGATCTGTTTTTCGTCCGATGCCAGTCGCTTTCCCGTCCGATGGGCATCCGTTTCCAAAGCGACAGGCATCGCTTTTTTACCCGTCCAAAGCAATAAAATCCAAGAGATTGTAATCAGGCAAAGCAGCAAGGTCAACGCCCGCCTTTCGCCTTTGGAGAAATAGAGAAGGTCTCGCCAGTTCATAGTAAGAGGCTGTATTTGTTATAATTTTATTTGTCGTCTTTTCTGTATCTTTGAAATACTTTCCCGATAAGAAATTATATCGAGTACTTCAGTACTTTTGGGCTTTCCATTCCTGCATCTTTTGTTTGAACTCTTCCAATGTATAGAATGGTCCTTCCTCCGCTTTGCGGACGCGTGCCATTAATTCTTCCTGCGTCATGTCAAGACCGGGAAGTAGTTTTCTCTTTTTCTTGATGGTTTTGATTTCCATAAGGCGATTGTTTATTAAATGAGTACTGTTTCACAAAGGTAGAAGTTCCCTGCAGATATGCAAGGAACTTCTCGGGGTATTTTAAAACAGTTTTATAATCCTGTTGATCAGCCCTAACTCGTTGAGGAAAATCAGGCCGATAGCGACCGGAGCAATGTACTTCATGAAGAAGGCGTAGGTGTTGAAGAAATGGAACGGGACGGTTCCTTCGTTCGTCAACTCGGCTTTCAGGATCTTGCGGTCGACACGTGTTCCGACAAAGATACAGATCAGCATACCGCCTAAGGGGAGCATTATTTTTGCTGTCAGGTAATCCAGCGCATCAAAGAAAATCAAGCCGCCGATCGTGAACTCTTTCAGCACGCTGAATGAGAGCGAACTGAGAATCCCTAATGTCAGCACGCCGCCTGAAACGAACCAGGCCGCCTTTTTTCGTGAAATATGATATTCTTCGTGTACATAGGCTGTCGCTACCTCATGAAGCGAGATTGTCGAAGTCAGAGCCGCCAAGGCGAGCAGCACGAAAAAGACAGTGGACCAGATCCAGCCGAAGGGCAATTGTTCGAAAACGTTCGGTAGTGTGATGAACACGAGTTCGGGACCTGCTGTCGGAGCAATGCCGAAACTGAATACTGCCGGGAATATCATCACTCCTGCCAATATAGCGACCAGCGTGTCCAGGACTGTGACCTGCAGGGCCGTTGTCTGGAGTTTTGTGTCTTTCTTGAAATAGGACGAGTAAGTAATCAGGCATCCCATTCCGATACTAAGCGAGAAGAAAGCCTGCCCCATTGCGCTGAGCACAACCGACGAGGAGATTTTGCTGAAGTCCGGATTGAACAGGAATGCCAACCCTTTCTCGGCATTCGGCAACGTGACCGAACGGATGCAGAGGGCAATCAGAATCAGGAATAACATGGGCATCATGATTTTGGATGCCCGTTCGATACCTTCTTTTACGCCGGAGATAATGATGATATGCGTCAGGGCGATGAAGGCAATTGTCCAGCCTATCGGCCGTACGATCCCGGATGAGAATTGTTCGAAGTCCAGTTTGAATTCGGCCGCTGTTTTGCCCGTTAGTGAACCGTCCAGTGCTTGCATGATATATTCGAGCGTCCAGCCTGCCACTACCGAGTAGAAGCCCAGGATCAGGAATGCCGCCAGTACGCCGTTGTAGCCGATAAGAGACCATTTTGTTCCCGGTGCCATAACCTTGAAGGCGCCGGCTGCGTTTTTGCGGGAATGACGTCCGATGAAAAACTCTGTGATCATCACCGGAAGCCCTAATAAGATAATGCAAATGATGTAGATAAGGAGGAATGCTGCTCCTCCGTTGGAACCGACCATATAAGGAAACCGCCAGATATTACCCAGTCCGACGGCACAGCCTACTGTTGCCAGGATTACACCTATTTTACTACCAAATGTTGCTCTGTTATGATGATGGGACATATAGTTGAATTATGAATTGTGAATTATGAATTATGAATTACGCCGTCTTTGATGTGGATTACGCGGTCCGTGTCGTTTGCCAGTTGTTCGTCGTGCGTGACGATAACGAAGGTCTGGTGCATCTGGTCGCGCAGGTCGAAGAATAGCTTGTGCAATTCCTCTTTGTTGCGGGTGTCTAAGCTGCCCGAGGGTTCGTCGGCGAGGATGACGGACGGATTGTTGATCAGGGCGCGGGCTACGGCTACGCGCTGTTTCTCGCCGCCTGAAAGCTCGTTCGGTTTATGTGACATCCGGTCGGCCAGACTCATGAAGTCCAGTATCTCTTTAGCTCTTTTCTCTGCCACAGCCGGCTTTTCGCGGGCGATAAGGGCGGGGATCATCACGTTTTCTAAAGCCGTGAACTCCGGCAGAAGCTGGTGGAACTGGAAGACAAAGCCGATGTTCTTGTTCCGGAAAGCTGCCAGCTTTTCTTCCGAAAGACGTACGGTTTCCGTCCCGTTGATATATAGTTTGCCGCTATCGGGCGCATCCAATGTCCCGACAATCTGCAGCAAGGTTGTTTTGCCTGCTCCGCTCGGGCCGACAATGGCGACAACCTCGCCTTCGCCTATCGTCAGGTCGATGCCTTTCAGTACTTGCAGGGAGCCGAAGCTCTTGGTTATTCCTTCTGTCTTTATCATATCAGTTTCAACTTTCAACTTTCAACTGGTTAATAACATACGATGCCAGATAGCAGCCGAATATCGCCGGCATATACGAGACAGTTCCGGTGGTCGTGCGTTTGCACTGTTCGCCTTCGATCTCTACGACAGCATCCGGATTCGCAATCTCTGTGGAGAAAACAACCGGAATCCCCTTGTTCAGGCCCAGTCCGCGTAGCCGTTTGCGTACGGCTTTTGCCAGGGCGCAGTTGCAGGTTTTAGATATGTCTGCAATCCGGACTTGCGACGGGTCTGTCTTGGCTCCCGCCCCCATGGAAGAGACGACCGGAATCCCTTTCCTGTGAGCATGATACAGGAGGAATACTTTCGGACTGAGGGAATCGATCGCGTCGACAATGAAATCGTATCGGGTGGCGGAAAGCACCTCTTCCGTCCTTTCGTCACGCAGGAATTCGTTGATAACGGTCAGCTTCAGACGCGGGTTGATATCCAATAAACGACGGGCCATGACTTCGGCTTTCGGCATCCCTAATGTGGAATGCAAGGCCGGAAGTTGCCGGTTGATGTTGCTCTCGTTCACGGTGTCGGCATCGACAATCGTCATGTGTCCGATTCCAGCCCGGCATATCTGTTCGGCAGCATAAGCGCCGACGCCCCCTAATCCGACGACTAATACATGGCTATGTGCAAGCTGTTCCATCCGGTCGGCGCCTAACAAAAGTTCCGTCCGCGTGTTCCAATTGTAACTCATTAGAAAGATTTTGGTTGCAAAAGTAATAAATCAATCAGAAACGTCCGTTCTTTTATATATCTTTGTCACATTTTAATTCAAATACCTATGAAGATACAACTTTATTGGCTGCTCTCTGCAGCCTTGTTATTATTGCCCGGAAAGGCAGACGCCGCTAACAACAAAAAACCGTTCGTCATCCCTGAACTTCAGGAGTGGAGAGGGAGCCAGGGAATGTTTACCCCGGCGGCAACCTCCCGTATTGTCTACACCGGTAAAGACCCAGCTGTAGCCCGTGTTGCCACGCAGTTTGCCGAAGACTACGAGCTGATGTTCGGCCGGCAGATGAAGGTCGTGCAGGGCGGTGCATCGGCGGGTGACTTCGTCCTCACTCTCTCTTCCGACAGCCGCTTGGGTGAAGAAGGCTACAACCTGAAGATCACTGACCGTGTCACCGTGACCGCTCCCAAGAGTAAAGGGCTTTACTGGGCTACCCGCACCTTGCTCCAGATGTCCGAACAAGAGGCTGGCCAGGCGTTGCCCAAAGGCACGGCACGCGATTATCCCGACTATGCCATCCGTGGCTTTATGATGGATTGCGGCCGTAAGTTCATCCCGATGAGCATGCTGCGCGATTATGTGAAGATGATGGCTTATTACAAGATGAATACTTTCCAGATCCACCTGAACGACAATGCCTTCAAACAATACTACAATCATGACTGGAACAAGACCTATTCCGCTTTCCGCCTGGAATGCGAAACCTTCCCCGGCCTGACCGCCCGCGATGGCTTCTATACGAAGAAGGAGTTTATCGCCCTTCAACAACTGGCTGACAGCTTAGGTGTGGAGATTATTCCGGAGATAGACGTTCCGGCTCATTCCCTTGCCCTGACGCAGTATAAGCCGGAGATTGGCAGTGAAGAGTACGGCATGGATCACCTCGACCTGTTCAAACCGGAAACATACGAGTTCGTCGACGCCCTCTTCCGCGAATACCTGGAAGGACGCAATCCCGTCTTTGCCGGTAAACGCGTGCATATCGGCACGGACGAATATTCGAATAAGAAGAAAGATGTGGTCGAGAAGTTCCGTGCCTTCACCGACCATTATATCCGCTTTGTCGAAGGCTTCGGCAAGCAGGCCTGTGTCTGGGGAGCTTTGACACATGCAAAAGGCGATACGCCCGTCAAATCCCAAAACGTGCTGATGAGCGCCTGGTATAACGGCTATGCTAATCCGAAGGAGATGATCAAGCAAGGCTATGACCTGATCAGTATCCCCGACGGCTATCTGTATATCGTCCCGGCAGCCGGTTATTATTATGATTACCTGAACACCGAAATGCTGTATAAGGAATGGACGCCCGCGCACATCGGGAAAGAGGTGTTCCCCGAAAAACATAAGCAGATCAAAGGCGGCATGTTTGCCGTCTGGAACGACCATGCCGGCAACGGGATCAGCACGAAGGATATTCACTATCGCGTCTTTCCGGCCATGCAAACGTTAGCGGTAAAGATGTGGACCGGAAAAGATTGCACGACTCCTTATGAAGACTTCAACAGCGCCCGCCGGTCAATCAGTGAAGCTCCGGGTGTGAACGTAGCCGGCCGTATCGGTACCGAACCGCGTGCCGTCTATAACCTCGAAACACTGACGCCGGGAATGGCGACAGGGTTGAAGGAGATCGGTTACCATTACACCGTTTCTTTTGACATCAAAGCAGCCCCCGAGGAAAAGGGGACAGAGCTGTTCCGCTCGCCGGACGCAGTCTTTTATCTCTCCGATCCGGCTTCCGGCAAATTAGGCTTTGCCCGTGACGGCTATCTGAACACGTTCAATTACCAGTTCTATCCCGAAGAGACTGCAACCGTCACGATTACCGGTGACGAAAAGTCTACCCGCCTTTATATCGACGGCAAGCTAAAGGAAGATCTGAATATCCAAAAGCGTTACTTCAATGCCGGCAAGGACTCGATGAACTACGTCCGTACGCTGGTCTTCCCATTGGAGAAAGCGGGAAGTTTCAAGAGTTCGATTCGCAATGTGGAAGTGCTGAACTATTGCAAGCCGGAGATGTAAACAAACTTGTCCCCGCGCTTGACGCGGGGCCGCAAGAGAACAGGCCTTATCGATAATTTGATTATACGGTCGGTTCTGATGCGATCCCGCGTCAAGCGCGGGAACCGGGCAGTTTGACACATCCTCTTATTTAATTTCCTGGTAAATGTTTTCCAGGACGGTGAGTCTTGTCGTCTTGCCGGCTTCGAAGCCTGTCAGGTCGAGACCGCTCAATCGCTTCCAGGCGGTTAGTGTGGCTGCATCGATCGGCTCCTGCAAGCGGGCGTTCCATTCGGGAAGGTAACCGCGGAGGCCCAGGTATTGAACCATGCGGAAGTGAGGATCGGTATAATCCACATCTTTGAAATACATCAGCGTCGCTTTCTGGTTGACCAGGTTGTCCTGGAGGGCGGAAAGATCGATGTTCTGCACCTTCACCTTCTCGTCTATCGACAGGGCGGAAGCGATGCCTGCAGCCTGTCCCATTGCCATCCAACAAGGCTCCATGCGCAGAGTGGAGAATCCGATATGTGAACCTGAAACGGGAACGGGCAACAGCAGGTTGTCCACCTCTTTAGGCACCATCACGCCATAAGGAACAGTATAAACGGCGGACGGGTAGCTGATGAAACCGTCCAGATGGATACGTCCCGTCTCTCTTTTCCGTACTGCGTGCGAATCGAGTGCATAGTGGCTGGCTGTTATGCTGCTTTCGTGTATGGGCGGACGGCTGCCAATCGTCACCGGGATGGCATCGTTGGCGGTAAAGAAATACATCCCTTCGAAGCGGCGGCCTTCACGCACGTAGACCTGACGCGGGAAATGCCCGTTGTCTGTATATTCATCCTTTGAGAGTCCCCATTCTTTAGCGGCTTTGCGGAAGTGGGCGGGCAGTTCTGGATCGTTCTGGGCAAACCAGAAGAGCCCTTCCGTATATTCGCGCAGACGCTGTGCAAACTTATCGCGCCATTCCCAGGAAGAGGTCGGCCAAGGCCAGTTTTCCTCCGGTAGGTCGGTGGAGACGAAGACGCCGTGCTGGTTGTTGGCGTCTGTCTTCATGTTCGGGACGTGGACAATATTGGTGATTTTGGCAATGCCCCATTTGTCGCCCGGAAGTTGGGACGGGTTACCGGCTTTGATGTGCCGGCGGTTCGCTTCCATCATCTCGTCGGTGACGCGCTGCATGGCGGCATCGGTGTTACGTCCGGTCCAGACGTCTTCCACGATGGAGGCATAGTCTTCCCGGTTGTAACGGGCAGGCTTTGCGAAGGCAATGCGATTCGACGGGTTGTTAGTCAGACAGAGGCGGTAGTTATAGGACTGGACGGCATTGTCCCGTTGGAACGTGCTGCCATCGCCTTCCGGTCCGCCCCAGTATTTGTAGACGCGTCCGGCACCCGGTTCGCCAAATTCGTCTTGTCCTTCGCGGCCTGTACGGAAGGGCACTCCGGCGGCAGCTCCGAGATCACCTTCGTAGGTGGCATCGAGGAAGACGTCTCCGCTGTATTCTTCCATCTTTCCGGTTTCGCGGTTCAGGATACGAATCCGTTCGATGCGGTTGTCGTGCATGATGATGTTTTCATCTTCCGCATCGAACTGGCGCATGGTGAGGACGGTGATTTTGTCTTTCTGCCCGTCCAGCATCTTTTGGAAGATACGGGCGCCGACAGAGGGTTCGAAGTGGTATCCGTCGCTGCACATCTTCACCTGTTCGGAGTTCGGGCCGTAGGTGTCGACATAGTATTGCCGGACTCCGTCGACAAACTCCCGGAACAGTCCGGTCGTTGCATCGCGGGTTGCAATGTCTGTCGCCCCCAGTCCGTTGGCGGGAAGCCCTCCGACATAGCGGGTCCGTTCGAGGATCACAGACTTTTTACCCATACGGGCGGCCGAAATGGCAGCCATGATTCCCCCCGGATTCCCGCCTACGATGACGAGGTCGTAGGAGGATTGGGCAAACAGGCTCGTACAACCTAACAGGAAGGAGAGTAGGATCGCTTTCTTTTTCATAAATCATTTATTTACTGTTTAATACTTCGTATGCATAACGGGCGTAATGACCTTGCAGGCCGTTGGCATATTGTTCCAATATCGTTTTACCGATATCGTTTTCGTCTCCGCATAAGTAAAGGGCTCTTGCCAGATGCAGTTCCTTTAGTGCACGGTTACGGGTGGAGGTATCGATATCTCCCGGAACAACACTGCTTTGCGCCTCTTTATAAGACTGTATGGCATGGAAACGGACGCCGGGAGTGGTCAGCATCTTTGCCAATACGGGAACGGCGTCCCGGTTACCGATAGACTCCGTGGCCATAGCAATGGCACGGAAGTGTGAGAAACAGTCTTCCGGGGTCAACTGCCCGGCTTTATTCAAGAGGGTTGGTAAAGCGGATGCCTCTCCTGTTTTTCCAAGTGCCGTGATCAGGGCGTCGAGATGGCTGAGGCTCATGCCGAACTGGTGCATACCCGTGTAATGCCAGCCTTGATCCCAGTTCTTGTACTGGCGGATCGCTTCTTCCAGGGCTGGTGCGGCTTTCTTGTCTCCCAGCATGCACAGGATGCTGGCGAGGATTGCTTTTTCGTCCGGCAGGCTTGTCTGGCTGAATTGCTTGTCAATTAGCTTCCGGCAACGTTCCGGGTCGGAGAAGAGAACTTCCAGCCCTTTGTAGTTGTCTGAAGCCGATTGGGCGGCCTTTTGCATGTCGGAGTTGCTGAAGCCCTTGAACTCCTTATCGGTCAGGACACGTTCCGGCAGATTGCCGATCCGGACCAGGTGTTTTTGTATCTTCCTGATGTCTATTTTGCGGAGTGCTTTATTCTCTTTTACACATTGTGCGGACAGGTAACCCACTGCATAGCCCTGGTTTTGCAGGCAGGGCTGCATCCGGATAACCGGCATCGCGTCACGGTGTGCACTGGCTCCCAGCCCTGTTGTCAGAATACCTTCCAGTCCTTTGGGCAGGAGGCTGCGGAGCGGGACATCGGCATCGTAGATCATGTGCCGCTTCATAGGTGGGGAGAGAAGGAAGTAAGGATCTACAATCATTCCGTGTGTATCGAAAGAACTTTGGTGGAATGAGATGGTGTCCGGATAACGGCGGTGGTTCAGCACATCGTAGACCGAGATGATATGTTCGCCCACTACTCGCCGGCGTTCGCGTGTTTGTGGAACCTTGACGATGTCGTAGTGGCCTTTCATCTTCACTTTGGCTTGGATGAAGGTGCGTGACACGTCCAAGATGTCTGTATCGTCGATAAACAACCAGTCGTTGTTATTGTAGGAGTCGCCCGGATCGCGTTTACCGGCTCCGGCTCCCTGGACGGCAAGTGTCTTTTTGCCGGTGTAGTCGAACGGCGCTCCGGCCGCAATGGCGATATCTGCACTTCCGGTACTGTCGATCAATACTTTTGACCGGATAACGCCCCGGCCGAAAGGAGTTGCCACGACAAGCCCTTTTACCTGATTGTTCTCGACCAATGCACCGCATCCGAGTACGCCGAACCAGAGTTGCCCGTTTGCTTTCAGGAGCTCTTTCCGGTACCATTCCATTTTCCAGTCGGACACCGCCCGATTCTTCCAGTCTTTTTGTTGGCGTGGATGGTTTTCCGGTGCCATTTCGTGTACACCGTTATCGATGGTTGCCGTGAAACCTTCCCTGAAGCCGTCCCAGTAACAGCCGATCAGCCCCATTGTCCCCATTCCGCCTAACCCATGCAGATATTCAAGTACCAGTGTACTGACCCCTTGCCGGGCAGCCGAGATACCTGCGGCAGCTCCTGCCGTTCCCCCTCCAAGGACGACAACGTCATATTCACCCAATACGGGTAATGCTCCGGCAGGCGAGTTGACGGTATTCTTATGAAGAAGGGGGCGGAGAGGCTGGAGGACTTCTCCGATTTGTCCATAGTCGGAGGCGTTTACTTTCTTTTGATATACGATTGCCTGGGCAGGCATGGAAAGAAGTTGGGTCCGGAATCCGATTTCTTCTCCCAAGAGTTCGCCTAAAAATACGGCATTGATAGGACGCATAACGATTTTCATGCTTTCTCTCGGAAGCTCGGCACAAGGACCTAATATCCAAAGGTTCGGATACTTTTCGGCTTGGAATGCCTCGATCGGGAGTTGCCTGATACTTCCCGATACTTCGTTACATGCTTTTTTGCTGGTAATGACCTGCTGGGGGATATACCATAGCAAATCTGAGCTGTCTACCTGGTCCGGGTCCCAAGTCTGGGTTCTCACCGTTTGTTCGATCTCCATTAAAGCGGCGTAGGAGTCGTTCTTCAATGGCATCAGGAAGGTGTATCGTGTCACCGGATATTCTTTCCCGCCGGACAGGACCGGCAACGGCAAGACTTCTGCATGAGTGATGTTTGCCGATTCTTTTTTTCCGTTACCTACGACTGTATAGTTAAATTCGACAGTCCCTTGTCCTGCGTTTTTAACCTGGATATCCGACATTCGGGCAACGGAAGCATTATGGGTCGCGTCGATAATCCCTTTGCAACGGATTGCCTGTCTGCCGGAGCGATTGGCGATGACGACGCCTGCCGGTTTCCCTTTTTCGTCTACCAGCAGGTTGGTAACGTAGCTGCTGTACAGGAAATCAACATTGTTATCGATGAGTTCGTTCTCCAGCACTGTCTTGTAATGCAAAGGCCTGAATGATTTGACTTCTTCAAAAAGTTTGCGGGCAAGAGCGGTCTGGGCTGTTTCGTCTTTTTGACGATCATAAAGGAATGCGCCGCATATATCATCGCCCAAATAAGGCATATAGCCGATCAGATAGACCTTGCAGCCGGTTTTAGCTGCTGCGACTGCTGCTGCGACTGCGCGGGAACTTCCTCCGGCCACGACCAAGTCGACATCGGCAATGACGGGAATCTCCCGTTGCGTTTCATGGCAGAATCCGTCATCCGGAACCACTGCCTGCATCGTCGCTTTCGCTTCTGTCACGCTACCTAACGAAGCTAATGCTCCTCCGGCTGCCGTTACTTTTAAAAAATCACGTCGTGTAATCATGGTATTTTCTTTTTATAAAGGTCTTTATGAGAAGCCATAAAGATAAGGATTTTATTTTTTAGGAACTAATATAATTGCATCGGCAAATAATGCACCTTTTGAGCGATGGCCGTCGATTGTGACAGAAGATAACCTGTCACCCTTGTCAAAAGCGTATGCACCTAAGCTCACCCATGAGCCTTTATAGGATTTGGGAGATATTTCCACCTGCTTGATCCCTTCTTTGCATGCTATATCGAAGGCCATGACCTCCGGCATTTGCTGGTCGGCAAGAGCCGTGCAGTAGAAGAAAACTTCGTATGTGCCTGCTTTTTTAATGATGGGCATAAAGGTAAAGGAGCAATTGTTCTTTGAGTTTGCGGACCAGAAGTAACTGTTTTTATAATGGGGGCCGAAGCTCTTTCGCCAACCGCCTGCGCTGCTTACTTTATCAATTTCGCTGTCATCGACCTGTATTTCCGGTGTGGAACCATCCAGATACGGATTTTCTTTCAATATCCGGCGCAATTTGGTTACATCGACTGTTTGCACATCCGTATTGTCGTCGATGGCTAATGCGGATGCAACGGCTGCCGACTGCCCCAATACCATAAATACCGGCTCCATCCGGATTGAACCGAAAGCAATATGAGTGGAAGATACACATACGGGAACCAGTAGATTGGTGCATTCCTCACGTTTAGGCGTAATGCTTTTATACGAGATGGGATAAGGCGGAAAACCGTGATATTCCACGTCTCCTTCGTTTTTCACCATGCCGTTTGTAACGATACGCTGACAGTTGTGCGAGTCCATTCCGTAGGCTGCCATCCCGATCGCATCGCCTACTGTTTCCTCTCCCTGGCAGTTCTTTTGCGTCATGATATATTCCCCGTTCAGACGGCGCGCTTCACGCACGTATAGTTGGGTAGGGAAATTATCATTATCGACAAATTCATCTTTCGCCCATCCGAAGCGGGAGACTTGGTCGCGAAGTTCAAGCGGAACCCGCTCGTCATGTGTGAGGAAATAAAGAAGTCCTTTTGTATAGTCAACATGTTCTTGCCAGATCCTTTCCCGGGTTGCGTAATCACCGTCCGGATAATCATAATTCATTCCGATCATATCTGTTGACAAGGGTCCCCGGTTGTTTACATCGTATTTATTCTCCGGCATGACTCCCCAGTTAAATAACAGGTAGTTGTCTATATGCAGGTCCATTTTGCGGATAGCGCGTGCCAATAACTCATATTTAGCAGGATCGTAATTTTCCGGCTTTTCAAACGGCCGTTGGTTCTCTTTGTTGTCAGTCAGGCATAAACGGAAGTTGTAAGCTTGTATAAGTTTATCTCCGCTGCCCCGTTCTTGCAATGTGTTAGGTTGGATTCCCCAACAGAGGCCACTGTTCGGATCTCCTTCTTTCAGGTAAGGATCCACCCCGTCCGGGAACTGGTGCCAGACAGACATTTGAACGCCATTGAGTGTTTCATCATATTCATCATTCCCTTCGCGTCCCGTAAAGTAAGAAACGCCGGCTTTTGCCATGAGGTCACCTTCATATGAGCAATCGATAAATTGTTTGGCCCGGATTTTAATGAGTGTTTTCTCATCCGGTTGTTGTGAATCTTCCAGTGTAATAGCCTCTATTCTTTTGTTTTGTACGGATGCCTCTGTGATACGGCGATAATATAACACATCTAAATCCGCATCTTTCACAAAGCGCATCATAGTGGCAGTAGCTACACTGGGAGGGAATGTCCATTGTTCAAACTTGTTGTAATGTTCTCCGATGCGGCGATAGAACAGGCGTGCCAATCCCGTAACTGCATATTTGTTTCCAATATCGGTAGCACCTAATCCACCAGTAGTCATTCCACCCAGATATTTGCCAGGTTCTATCAAGAGAACGGATTTTCCCATCTTTTTAGCGGAATAGGCGGCTACAACGCCTGCCGAGGTTCCACCATAAATACAAATGTCAACTTCCTTGATAGAAGATATGTTTTCTTGTTTTTCCGAATGGCAGGAGAACAAGGATATGCATAGAATAAGAGAAATAATAGTGTATTTCATATATAGTTAATTCTAAGTTAGAATAGGATAAATGATATAGATGAGGGATAATTACCCCGGATGTAACTTGAAATGTATTCCGGTAAAACAGATGTTACATCCGGGGTAAATATAGGAGAGAGATACGAGTTTATTCGTAATTCGGATTTTGTGTCAAACTCGGATTTGTTTGTCTTTCAATATATGGAATCGGCCACAGGTAATCCCTGTTTTTGTCGAATTTGCGAATATCAACGATACGCATCTTAAAGTCCGCCGATTCACCACTTTCGGCAATAGGTATGCCTTCATAGAAAGCGGTTCCCCATTCATCCATGCGCGGCGCTTTGTCCGGATATGACTTTTTCATTCGTCCTAAAAGAGGCTGATTCATTACAACTTCAGCAATTTTCCAGCGACGGATGTCGAACAATCGCAAGCCTTCACCGGCAAACTCATATTTGCGTTCGCGGGCAACAGCATAAAACAGTTCGTTGGGATCGGTTGTCGTAATAGGAGGCATGTTGACAGAAGGACGGCGGCGCACCTTATTGATGGCATCCAATACGGATGCATCGATTTCCCCGGCTTTGATTTTTGCTTCGGCATAGGTCAGCAATACTTCCGGATAGCGGATCAGGATCGTATTCATGTCACAATCGTTCAGTGCATCTTTGTCTTCAATGTTGGCATATTTACGCCAGCAGATACCGGTAAATGTGGCATACGCATGAGTTGCCTCCAAGTTGTCTACCCGTTGGTTTGTCATATAATTCCAACAGAGCAGGCTATCGCCGTGAGTCTCAAACTGGAATCCCAGGAATTCTGAACCGGAAACTGCTAATGTGAACTCTAAGCGCGGGTCTCTGTTTTTGTACGGGTGTTTCGGATCGAACAGCGGAGACTTATCTATTTGCTTCCCGTCCGTGCATTCCCATGCGTCGGCCAATTGATACGCCGGTTTCTTGTTCGTATGAGCCAATGCGTTACGGGAACCGAACAGACGGTAGAGCGCATGAACCTGTGTTCCTAATAAATATTGAACGGAGAAAATCACCTCTTTGGATGTTTGTCCCTCATATTTGAATAGTTTGGAGTAATCGTCTTCGATGATATACTCCGTTCCTTCCATTGCCATAACGGCCTGTGATGCTGAAATAGCATCCTGCCAGCGTTCGTTGTATAGTGCGGTTCTTGCTTTTAAGGCTAAGGCAGCACCCTTTGTCGCATGGCCAGAGGTCGGGTTATTGGCCGAAGGGAGGTTTTCAGCAGCTTCCGTATATTCCTTTAAGATGAAATCGACGACTTCGCTTTTCGGATTTCTCGGCTGCTGCCCCGTTTCCAGTGTCAGCACTTCCGTAACCAAAGGTACGTCTCCGTATAGTTCGATTAAATAGGAATAATAAAGTGCGCGGAGGAATTGGGCCTCTGCCTTGATTTGGGCATAGGTCGCAGGAGCTACATTTTCTTCTCCTCTTGACATGTTTTCTAAAAGATAATTACATTTGGCAATACCGGCATAGAAGGATTTCCAATAGTCTCTGGCAAGATCGCTGTTCGCATCCGCAGCGCCTTGTGCGATCGTTTGCATGGCATTAGTGTTACGGTCATATCCTATGTCGGATGCTGCATCCAAAGCCAAAAAGAATGTCATGGTTTCCCAGTTGGTCCATAAGGCGGAATAGCAGGAAGCCAGTGCCATTTGCATTTCAGTCTCAGTCGCCAGGAAAGTCTGGTCCGAAGGAGAGTTCAACGGATTCTTGTCCAGGTAGTCGCTACACGAATTCATGCATAACGCAGAACATACGGCAGTTATATATAATATTACTTTTTTCATTTTCCGAATTAATTTAAAGGTGAACATTAAAACTTAAGATCTATACCGAAGCTGATCGTCTTCAATTGCGGATAATAGCCTCCGTTTCCGACAGGAGCCTCAACATCGAATCCATCCCAGAAACTGTCGATCGTCAACAAGTTATCGCCACTGACATAGAACCTCAGGTAAGAGATCGGTGTTTTTCTTAAGATATTCTTTGATAATGAGTAGCCCAATTGTATGTTTTTCATACGGACATATGCTGCATTCTTCATCCAGAAAGATGAGTTTTGCATATTGTTTGTTTCATTAAATGCCAAACGAGGGAACTTAGCATTCCTGTTTTCCGGAGTCCAATAGTCCTTGTGTTGTTCTTGAACGGTTCCTCCCTCAACAAAAGTCTGGATTCCCTGACCATTGATGTAGCCGTCTGCTTTGCCGACTCCTTGGAACAACATACTCAGGTCAAATCCCTTATATTCACCATAAAGAGATAAACCGAACGTGTAACGCGGAATTGTTCCGCCAATGATAACCCGGTCGCTTGTGTTGATCACGCCGTCACCATTCTGGTCTTTGTACTTGATATCGCCGGGGCCGAAGTTTCCGTATTGTGTCGCTCCCAGATAGTTCCCGTCTGCATCGTAGTCTTCCGGCTGGATATAGCCGATAGCTTCCAAACCATAAAGTGAATACATTTCATGTCCTTCGCGACTAACGGTCAGTCCGGTTTCGTTTACTCCTTTCATATCCAAAATCTTATTACGGACATCAGAAATATTAAAAGATGCACGATAGTTAAAATCGCCGACGTTATCAGCATAGCTTAGAGAGAGTTCCCAACCTCTGTTCTCCATTTTACCGGCATTCTGTGAAGGTGCGTTCATACCGATGATAAGAGGCACGTTCAGTTTCATCAGGATATCGTCGGTTACTTTGTAGAAGTAATCGGCCGTGATATTTAGTTTGCCGAATAAGGTCGCGTCAATACCGATATCCGTGGAAGTTGTCGTTTCCCATGTGATCTTTCTGTTTGCCATATTCGTAATAGCAGCGCCGGATGCGATGGTTTTGTCGAATACATATTTTGTATCCAGGCTTACATTGGAAGAGAATGGATACGGATCGATTGCCGAGTTATTCGCATTCATTACATTCTGGTTTCCTAATTGTCCCCATGATCCTCTGAATTTAAGGTTATCTACGACCTCTTTTAGCGGTTCCCAGAAGGCTTCTTCCGATATACGCCATCCTACGGATACGGATGGGAAAACACCCCATTTGTTTCCTTCTGCAAACCGGGAAGAACCGTCGTAACGTATATTGGCTTCGAATAGGTATTTACCTTGATAATCGTAGTTGATACGTCCGAAGATAGAGCGTAAAGACCATTCGAAAGAATTACCGTACGCTTTCTGGTTATCTTCACCACCGGCATCCAATACAGGATAGTCGGGGAATGCATAGTTCTCGCGATACCCTCTGTGCATATCATACCGATGGTCTTCCTGCTGATAACCGACCATTGCTTTGATACCGTGATCATTGAATTGCTTTTCAAATGTGGCAGAAGCCGTTAACAGATTCCTTAGGTTTCTCTGCGTTTCATCATTTAACGTACTTTTCTGTGGCGCACGGTAATAAGGAGAACCGTCATATTTGTAAGTCTGGACCATCTTTGTGAAGTTGGTAATATGATTTTCCCAATAATTGGCAGCATAGTCGCCTTGGAGTGTCAACCATTCTACCGGTTTGTAAGTTAAGCCCAGATGGACGACAGCGGTCGGCTTTCTCTGTTTCTTCAAGCCTCCGTCATTTGTGAAGGCAATCGGGTTATCGCCATTCCAACCTTCACCCCATTGTCCGGTACTAAGGACACCTGCTTGAATAGCAGGAATACGACTCATCCAATGGAATGCATCATTTCTGGAAGGTTCTTTCTGGTCTACCATCGTAAGGTGTGCATCAATGCGGGCAGAAAGCGTTGAAGATACATCCATGTCCGTATTCATACGGAATGTGTAGCGTTTGTAGTTCGTGTTTTCAATAATACCTTCTTGATCCATGTAGCCAACACTGGCATTTGTACGGATACGTTTCGAACCGCCGCTTAATGTCACGAAATGGTTCTGCATCAATCCGCTGTTTGTCAAACATTCATCATACCAGTCAGTATCCGGATAGCGATCCGGATTTGTCAACATTCCCTGTCGGTATTCTTGGATATATTCATCAGAATACAAGGGGGATTTACCAATATTGGTATAAGCAGTATTTGTCATTAACATATGGTCGATCGCACCTACTTTGTTTGGTAGGTCGATTGCGCTCTGCCAACCAACGTAACCATTATATGAAACTGTAAATTTATCCGCTTCTGCACGTTTTGTGGTAATCAGGATTACACCGTTTGCAGCACGTGAACCGTAGATTGCAGAAGAGGCAGCATCTTTCAGCACGGATATCGATTCGATCAGAGACGGGTCAATATCATTGATTCCCATTTCGACTCCGTCTACCAAAATTAATGCATCATTGTTGTTCAAAGTCGTTTTACCGCGGATACTGATATTTCCACCGTCGGCACCTGGCTGTCCGCTTCGTTGCGTAATAGCAACACCCGGGATGAGTCCCTGCAGGGCCATTGAAGTCTGACCAACCTGACGTTTGGTCATATCTTTAATAGACACTGATGCGACGGAACCGGTCAGGTTTGCCTTTTTCTGTGTACCATAACCTACGACTACAACTTCTTCGATTCCCTGCAGGTCTTCTGCTAATTTGATATCAAATAAGTTTTTGTTGCCTACCTGAATTTCCTGCGTGAGATATCCTATGTAAGATATCTGGAGTACGGAAGATGCTGCAACGTTGAGACTGAAACTTCCTTCTGTATCGGTGATAATACCGTTGGTCGTTCCTTTCTCGATTACATTTGCCCCGATGATAGGTTCACCGTTCACATCCGTTACTTTACCGCTAATATGCTTGGTCTGTCTTTGCTGGGCGGCATATACTTTCCGGGTGATGTTGATATTGCGGTCGCTGATTGTGTAAGTCAGATCAGTATTGGCTAATGCCTGTGAAAGGACTTCATCGATTTGTTTGTTTTTTGCCTGGATGCTGACTTGAACATTCTTAACTTCTTCGTCTACGTAGAAGAACAGAAATTCGCTCTGTTTTTCTATTTGGGAGAACAGATCGATAAGGGACATCCGCTCTGCTTTTACTGATACGGTTGTAGTTTGGGAATAAGATGATTCCACGGCTACCACCTGGAACAGAGCTACGAATAATAAGATAATCGTGATTCTCATAATTGTGAAGAGTTTTTTTAAGCCTTTGGGTAAGAAAGACTTGTAATACGAAACATTTTCCATATTTTTGTACTGATTTAAAGATTGATAATTCGCTTCCTCCACAATGTTTGGTCGCGGAGCGGAAGAAGCGGGATATTAAATTTAAAGACTTAAAACCGGTTGTGCTTTCAAGTATGACCGGTTTTTTTTAGGTTAACGCTGGTGTTATTCCATAGGCATTATCTTTTTTTAAGTGTTACATATTGGATATAATAGACTCCGTTGCTGTTGCTCCACCGAATAGGCAGACTGCGGGAAATTACTTTCAATATCTGTTCGATACTCTGTTCTTTGCTGAATGTGCCGGAAACTGTTACGGTCGGCTTCTTCAACTCTTCGTTGTCGATCTCGATATCTACCTTGTATGTGTTTTTCAGTTCTTCAATCAGCTCGATAAATGGGATCGATTTATATTTTAGCAGCCCGTCTTTCCAAGAGGTAAAGGTATCTGTGTCAACATGCTTGATACCAACTTTGTTAGTCGATCGACTGAAAGTCAATTGTTGGTTCGGTGTCATGACGATGTTCTGTTTGGCTCCTTCGAAACGGATGGAACCTTCTACTAAAGTAGCCGTGATATCGTCAGAGTCCGAATCTGCTTTGACATTGAAATGCGTGCCTAATACGATGATAGAGGCGCCGTTCATCTCTACTTGGAAAGGCTTCTCCGGATTTTTTGCAACCTCGAAATAAGCTTCCCCTTCCAATTTGACATCACGTTTGTTTTTCCCATATTTATCGGAATAGCTCAAGCGGCTGTTTTTGTTCAAAGTGATGACTGTACCGTCTTCTAATGTGAAGTTGGATTTATGTTCGTCTGTCAGCAGTGTGTAATATTCCGACACATGATTATTAGTATAATAAAAGAGGAATGCGGTGGAGAAAATGAACAGTAAGGTGACGGCTGCAATAAGAGGGGCATAACTTCGCCATGACTGTCTTTTTCTGTTGTGCCTGTCCTGAACCTTGATTTGTTGGAGCAGCTTTTCAGCTGAGAAAGCAGGGGTCACGGATTGCTTGAATGCGACATCCGCATCCCAATAATTTTTGAGCCGACGAAATTCTTCCCGATTATTTTCGTTATCGTTCAGCCATTCGCTTAACGAAAGGATGTCCTCCGAAGTGCTTTCTCCGCTCAGGACACGTGCAATTATATGGTTTATTTTGTTTTCCATTTTATGTGTTTCTATAAATATAGTCGCATCAACAAAAAAAAACCCTTAGTCGTCTTGGAAAAAATATGTAGGGATGCCGGAGGTATAAGCCGGTTCGGGTTGCTGTTTATGTCCATGTAGGAATGGATGGACTGGCATGTAGAGGTTGTCCCGCGCCATCTGCTATTCATGTTACAGCCGTGAAACAAAAGAAAGATAACTGTAACATAGAAGGAAGACAGTTGTGACATGAAAAGAATACAGTTGTAACATGCAATAGGGGACGGATCAGAAATGTTAAATTGAAGTATCTTCAGCCAATGCTTCCCGCAGTTTCCGGACAGCGTTGGCCAGGTGTGCTTCCAGGGTTTTGACGGAGATGTCGAGGATGTCGGCGGCTTCCTTGTATTTGAGCTTGTCTTCGCGGATGAGCTTGAATGCGACCTTGCATTTTGCGGGCAGGGATTCGATTGCCATATTCAGGCGTTTAATCCCTTCCTGGCTGATGAGGTCTTCTTCGGGAGTCGTTTCGGTAGAGGTGAACAAGTCGATGGATACTTCATCAAGAGATATCTTTTCCATGTTCTGTTTGCGATAGTAGCTGATCGCTTTGTGGCGGGCAATGGTATAAATATAGGAATCGAAGTTAGCCACGCCGGGGAGTTGCTGGCGGCTGTTCCAAAGGGCCAGGAATGTATCGGAGACGATCTCTTCGGATTCTGTTGGCGATGAGACATACAGGCTTACGAACCGCATTAACCGTCCGAAATAGGACATGTAAAGCGATTTAAGAGCCGTTTGCGAGTCAGACAGAGCCATTTCGCAAACCCATTGCATGATATTGTCTCGATTCTCTCCCAAATATGAGTAAGATTAACAATGTTCTATATAAGTAGTCGCGAATGTAGAGAAAAACCCTTAGCCTGGATAACATTATTTTCGGATTAACTGTTTTCAAATGCAAGTAGTCATGATTGTAACAAGTTTGTAACATCTATGTCATTTGTGCGTAATATTTGTTTCAGACCTTTGCAACCAAATAAGATAACAAGCAATTATGGAGACATTCTATCTCTTTCTGATTATTTTCCTCTTTATACTGGCAATATTCGATTTGTCTGTCGGAGTTAGTAATGATGCGGTGAATTTTTTGAATTCAGCAATAGGATCGAAGGCTGCATCGTTTAAAGTTATTATGGTGATTGCTGCTGTCGGCGTATTCGTCGGCGCTTCACTTTCCAACGGCATGATGGATATTGCCAGGCACGGGATTTACCAGCCGCAACATTTCTTTTTCTCGGAGATTATGTGCATTTTGCTGGCTGTCATGTTGACCGATGTGGTGTTATTGGATATTTTTAATTCCTTAGGGATGCCTACGTCGACAACCGTCTCATTGGTTTTCGAGCTATTAGGCGGTACGGTTGCGATTTCATTAGTCAAGATAGCCAATTCGAACGGTATGCTGCAACTGGGCGATTTATTGAATACGGATAAGGCGTTTACCGTGATATTGGGTATTTTCCTTTCCGTTGCAATCGCTTTCTTCTTCGGGACAGTTGTGCAATATATTTCGCGTCTGATTTTTACGTTTAACTATAAGAAGCACGCTAAATATTTCGTGGGCCTGTTTGCCGGTCTGGCTGCCACGTCCATTCTTTATTTTATGCTGATAAAGGGATTGAAGTCGAGCTCTTTTATGGAAGTCGACCTGAAGGAGCTGATTTATGGAAATACGGATAAAGTGGTGTGGGGGGCTTTCATCTTCTTTACGATTCTGATGCAGGTGTTGTATTGGCTGAAAGTAAATGTATTCAAGGTTGTGATCCTGATGGGTACGTTTGCGCTCGCACTTGCTTTTGCCGGGAATGACCTGGTGAACTTCATCGGTGTTCCCCTGGCCGGTTATTCTTCTTATATGGATCTGATGGCACAGGGTGGGACGACCACGACGAATACATTCCTGATGGAATCTTTGCTCGAACCGGCTAAGACGCCCTGGTATTTCCTGTTTGGTTCCGGTATTGTGATGGTCATCGCGCTTGCAACCTCAAAGAAGGCGCATAATGTGGTGAAAACATCCCTCGATCTTTCCCGCCAGTCGGAGGGAAACGAAAACTTCGGGACATCTCCGGTTGCACGTACGCTGGTCCGTACCTGCAACAATATATCCAATACGATTCTGAGCGTTGTCCCTCCGCGCATGAAGGACTGGATAGACAGTCGTTTTGATAACAGCGAAATGATTCTTGAGGATAAGGCCAGCTTCGACCTGGTCCGTGCTTCCGTCAATGTGGTGCTTTCCGGTTTGCTGATTGCTGTGGGTACTTCGTTGAAGTTGCCGCTGTCTACGACTTATGTGGCTTTCATGGTGGCAATGGGTAGTTCGTTAGCTGACCGTGCCTGGGGACGTGAGAGTGCTGTTTACCGTATTACCGGTGTGTTATCCGTGATCGGCGGTTGGTTCATTACGGCGGGAGCGGCTTTCACAATCTGTTTTATCGTTGCTTTGCTGATCCATGTCGGAGGTATTGCGGCTATGGCGGCAATGGTCGGGTTGGCTGTTTATATGCTGATTCGCAGTCATCTTACCTATCGCAAAAAGATGAAGAAAGAAGCGATGCAGCAAGAGGTCGATTCTACGATTTCCAAACTGCGTGAGACAACGGATAAGCGCGAGGCTCTTTCCCTGTTCCGCGAACATAGCCGCGAAGAACTCTGCAATGTCCTGAACTTTGCATCGGATGCTTTCAACCGTTCCGTTCATGGCTTTATGGATGAGAACCTGCGTGAACTTCGTAAGGTGATGAGTGCGGTCGAGGAGAAGAAGAGCTACCTGAAGCAGGTGAAACGTGTCGGAACGCTGGGCGTGACTCAGTTGGAACATGATATTGCGATCGATAAAGGATTGTACTATTACCAGGGAAATGACTTTGCGAGCGAGATCATATTCAGTATCCGCCGTCTGACGGAACCAGGCAAAGAGCATGTCGATAACCATTTCAGTCCGTTGAGTGAGGTTCAGAAAGAGGATTTTGGAAAGATGACCGACAATATTGTGTCTTTCCTCAAACGTGGCGCCGCTATGATTGAAAGCAACGATTACCACCGTCTGGATGACCTCGTTGCCGAATCGACTGAACTGAATGCAGGGCTCACGCTCCTGAAGAAAGAGGAACTGAAGCGTATCCAGGGACAGAGTGGAAGCACGAAAGTGAGCATGGTGTACCTGAATATGGTGCAGGAGGCGCAGAATGTGGTTGCATTTACGACGAATCTGTTGAAGGTTAGCCGCAAGTTCCAGAAAGAATAATGGATGTTATAATGATAACATTTTCTTCTCTTTAATCAAATCGGTTTCGTTCATTTGGAGGGACGGTACGGTACACATTTTGATGTAATCGCCCGTCTGGCAGGTGTAGTCGTAATAGGCTTGCTGTTCGGGCGTGAAGTCCTCCTTTTGAACCAGACCGCTTTCCATAGTTAGGAATTCTTCTGTATTCGTGCTGTCGGACTCCTTGATTAGCAGGATGCGGCGGGCAACCGGGTTTCGGTTGTAGTCAAGGCCGATATACAGGCCGCGCAGTTGCCGGGGATTCCGGAAGAAGGGGATCTGCAGGTAGACTGTAACTAATGTAAATTGCGGGGACGGGTTTTCGCTGAACATGCAATAGAAATTCTGCGGGTCGCCGATGACGCCCATTCCCCATTGTGCTTCCCCATAAGCGTTCAGCCGCCCGATACGGATATGCTCTTTGTTCTCCGACAGGTTGATGATGAAAGGTTCTACTTTCAGGCAGTCCGACGAGGATGAAAGGCTGTAACTGGTGTAAAGCCCGCATATATTGTCGACCCGGTGAATCGACAGTTGCACTTCTTCCTGTAAATGTTCAAGGAAAGGATTTGCTTTCCGGGTGTCGTTTACGGCAGGTTCCAGTTTATCTAACCGCTCCAATAAATCCGGGAGGATGGAAAGCAATCTGCGTTTGGAAATATTGTTGACCAGAACGAGCGCACGTTCCAATGCTTCTTCCTGCGGACAATTTTTCAGCCCCTCAAAATAGGCCGGGAGCACTGTCGTATATAAAGAAGACAGGATACTGGGAGCCATTTCGGCGCAGTCGGCTATTTCTTTCATTTTTACCCCGTTGTTTCGCAAATATTCTATTCGTTGATAGAGTTCCCGGAAGTCGTCCATATTGTTTTTTGTTTACTGTTTTTGTATTGCAAAATAAGTACAGGCATATTGCATTTGTGTTACATGAATATTACATAAATATTGCTTTATAAATCATTGATTTATAGCAGGTATTAATAATAAACATTCATGTTTTCAGTAATATTGTTGTAATATGCCGCCTGTACTTTTGCTGCCGTAAACAAAATGACAGCATGTTATGAACAGACGGTTTTCCGATTTTCTTTTTATCCTTTGGGCCGGCGGTGCCGCTCTTCTTTCTTACTCATTGGTCTATGCCTTGCGCAAACCGTACACGGCGGCAGCTTTTGCGGATGTCGATTTCTTCGGAATGGATTATAAGGTAGTCGTGACGATTTCCCAGATATTGGGGTATGTGATTTCCAAGTTTATGGGGATTAAGCTCATCTCCGAGTTGAAACGGGAAGAACGTCTGAAATTTATCTTGATGTCTATTGTCATGGCGGAACTTTCGTTAGTGTTTTTCGGGTTGCTTTCCGCTCCTTATAATATTGCGGCGATGTTCCTGAACGGCCTGTCGTTAGGTTGTATGTGGGGAGTTATTTTTAGCTTTATCGAGGGACGGCGGATGACGGATATCCTGGCCAGCCTCTTAGGCGTCAGCATGGTGATCAGCTCGGGTACGGCCAAGTCGGCGGGGCTTTTCGTGATGAATAACCTGCATGTGAATGAGTTCTGGATGCCTGCATTGATCGGTGCGGTGGCATTACCGGTTTTGGCACTGTTAGGATATGTGCTGAACCGTTTGCCGCAGCCTACCGAAGAAGACATAGCGATGAAGTCGGAGCGGGCTACGCTGAACGGGAAACAACGCTGGGAACTGTTTCGGAACTTCATGCCCTTTCTTCTGATGTTGTTTGTTGCCAATATCGCCATTGTGGTGTTGCGCGATATAAAAGAGGATTTTCTTGTGAATATCATAGATGTCTCCAACTATTCTCCCTGGCTTTTTGCCCAGATCGACAGTGTGGTGACGCTTATTATCCTGGGGATATTCGGGCTGATGGTCTTTGTAAAGGACAATCTGAAAGCTCTTTCCATTCTTTTTTGTCTGATTATTACGGGGATGATTGTGATGTCTGTCGTCTCTTTCGGGCAGGAGCGGTTCCGGCTGTCTCCCGTTGTCTGGCTCTTTGTCCAGAGCCTTTGCCTGTATATTGCTTATCTTACTTTCCAGACGATTTTCTTCGACCGGTTCATTGCCTGTTTCAAGATTCACGGGAATGTGGGATTTTTTATTGTGACGACAGACTTCTTAGGATACACCGGGACGGTGCTTGTGCTCGTACTGAAGGAGTTTTGTAATCCCCATATCGATTGGGCTGTGTTTTACAACCAGTTTGCGGGGTATGTCGGTATTTTCTGCTGCATCACCTTCATCTGTTCCTTTGTATATTTGCACCAGCGTTTCCGGAGGGAAAACGGCTTGACAGCCAAAAGCGACGAGGTGTTTGATGCAACTCCACAGAATGCCATCACGATGGCTTGATGAATGAATAAGTATAATATTGAAATAAGAAAGTTATGAAAAAGATTTCGTGTGTGATTATGGACTGGGCCGGAACGGCTGTCGATTTCGGCTGTTTTGCCCCTCTGAATGCTTTCCTGAAGGTTTTCTCCGAAGAAAAAGGAGTAGATATAACCTACCGCCAGGCGCGTGAGCCGATGGGGCTGTTGAAAATAGACCATATCAAGGCGATCCTGAATATGCCTGAAGTGACAGACAAATTCCGGGCGCGTTATAACCGCGACTGGAACATGGATGACGTGAACGAGATGTACCGGAGTTTTGAAAAGCACCTGTTTGCTTCGCTCCGCAACTTTACGGATCCGATCCCCGGCGTACTGGAAACGATGGAAGTGTTGCGCGGACAGGGCATCCGGATCGGTTCGACCACCGGCTATACGCAGGCGATGATGGATGTGGTTCGTCCCGACGCTGCCGCCAAAGGATATGTGGTGGATAATCTGGTTACTCCGGATGATGTTCCCGCCGGGCGTCCTGCTCCGTATATGATTTATAAGAATATGATCGACCTGGCTATCCCTTCTGTCGATAATGTGGTGAAAGTGGGCGATACGATTGCCGATATCAAGGAAGGGCTGAATGCGAAAGTCTGGAGTATAGGCATCGTCACCGGCAGTAACGAGATGGGCTTGACAGAAAAGGAATACAATCATCGCTCTGCCGACGAACTGGCAGAACTGAAACGGGAAGTTCGCCAACGTATGTTGAACGCCGGTGCCCATTTCGTCCTCGACAACATCACGGAACTTCCGGCCTGCATCGAAAGAATTAATCGGTAAAACATCATTTAGATATCACAAAAACATCATAAAAACATCATGAATACAAAACGAAACTATCTATTACTTACCCCCGGCCCTTTGAGTACGTCCGAAACGGTTCGTGAAGCCATGTTGCAGGACTGGTGCACGTGGGATAAAGATTATAACGAAGGAATTGTCACTCCGATCCGTAAAGGTCTGTTGGCTATTGCCGGTCTGAATGAGGATAAATATACAAACGTCTTGTTGCAAGGAAGCGGCACATATTGCGTGGAAGCGACTATCGGTGCTGCCGTAAAACCGACCGATAAACTGTTGATCCTGGCAAACGGCGCTTACGGCAAGCGGATGGCTCAGATTGCCGGATATTATCATATCGACCACGTACTGGTTTCTTTGCACGAAACCGAACTGATCACCGGTGAAGTGGCCCGCCAGGCACTCGAAGCCAATCCGGGCGTCACTCATCTGTCAATGGTGCATAGCGAAACAACCACCGGCTTGCTGAATCCGATCGAGGAGGTGGCAGAGGTGCTGAAAGGCCGTGACATTACCTTTATTGTCGATGCGATGAGCAGCTTCGGCGGTGTGCCTATCGATATGAAAGGGCTGGGCATCGACTTCCTGGTCAGCAGCGCCAACAAATGTATCCAGGGCGTTCCCGGTTTCGGCTTTATCATCGCAAAGAAGGATAAATTGGTCGCAACGAAAGGCAATGCCCGTTCCCTCTCGCTCGATATCTATGCACAATGGGAAGCGATGGAGAAAGGCGGCGGCAAATGGCGCTTCACTTCTCCCACGCATGTGGTACACGCGTTCTATCAGGCCATGAAGGAACTGAACGAAGAAGGCGGCATCGCAGCCCGCTCGGGACGTTATAAGAAGAACCACCGCACACTGGTCGACGGCATGCGCGCCTTGGGCTTCGAGACATTATTGCCCGATGCCTCGCAAGGCCCGATCATCACCTCTTTCCGTTATCCTTCGACCGACTTTGATTTCGCCTCTTTCTACGAACAGCTGAAAGCAAAAGGGTTCGTCATTTATCCGGGTAAGATATCCGATGCCGACACCTTCCGTATCGGAAACATCGGCGATGTATTCCCTGACGATATGAAAGCGCTTTTACAGGCGATTCAATCGATAAGATATTAAAATAGCAAGTGTATGGTTGTGAGCTAAGGAGAATTTCGTTTCTTTGCAACCGAAAATCAATACACAGTTTCGTGAAATATTTCGTTTGCATTTTACTGTTCTTATTTCAGTTCACAATAGAAAAGGCAGCCGCTGTCTCTGTCCCCGCGCTTGACGCGGGGCCGCAAGATGAGCGGCTTTATCAATTAAAGCCCGATACGGCAGGCTTTGATGCGATCCCGCGTCAGGCGCGGGAACAGGTTGCGGCTTCCGATACGCTTCGGGAGCGCATGCCGGTTGTGCCGTATAAGTTCAATCCGAAAAGCCTGATTCTTCCGGCATCCCTGATTACAGTCGGAGCTGTCGGCACGGCGATAGACGGGATGAACGATTTCCATCTTTTCTCGCGCAAAGATTCCGTGAAGCAAATCCGCATAGATGATTATATGGAATGGGGAATGTTAGGTTGGGTGTTTGTTTGCGACCTGATGGGGAAGGAGAAGCACAATTGGGTGGACCAGCTTTGCCTGGTTGTCATCGCCGAAGGATTTAATGCAGCCATGACGCGAACAGTTAAATATGCGGTCAACGAAATCCGTCCCGATGGCGGTCCGCATTCTTTTCCCTCCGGGCATACAGCAAATGTCTTTTTAGGTGCGCACGTCGCCTGGAAGGAGTTTAAGGACAGCAGTCCGGTGCTGGCCTATTCAGGTTATGGCTTGGCCACGCTTGTCGCCTGTTCCCGCCTGTATAACAACCGTCACTGGGTGGCGGATGTGGTGGCCGGAGCCGGTTTCGGCATCCTTTCCGTCGAGCTTGCCTATCTGACCTATTTCCCGATTCGTAATGCGATTGCCCGCCGGATTAACCTGAAAGCCAGCGACCGCCTGGTTATAGCCCCGACGCTGTCTCCCGAAGGCGGCGGGCTTTATCTCTCCTGGAAGTTTTAGAAATCCTTACTTCGTTTCGTTGATGCGGATCAGTTCTTCGATGAATGTCCGCTCGTTGCTAAGGCGGGGAATCTTGTGCTGGCCGCCTAATTTCCCTTTCATGCGGAGCCACTCGTAGAACGTGCCCTCGCGTGCAACTATAATTTCCAATGGCTGAAGCGAAATCTCCTTATAGCGTTTGGCCTCATAGTCGGAGTTGAGCTGTTGCAGCGTCTTGTCCAACAAGGCGGCAAAATCATCTAACGAAGGCGGCATCTTCTCGAATTCGACCATCCATTGATGGCGGCCTTTTGCCTTGTCGAGCATAAAGAGGGGAGCGGCGGTGTATTCTTTCACTTTCGCTCCGGTCAGGCGCGAGACGGCACTGATCGCCTTGTCGGCATTGTCCACCATCAGCTCTTCCCCAAAGGCATTGATATAGTTCTTGGTACGTCCCGAGATCACGAACTTGTGCGGATGAAGGGAGGTGAAACGGACGGTATCGCCGATCTGGTATCGCCAAAGGCCGCCGGATGTGGTAATCACCATCGCATAATTCTTGCCGACTTCGACGGCTTCCAACGGAAGAACAGTCGGGTTGTCGCTGCCCACCTCATTGATCGGAATAAATTCATAGAACACGCCGTAGTCGATCATCATCAACAGGCTGTGCTCATCCGGATCGTCCTGCAGGCCGAAGAATCCCTCCGAAGCGTTGTAGGTTTCCATGTAATGCATTCGGTCTGAAGGAATCAGCGCCTTGTATTGGTCGCGATAGGGCTCGAAACTGATGCCGCCGTGGAAGAATACCTCCATATTCGGCCAGACATCGGTCAGGTATTCCCGTCCGGTCTTTTTCAGCATCGCCTTGATCAGGACCAGCATCCAGGAAGGGACGCCGGAAAGGCTGTTCACATCGGCCCGGCAGGTGCTTTCGACAATCGCCTTGATCTTGCTTTCCCATTCGTCCATAAGGATGATTTTCTTGGCAGGGACGCGAATCAGGTTCACCAACGGATTCAGGTTCTGCAACAGGACGGCCGAAAGGTCCCCGCAGTGCGCATTCCGGTTCAGGGGCGACGGACTGTGGCTGCCGCCTAAGATCAGGCCTTTGCTGGCGAAGAAATGACTGTCGGGAGTGTTTCGTAGATAGACGGAGACGGTGTCGAAGCCGCCTTTATAATGGCACCCTCTCAGGATTTCAGGGGTGACGGGGAGGAATTTGCTTTTGTCGTTCGTGGTGCCGCTGCTTTTCGCGTACCACCGGACGACCGAAGGCCAGAGTATATTCCTTTCTCCGTTTATCATACGGGTGACGTATGGTTTTATATCGTCGTAAGTCTGCAAGGGGATACGCCGGCAAAAGTCGGCATATCCCTGAATGCTTTTGTAGTCGTATTTCAAGCCCCACTCAGTGTTGCGGGCGGTAGATAGAAGGGATTGCAACTGGTTACGCTGGATAACGTCGGTTTCCTGCGCGAATCTTGCGATCTCTTTTTGCCGGGGGCGGAAGAGTAGTGATATCGTATTCGTTAGAATATCCATGCTCCTTTTATTTGTATTGCGTACAAATGTAGGCATTCTCTTTCTATTAATATCTTAAGATATGCATATTTTCCTATCTTTGTGCTACATACTTAATCCTGTATAACGATGAGAATAGGAATCCTTTCTTCCGGAGGCGATTGTCCCGGTATAAACGCAACGATTCGCGGTGTCGGCAAGACGGCCATCATGCATTACGGCATGGAAGTGGTCGGCATCCACAGCGGTTTCGTGGGCTTATTGAATAAAGATGTACAGACGTTCGACGAACGCAGCCTCTCCGGTATCCTGAATCTGGGTGGAACTATTTTGGGTACTTCCCGCGAAAAACCTTTCCGTAAACTGTTGGCTTCCGGCGAGAGCGAGAAGCCGCAGGTCATTATGCAGAATTATGAAGAGTTAGGCCTGGATTGCCTGGTCTGCATCGGCGGCAACGGGACACAGAAGACTGCCGGCATGCTTTCGGCCTTGGGGCTGAATGTGATCGGCGTACCGAAAACAATCGATAACGATGTCTGGGGAACGGATATTACGTTCGGCTTCGACACGGCCGTGAATATTGCAACCGAAGCGATCGACCGTCTGCATTCGACCGCCAGTTCCCACAAACGTGTGATGGTGGTTGAAGTGATGGGCCATCATGCCGGATGGATCGCCCTTTATGCCGGAATGGCGGGAGGCGCCGATGTGATCCTGATTCCCGAATTAGGCTATGACCTGGAGAAGGTAAACGAAACGATCCTGGAACGTGCCCGCAAAGGTAAACCCTATTCGATCGTTGTCGTGGCCGAAGGCGTCGAGACGCCGAACAAAGAGCGTCCTTCCGTTTATGTGACGCGTGCCATCGAGGAGGCAACCGGCATCGAATGTCGTGATACGGTGTTGGGATATATCCAGCGCGGAGGCAATCCTTCGCCGTTCGACCGCAATCTGGCAACCCGCTTGGGCGGACATGCTACGGAATTGATTGCCGAGAGACGCTTCGGGCGCATGGTTTGTATGAAAGGAGATTGTGTCGAGTCTGTCCCGCTGTCGGAAGTGGCCGGTAAACTGAAGCTGGTGACTCCGGACCATGATCTGATTGTACAGGGGCAACGGATGGGAATCTCCTTTGGGAGTTGAAAGTTGAAAATTAGTTTTCGGCGGGGACGGCTTCTTGGGCGGTTTCCGCTTTTGTTTCTTCTGCACTTGCTGTCTTTGCACTTGCTGTCTCTGCGGATATTTCTTCCTGTCCGTTGTTTTCCATTGCCTCTTCGGGGAGTTCCTCAAATTCGTGCTCGGCCGTGTTCTCGCCGGTCTTCTTTTTCTTCAGTTCCGAGATGAATTGCTGGAAAGTCTTATCCGTACGCAGTTTCTTGATCGCCATCTTGGCGGCCGATTGCTGGGATTCTTTTTTCGAGTATCCGATGCCTACGCCGATCTGTGTGTCGGAAAGGGTTACACCCGTCTGAAATACCGGATTCCCGTCGTTGTCGGTAAACGATTCGATTAGGTCGAACGATATTTCCAATTTGTTCTTCTGGCTCCATTCGATCAGGCTCGATTTGAAGTTCACCTCTTTGCGGGCGATTGTATCGATGTCGATATATTTCTTGATCATCACATCCTGGATGAAATGATAGCACACCTTGTAACCCTGATCCAGATAGATGGCTCCGATCAATGCTTCAAGCGCGTTTCCATACATGTGATTGTTGTGGGAGCTTAGTTTGGCTGAGTAAACAACCATTTTGTCGAGTCCCAATTCGACGGCAATGCGGTTCAGTGTCTCGCGTTGTACGATTTTGGAGCGGGTATTGGTCAGGAATCCTTCCCGTTTGTTTTGGAAATGTTTATAAACGATATCAGCTACGATTGCATCCAATACGGCATCACCCAAAAACTCCAACCGTTCGTTATTCAGCCATCTGCCGTCACCGCTCTCAACCGAAGATGACTTGTGGAGGAAGGCCTGTTCATACAAGTGGATGTTTTCAGGGCAAAACCCAAGTATTTTGTATAAAGAAGAATAAGGCTCCTTACCGATATTCTTGAGGAGCCTTATTCTTTTGTATAGCTTTGTAAACACGTTACTTCACAAATTTTTTAACAATCGCGCAGGCATTGTGACCGCCGAACCCGAAGGTATTTGACAGTGCAGCCCGTACTTCTCTTTTTTGAGCTTTATTGAATGTGAAATTCAGTTTATAATCTATTTCCGGATCATCATCGCCATCTGCATGGTTAATCGTAGGAGGAACGATACCGTCTTTTATAGCCATAATACAAAGGATTGCTTCCAATGCTCCGGTTGCACCTAAGAGATGACCGGTCATTGACTTCGTTGAGCTGATATTCAGATTGTAAGCATGATCTCCGAAAATTTCTTTGATCGCTTTTACTTCTGAGATATCTCCTACCGGAGTCGATGTCCCGTGAACATTGATATAATCGATGTTTTCCGGAGCCATTTCTGCATCTTCCAATGCGTTACGCATAACCAACTTAGCTCCTAATCCTTCAGGATGGGAAGCGGTCAGATGGTAAGCATCGGCAGACATTCCTGTTCCGGCAATCTCGCAATATATTTTGGCACCACGAGCCAAAGCATGTTCCATTTCTTCCAAAACCAGACAAGCACCGCCTTCTCCCATTACGAATCCGTCGCGGCTTGCGCTGAACGGACGAGAGGCTGTTTCAGGCGAATCGTTGCGTGTAGACAGTGCATTCATTGAATTGAATCCGCCGACACCTGATTCCGAAATAGCAGCTTCCGCACCACCGGTTATAATCACGTTCGCTTTTCCTAAACGGATATAGTTGAATGCGTCACCAATCGCGTTGGTAGAAGAGGCACAAGCCGAGACTGTCGCAAAGTTCGGGCCATGAAATCCATAAAGCATGGAGATATGTCCGGCTGCGATATCCGAAATCATCTTCGGAATGAAGAACGGATTGAACTTCGGACCGATCGTGTCTTTGGTCTTCGCATATCCTAATACTTCTTCGTCGAATGTCTTGATACCACCGATACCAGAGGCGAAAATAACGCCGATACGGTTCTTGTCTTCCTTGTCCAAGTCCATTGCTGCGTCTTCGATCGCCTGCTTTGCTGCCTGTATTGCAAACAAGCTGTAGCGGTCGCACTTGCGGGCTTCCTTACGATCCATCACTGTCAACGGATCGAAGCCTTTTACTTCGCATGCAAATTGTGTCTTGAATTTGGATGCATCAAACTGAGTAATAGGCCCGGCTCCACTCTTCCCGTTGATAATACCTTCCCATGTTTCCGGGAGGGTATTACCAAGTGGAGTAATAGCTCCAAGACCTGTTACCACAACTCTTTTTAATTCCATACCTTTAATTAAAAGGATTGATTACTTCGCATTAGCTTCGATGTAAGCAATGGCGTCGCCTACAGTTGTAATCTTTTCTGCTTGATCATCGGGAATAGAAATACCGAATTCTTTTTCGAATTCCATAATCAGTTCTACAGTGTCAAGAGAGTCTGCTCCTAAATCGTTAGTAAAGCTTGCTTCGTTTGTAACTTCTGTTTCTTCAACACTTAATTTGTCAACGATGATAGCTTTTACTCTTTCAGCAACTTCAGACATAACTTTTTCAATTTAGATTAATAAATACGAATATACTTTTTAAATTTGCAGTGCAAAGAAAAGAATTTTTTATGTTACAAAACAAATTTAATGAGCTAAAAATGCGGAAAACTGCACATTTTTTCTTTTCTTGTGCACTAAAACAGGTAAAAACATGAAGAACATAGCCATTTTTGCTTCCGGTTCGGGTACAAACGCGGAAAATATAGCCCGATATTTCTCTAAAAGTGAAACTATTAAAGTGGCGGTTGTTTTGTCTAACAACCGGAATGTCGGCGTCCATGGACGCGTAAACAAATTGGGAATTCCCTCTTTTGTCTTTTCGCGCGACGAGTTTGCCGAGGGAAGCGCTGTTTTGGCTAAACTGGCGGAGTACGATACGGACCTGATTGTTCTTGCCGGCTTTATGAATAAAATCTCCGACACCCTGTTGAATGCCTATCCGGGCAAGATTATCAACATCCATCCGGCCCTCCTGCCCAAATACGGCGGAAAAGGGATGTACGGGATGCATGTGCACGAGGCGGTAGTCGCCGCCGGCGAAAAGGAAACAGGCATCACTATACATTATATAGACGAGCATTACGACGAAGGGACGACCATCTTCCAGGCAAAATGCCCCGTCCTTCCTTCCGACACCCCGGAAGAGGTCGCAACGAAGGTGCATGCCCTCGAATATGCCCATTATCCGCACGTCATAGAAGATCTGTTGAGATAGAGGGGCGCATGGAAAATTCGCATCCGCAATATTGCTGGTTGTAGAAGCCGTTTTCGGCTAAGAGGATGCGTCGGCGTTCGCTTAGCCCGCCTTTGCGCCAGTTCTTTTCCCAAAATTCGACATCGGTAAATTCGGCCGCTGCTGCATGGCCGGCCTCTGCGATCTGTTCGAGGCTTTTCCAGCGCGAAGAGGCTAAGGTGGTGGCAAAGGTGTCGAAACCTCTTTCGTGCGCCATGCGTGCCGTCGCCCGTAGCCGCATCCTGAAGCACTGCCGGCAGCGTCCTCCCCGTTCCGGCTCATTCTCCAGGCCGCGGATTTCCTGCAACCAGCTCTCGTGATCGTAATCTCCGTCGATGATTTCCAGCCCTAAGGATCGGGCGTAGCGGGTACATTCGGATTTCCGGATATTATATTCTTCCAGCGGGTAAATGTTCGGATTGAAATAGAACAACACCGGACGTATCCCGTTTTCCAACAACCACTCTATAATGGCCGCCGAACAGGGCGCACAGCAGGTATGAAGTAATAAATGCATATCGGGACTGGGTTTGTTACGGGGTACGAATATAAGCAATTTTATCGGATTTTGGGAGTTGGGTCGCAAAATCGCCTGATGTATCCTGAACCGTAAATCATCATTTACCGATTCAAATTTTGAACCTTCTGCAAACAGGAATTATACAATAACCCCTTTTTCTGGCGTTTTTCTATTTCATCTGAAATCTTGATCGATTTTGAACTGACTTTTTTCACTGTTTTAGCCTGTTCAACTGACAACAGATAAAACGAGGTGCGCAGTCCGTCTCGGAAGGCATACAATTTGATTGCCGGAAAGCAGAAACAGTGACAATGTGATAAACCTTAACTCCCGGAGAATCGAATATTTGAAAACAAAACGGACGGCGTTCCAAATATCTCAAGGAAATTTAGGGGCTTTTTTGCCATGAAAACGGTCCTCTTTTCAATTACGACCGTCCAAATCGCCATTACGACCGTGCTAATCTTTGCGAGGTGCCGAGTGCACTACACATTAGCACGGTCGTAATGGCAAAGAAGACGGTCGTAATTGATGGAAACGCTCAAAAAAAGCGGAAAAGTCCCTTTTTGAGGCCGAAAAAGCAGATTAACATTTGTTTGGTTTCGGATATATTTTGAGTCTAAAAAATGCGTTTTATACAATAAGCCCCCCCCCTCGGTGGAAATACACAGGCATGAAAACGGAGGCGAATGGTTTGTGCGGAAGAAGGGACGGACAGTGTTTAAAGGTCAAAAGAAAATGACGCTGATAATGACAAATTTATAGCTATTCGTTTGGATGTGAGCCTGTAAATTCATAGCTTTACGATTCTAAACAATATCGCCATGAGAAGAACAATTTATCTATTTGTATTTACGTGCCTGCTGTTGCTTCCTTTAGTATCCAATGCACAGCTTAAATCGGGTATTGTAGTTGGTGGAGGTGATAGCTGGATGCACAAGTCGAAAATTAATTCACCTTTATTATCCGGAGAAAGAGATTTGAATTGGGATCACCGTTTCAGTTTTAATGCTGGATATCAGTTCCAATATGAATTTAAAAATCATTTTTTGCTTGATGCAGCCTTGTTGTATCAAGCGAGAAGAGTGAATATCGCTTACCAGGAACAAGGAATGGACCCTAATATAGATTACGGCAAACAGCAACCTGGTGGAGCTATTTACGATAAAACAAAATTATTTAACGGATTATCGCTAAATGCTGTCGTAGGTTATAAGCTATGGAAAGGGCTAAAAGCCGGAATCGGGGTAGAACCGACGATCTATTTCAATACGACAAGCGAAAATAATATGACAGATGATAAATTTGATATTCCTCTTGTTGTAAAAGTAGGCTATGATTTCAACTGGTTTCAAGTCGATCTGTCTTATAAGAACGGATTCAAACGGCTTTACTGGAATCCTGTAGTTGGCAATACAGAGACAAGAGACTTGCAGGTGTCGATCTTTGTTCCGATTTTCAAATGATCATTGATACAACTTGCTTTGGTTTTGAAACAAAACTATATATTTAATCCTGATAATCACTGTTTTAAAAACAATGGGGTGTATCAAAAGTCCTTTGTCCCCGCGCTTGACGCGGGGTCGCAATAGAACAGGCCTTGTCAATCAGTTGTTTATACGGTCGGTTTTAATGCGATCCCGCGTCAAGCGCGGGAACAGGGCAGTTTTGACACATTCCCATTTGGTTTAGAAGTTCACATTCAACTGCATCACGAACGTCCGGGGAGGTGAGACCAGCATCGGGCGGGTGGTGTATTCTTTGTTGAACAGGTTGTTGACCATGAACTGGACGGAGGTCTCTTTTGTGATCTTCACGCCGGCACGGAGGTCAACCACGCAGTAAGGCGTGTTGTGATCCATCCAATAGGAGGTGAGCGTTTCTCCGCCCGAGTTGCCATACAAGACGTAGCGTATGTAATCCATCAGTTCCGGCTGCGATTTTTCGCGTTCGTCCACCATCAGGTAGTCGACGGCCAGCGTCTTGCTCTTCCAGGCGATGTTGGTGCCTAAGCTCAGGCGCTTCCACTGGAAGTCGAGGACGGCTTTTACGGTGTGTTTCTGGCGGTACTTCAGGTATTTGGACGTGTTGGATTTCTCTTTCATGCGCATCGGGTCGTCGAGGAGCGCTTCTTCTGCGTTCTTGCGCTTGTAGTCGACGTCTTCCGGTTCGATAAAGACATATCCTAAATTGTAGGTCAGCGTGGTGTTCGGGTTGAACGTGTAGACGCCGTTCGTGCTGATCTCCGCTCCGTAGATACGGGCTTTCGAGACGTTGTAGAACTGGGCGCCGAATCCCGGCATCTGGCCTTGGGAGACCATGTTGAGGAAGTCACGCGTGCCGTTGACATATTCGAAGGTCGAGTTGTTGAAGATACCGAAACGGAACTCGATCATGTCGGTGTACTGGGTGTAGAAGCCCGCCACGTCGAAGAAACCCATCAGGTTGCCGAACTTATAACCCTGCTTGAATCCTAACTCGGCGTTAACCCCTTTTTCCGCTTTTACCTGGTTGTTCGGGTAGACGCCGACACCGCCGATGTCTTTGCGGGCGTATTTCTCTGTCAGAGAGGGATAGCGGTAGCCTTGTCCGAAGCTGGCGCGGATAAAGCTGTAGTCGGCAAGCTGGTAGTTCAGCCCGGCGCGGAAGATCGGCTTGACCGGGATGTGGGTGCCGAAGAGTTTCGTGTCGGCTTCGCGCAGGTAGTCGTCCACACGGTAATATTCCGCACGCATACCGGCCGAAACGCCCAGGCGGTCGAAGAAGCGTTGGTCGTACTGGACGAACAGGGCGGCGTTGTCGCTGTCGTGCGTGCCGGTCATGTTGGAGACGCTTTTCATGTGCTCGTAGGTGGCGCCTGCCGTCAGCTGTATGCCGCTGTCCCATTTCTTGTTGAACTGGTAGTCGACATAATAGGTGTAGTTCTTATCGATATCGGTCTGTTTGTCTGTTTTGTTTCCGAGAGCGCCCGAGAGCCAGGGGATCAGATCCGACTGGTCCGTGGGAAGGCCGTTTTTCATCACCCACGCTAACAGATCGCAATAGTCGCCGGTCGTCGCGGTCGGGAAAATGCCGTTCAGGATATTGGTCGCCCCGTTGACGATCCCGCCTAAGTCTCCTTGCAGGATCGGCTGGATGACCGGGAAGAAGGTGCTGTAGTCGCCGTTCTGGATGTTCTGCACCAGGCCGGTGATCGAGTTGACATCGGTGCCCATATTGCCGAGGATGTCGAGGATGGACTTCTGGTTGCTGGTTCCCTGTCCGATATTGTCGCCCCGGTAATAGAAGCGGGCTTTGATCTTGTGAGACGTGTTGTTGTTCGGATTCGTAAAGTTGAAGAACGGGTCGAGATAGAAGGTGTTCGCTTCGCGTCCCATATTGGCGATGGCGGAGGGCTGGTAAGCCTCTTTCGGCGAACGCCAGAGGAAGAAGTCGGCATAGTTGTCGGCCATATAGTTGGTGTTGAAACCGTAGTTCAGCAGTTTGCCGTCCGGCATCGGCTGGTGGTACGTCAGGTTGCCGCCTACACGGAAGCGTTTGTTATAGCCCTGTTCGCGGAATCCTTCGTCGGTAAACAGGTTCAAGCCTGCCGAGACGTCGAAATCGCCGATGCGTCGTGCGTGCGACACGTCGAAGCCTTCATACAGCGGGTTGCGGATGCCGGAAAGTACGCTTTTGCGCAGGAACGGCTCGACGTCGTATTTCCCGTCCCGCCAGAAAGCCTTGTCGCTCCACTGATAGTCTTCATTCGCCGGGTCGCCATACACGCCGACGTAGGCGCGGAGGCTGGTAGTCGGTGTCAGATTGGGCCGTTTGGTCCGGATGTTGATCACGCCGTTCAGCGCCGACGAACCGTACAAGACGGAGGAAGCGCCTTTCATCACTTCCACCTGCTCGATGTTTTCCAGCGGGACGATGTTCCAGTTGATCACGCCGCTTCCCGGCATCAGGGCGTTCATTCCGTCTATCAGGACGAGGCTTCGCGAGCCGACGCCGTAGGTCCAGCCGTTACCGCCGCGGATGGAGGGCTGCCGGTCGTTGATGTCCACGCCCGGCATCGTGTTGAGTGTCGAGCTCAGGTCGGTCGGCGCCTGCCGGGCGATGTCGCCTGCTTTCAGGAGGTCCATCGAGACGGTGACGTCGCTCAGTTTCTGTTCGAAACGTCCGGCGCTGACCACCACGTCGCCTAACAGGTTCGACTGGATGTGCATGCGGATGTCCTTTACTTTCACGTCGCCGCGGTTGAGTACTAACGGCACCAGTTCGTTTTCGTATCCGATATAACTGAACAGCAGGTCCACGCCTCCTTCCGGAAGCGCGATCTCATAGGCGCCGTCGGGGTCCGAGATCGTGCCGTTCGTGTCTCCGTTAATCTTCTTGTATGTGATGTTGACGCCGGCCAGCGGTTCGTTGTTGTCGGCGTCATAGACATGTCCTTTCAATGTCTGTCCGAAGGCCGCTCCGGTGAAGAGCAGCAATGAAAAAATCAGGCTATATAGCTTTCTCATGATGAATTGCTTTTTTAATAATTAGGTTTGTCCTTATATAAGTAAATACCGATTTCGATAGGAATTGTGTTCAGTTCCTGGATCAGCTGGTCCAGTATCGCGCCGACGGTTTTGCCTTGTAGGAGCAGGCCGGCGAGACCGGCAAACTGGGGCGGTATCATGTCGCCGATCAGATCCATGACAGGCGCATCTAACGTCTCGGCAGGGATAAGCATTTTGACAATGGGCAGCAGGGTGAGCAGCTCCTGCAGTTCCGTTTTGTTGAGTAACAGGATGATATCGCCTTGTGCCGGGTTGGCGCTCGGACGAATCTCCATTTTGATACCGGTTGTCGACCAGCCGATGATCTTTTGGTAAGCCGCCATGATGGCGTTTTCCATTGCGCTCTGGTCGGAGTCGGCTTTCGTCTGTTTGTTCATCATCACCTGGCGGATGATCATGTCGATTTGCAAAGTGACATAAAGGGAATTGTTTTCCGCGTAACAGGTCGCCAAGTTAGCGGGCGAGGCGGTCCAGTCGCTTGCGGGATGCTTGACATACGTGCCGATCAGGTCTCCTATCGCGACGGAATCGGGCAGGGGCGCGTAGTTAGCGATGATGTTGCCGTCCGGGCGGAAGGTGATATCGTCGAGGACGGAACTGATCAGGTTGCCGACGAGTTGGCCGCCGATCATATTGTAGAGCATTCCGAGCATCGTTTGCATGCCGCCGTTGTCCACATTATAATAGGAGGCATTGTTGTGGGCGATATACCAGGTCCCGTTTGCCGTCAGCTGGTTGGCGGGAATGGTGATGTCCGACAGTTCGAGTGTCATCTTTCTTTTCTGTACGCTTCCCTGATAATGAAAGGCGGTGCCGGTTGCGGCGGTTGTGCTTCCGCTGAATGTATAGCCGTCTGCGGCGGGTGAAAGAGGTACGTTTTCGAGTTTCGTCTCTCCGTCGTGCGGTAGTACATATTTAAGAATGAGATCCGCTGTTTTTCCGTCTCCCGTCTTGAATTCGACGTCTTTCCCGATGAAAATATTCTCGTTGTAGCTTAAAACTAATGAGTCGCCGTTTGCCGGAGCACTTAGTTTATTGGAATAAATCCCGCTCAGGCCTGCCGGGGAGAGGCTTTTGTCGTTGTCGTCATCATCGCAGGATATCAACAGGATAGCCATCGCTATGGCACAAATAAAACGTAGTGATAATTTTCTGTTCATAGAGTATTCTTTTTATCGAATTATAGGATGGTACAAAGAACAGGCTTATGTTCGAACCAAACAATCTCCATATTTGGGAATGTATATTCTATTTTTAAGAATGTTGGGTGAGGTAAGTATATTTTGTTACTTTTGGTACGACAAAAAGATGTGATATGAAGATAGACGTTGACTTGCCTAAATTTGACATTCCGAAGGATTATATTGTGGGTGATGGTATCACGGGTGAAATCCTGAATATGTACGGGCTTTTCCCTTGTAAGATAAAGGCTGGGGTGTTTGCTTTTTGTACGCAGGGGACGATCCGGCTGACGATTAACCTGAGCGAATATACAGTCCGTGCCAATGATTTTGTCACATTGCTTCCGAATACTTTTATCCAGATCCACGAGGTGTCGGACGATGCCCGGGTCTGTTTCGTCGCCTTTTCCTCCCGCTTTCTGGAGGGGATCAATTTTATCCGGACGATCTCCAATCTGATCGTGACGATTATCGAGAATCCGGCGGTGCCGTTGTCTGAGAATGCGGCGGCTATCTATAAAGACTTTTTCGCCCTGTTAGTGCGTGCCGATAATGATCCGGATTCGATCTTGTTTGCCGATAGCCTGAAGCCGATCCTCGATCTTATCTTCCAGGGAATCATTAATATGTATAAGAAGATCAGTACCTGGCGCGAACCGGTATTGAGCCGCGACAAGGAGATTGCCCGTGAATTCGTGCAGCTTGTTTGGCAATATTATACGAAGGAACGCAGCGCCTCTTTTTACGCCAGTAAGCTGCGGATCACACTGCCTCATTTCTGTTCCGTGATCAAGAAAACAACCGGGATGACGGCTTTGGACATCATCGCCAGTGTCGTGATCCTGGATGCCAAAGCCCAGCTGAAATCCACCAACCAGCCGATCAAGGAAATATCGATCGGACTGGGCTACAGCAATGTAGCGTTCTTCGATAAATATTTCCGCCGCTATGTCGGCATGTCTCCGTTAGAATACCGGAACAGCTAAAAGGGCGGTATCGGCAAATATTAAAATCTGAATGACGAATCGTAAAGATGGATGTTGATTGGTAATGAGATAAATACGTTCTTTGTCCATTATGTTAATGAGTATGTTATTAGGCTTCCTTGCCTTTTTAGTCCGTTGGCTGTTTAAACGGAAGGCAGGAGCTAAAAAAGAACAGCGCGATGAAAATACTACTGGTTACAAGGGGGTCGCAAGGTGATGTGCTTCCCTATTTAGGTGTTGCCCGTGAATTGGCGAACCGGGGTCATGAAGTGACAGTTAACCTGCCCCGCCTTTTTGAGAATATAATCAAGGGATATGGTCTGAATTATGTCTTGCATCCGTTTGACGACATAACCGGAATGATGGCCGGTGTCGAACAGCAGTCGCAGAGTGTGAAGACCGTCTTGAAGTGGACTCGCGATACGATCGGCGCCCAGTTCGAGCAGCTGATCCCTCTGTTGCAGGAACACGATATAATGGTGGCGACGAACTCCGAATTTTCGGCGACCAGTGTGGCCGAATACTGCCATAAACCGCTTATCCGTACGGCATACGGGCCGTTCCTGCCGGGCAATAAGATTCCGCCCGCCGTCTTTCCTTTTCCTAAGCCGCATCCGATTTTCCAGCCGCGCCTGTTGTGGTTCCTGATGAACCGGATGTCGAACTTTACCGCGCGCGATACGGTTAACCTGAACCGCGAAAAATACGGGCTTCCTCCGATCCGGAACTTCGGCCATAACGCGGCGTTGGCAGCGGACAATTATATGATATACAGCCAGTACCTCGGCCAGTCGGATCCGGAATGGAGCAAACGGTTCCGTTGGAAGGTCGGCGGATACTGCTTCAACGATACGTTTGAATATGACGAGGCGGCCTATCAGGAAATGATGTCTTTTGTGAAAGCGAAAGATACGCCCGTCCTGTTTTTCACCTTGGGCAGTTGCAGTGCGAAAGACCGGAACCGTTTCTGCGAGATGTTGCTGAAGGTTTGCAAACGGCATGATTTCCGGCTTATCGTCGGTTCGGGCTGGGCGAAGACCGGGGCTTCGATGCAGACGGACGAGCATCTTTACCTGATGCAGCATCCTGTGCCTCACTATCTGATTTTCCCGCATTGCGACGGCGTGATCCATCATGGCGGCTGCGGGACGACACACAGTGTTGCGCGTGCAGGCCGTCCGCAATTGGTAACTCCGCTGATTGTCGACCAGCATTACTGGGCTTATCGCACCCTTCAGCTCGGCCTCGGCCCGGAACGGGTCAAGATTGCCAAAGTGTCGGAAAAGGAGCTGGACCGCAAGATATGCGATTTGGTCTCCAACCCGGACTATAAGAAGAACGCCGCCGCTTTAGGCGAACAGATCCGGAGCGAGCGGGGCATAGAGAATATGTGCGACTATATAGAACGTTTTGGTCATGAGTAAGAATGCAATCGTAATCGGGGCGACATCCGGCATCGGACGCAGCGTGGCCGAATGCTTAGCTGCCCACGGCTACCGGGTCGGGATCACGGGCCGCAGAATCGAACTGCTGCAAGAGATGGAACAGGCTGCACCCGACAGTTTCGTCGCCATGCAGATGGATGTGATGCAGTTGGAGCAGTCTGTCGGACAGCTAAAGGAACTGATAGCCCGCTTGGGCGACTTGGACTTGTTGATGATCAATTCAGGCATCGGCGATCTGGACCGGGAACTTGATTTCGCCATCGAGCGGAGGACAATCGAAACGAATGTCCTGGGAATGACTAATCTTGCCGTGTATGGAACCCACTATTTTATTAACAGGAAAGCAGGCCATCTGGTCCTGATGTCTTCCGTCGCCAGTATCCGGGGAAGTAAGATCGCTCCTGCTTATAATGCCTCCAAAGCCTTTATCTCCAATTATGCGGAAGGGCTGCGGCAGAAGGTGAACGGGTTGCCGATCACCGTCACCGATATCCGTCCGGGTTTTGTCGATACGGCACTCGGACAAACCTATCCGATTCATTTCTGGCTGTCGACTCCCGATGAGGCTGCCGCCGATATCTATAAAGCAATCTGTAAAAAGAAGAAAATCGCCTATATCTCCGGGCGTTGGAAATGGGCGGCCTACATGATGCGCCTGATTCCTGTCGGCGTCTATTGCCGGATGGGAAAGAGATTACAATAGAACTTATCTTAGTTTATTCCGGTTGAAATGCGGACCCGCCTTGAACAGGAAGAATAGCGTGGACAGGATTGTCAGGCATGCTCCGAACAGGTAAGCATGGTTGAACCCCCCGAAGGCCTGCGCAATGCTTCCGCCTGCCATCAGACCGATACCGATGCCGACATCCCAGCTGGTCAGGTAAGTCGAGGTCGCCGTCCCGCGCTGGCTGTTGGGCGCCAGGTTCACAAACAGCGTGTTGAAAGCCGGGAACATAGTCCCGAAAGCAACCCCTTGTGAGAGCGCGATCCCGATATACAGATAAGAGGTGAAGCCCGGATTCCACCGCATCAGCCTTTCCAACGCCGCCAGTCCGAAGAAGCTCGCCGCCGCCAGATACATCCCTAATGAAATGACTAACGTGATCCTTCCTTTGTCCACCTGCCGTCCGGAGAATAGCCGGGAGACGGCCAAGCCGATCGCCATAAAGGTAAAATAGAGTCCCGAATTGACGGAAATCCCGATTTCATCGGCATACATAGCGACATATGTGGTCGTCATGCCGTATGGAATGGAAAGCAATAGCAGGGAGATTCCCGCCCAGGTCCCTTTCACTAAGAAGAAGCGGTCTAAGGAGATCGGCTCCTTCTTGATCGTTTGTTTCAGGGGCGTTTTAACTAAATAGGCCATGATGAACCCGAGGAAACAGGAGACGAGCGAGCAGGCAAAAATCGTTTCGTACGAGAAACTGGTGTGCATGAAAAGCCCGGTCATCGGCCCGAAACTCATGGCGATGTTGTTTGCCAGCCCGTAATAACCGATCCCTTCGCCGCGGCGCGAGGAGGGCAGGATGTCGATCACGATCGTATTACCCGACACCGTCACCATCCCGAAGGCGAAGCCGTGCAGGATGCGGAATACGATAAACAGGCTCAGCAGGCTGGCAATCATATAACCGGCAAAAATAACCATGAAGACGGCGTAGGCGATCAGATACAGCGGCCGCCGGGCAAACGTGTCCAACAGATAGCCGGAGAACGGGCGGATACACAGTGCGGCAATGGTGTAGCACGAGAGGATAAACCCGATCATCGACTTATCCGCGTTGAACTGGTCTTGCAGGTAAAACGGCAGGATCGGCAGGATCAGATAGAATGCAAAGAACAGCAGGAAGTTGGCTGCCAGAATGTAGCAGAAGCTGGGTGAAACGAGTTTGTCTTGTGCCATTGTTACGTCTTGTTACGCGTTATTATTGAATCCTGAATCCTAAATTCCGAAACAGTGCGGCTTCGTCCGGAGTCGCATGCGCGATTGTGTATGCTCGGTATTCCCGTGGATGGCGGTAGTTCGCCCGGAACCATTCGAACTTGTCCGGCTCTTCGCGCAAAGCCTTGTCCACGACGAGCGGGTCGAAAGTGGCAAGGATTGCCTGCTCGATCCGGTTTCCGGTGAATACATCCAGGTCGATTACTGGGTTTGCGGGTGCGGGCGGCACGACTTCGCCTATCTTTTCCACTTTCACGCCGAAGAAGGCTTCGATGTTTTCGAGGCACATACGCGTCCCGTTTGCTTTTCCGTCGGCCGAGAAACCGGCAATATGCGGAGTGGCTATCGCTGCCGCCACCAGCAGTTCGCGGTCGATGCGGGGTTCGTTTTCCCAACAGTCGATGATCAGTTCGCCAACCTTTCCTTCCTTCCGGGCCTGCAAGAGGGCTTGCGTGTCGTGGACGGCCCCGCGTGAGGCATTGATGAACCAGGGTTTGCGCCGGAGCTTCCCGAAGAATGCAGCGTCCGCCAGGTGGCGGGTGACAAAGCGGCCCTCTTTGGTCAGAGGCGTATGGAACGTGATGATATCAGCCTGTGCGGCAATGGTATCTAACGGTACGAAGCCGCTTTCCCCTTCCGCCTCTGCGCGTGGCGGGTCATTGCGGAGCACTTTCATTCCGTAGGCTGTGCACACTTTCTCCACCTCTTTCCCAACATGGCCGACACCGACGATCCCGATTGTCTTTCCCTGAAGTGTTTCCCCTTTGCGAAGTGCTGTCGTAATCAATCCGGCGAGCACGTACTGGGCGACTGAGACGGCGTTGCATCCCGGCGAGTTCTTCCAGGTGATGCCTGCTTCGTCGCAATAGCGGGTGTCGATATGGTCGAAGCCTATCGTCGCGCTGGTGATCAGCCTGACGCGGCTTCCTTCGAGCAGTTCGCGGGTACATTTATCGATGCTGCGTACGATCAGGGCGTCTGCATCGTGAATCCGGTCCGGTGTAAATTCGTTGGATGTGAGGTATGTTACATCAGCGATAGGCTCTGCGACCCCTTTCAGATAGGGAACGGTATTGTCGGCAACTATTTTCATCTTTTTGTCCTTTTGTCGGGGACAAAGATAGACATTATTTGTTGAACTTGACATAATTCAGGCGTGTGTACCTGACGCCATAACTCTCGTAAATCGCCGCTATCCGGGCCGAGGCGATACGGAGAAATTCTCCCGGTTCGTAGGCATGTTCCAGCGAAGGCAACTGTCCGGACACACGGCTCGGATGTTTGGACGGGAGCGTGAGACAGACCAGATTCCCGTCCCGGTCGATTGTCGTCAGGCGCTGGCGGACGTAAAAGAGCGGGATCGTGCCGTCGAGACCGGTCTTGTACGGATCGTCTTCTAACCTGACTTTGGTCACTTTCAGGGTCAGGCCGGTCAGCTTGTCGCCCGGCTTTCCTAAATACTGGCTTGGCGGACGCGTCTGCTGTTTCTTTTTCAGCATCTTGTCGAGCTGTACCATATTATAGGCTTGTGCCATCTTGACGAACCGTTCCTGTTTCGGGATGCGCGCCGTGAACTTGCAGGCGATCCAGTTGATATATCCCGGATCGATCTTCGAGACTTCATACAGGAAATGTCCGCGGTATTTGCCGAACGGAACCAAGTCGTCGCCATGCGTGGACATCCTCTTTTCATTATAGTTGGTGATCAGGATGCACCGGTTGGAATACCACAGTTCCGACGTCACGAGCCGGAGCGATGCGACGATGCCGGGTTTCAGGTCTTCGATGTACAGAAAGGAACGCCTGTCGAGCAGCGGCGTGTAAAACCAAAGGCTGTAGTTGGGATGTCCCTCGGTCGGAAGAACAACAAGATAGCATCCCGCCTCTTTGTAAGAAGCTTTTCCCTGATTGTAAGTATTCAACTTCTCGTACAGAAGAATCTGTTCCTGCTCGGATATATCGGGTAACCTGGGATTTGCCATATTATTACCTCCTTGTTGTCAATTTTTTTGGTTTTCGGGTACATGACAAACTGATCATGTGCCTGTTTTTAACTTTTCGGGTACATGATCGGTTTCTCATGTACCTGTTTTTAGTTTTTCGGGTACATGAGAAACCGATCATGTACCCATTCTGCTGTATTATTGTGCACTATGGACAGATTCTATTGTCTCTGCCTTTTGTTCCGGTTCAATTCGCCTGTTGACAAACAAATCCATCAGTGCTGTATTGATATAATAATTTGTTTTCCATATTTTTATTTTCTCTAACAAGCCCACTTCAACGATCATATCAAGATACTTTGTTGCGGTCTTTCTTTGCACCATCATATCTTTTTCTACAAATTCAATCTTGGTGTATGGATGGAAAAACAGATTATTCAATAATTCGTGTTTATATTGTTTGCCGAACAAAGGACGTAATATTTGTTTATACTGCGACATTAGTGTGTTTATGCCTTTTACTAATTGGATAGTGTCATCGGCTGTCTCCTCAACGCCTTTGAGTATAAATAATATCCATTGTACCCATTCTTCGGCATTATTTTCTCCGGCATCTCTGATATCCTGTATTAACTTATAATAGGTTCCTTTATTATGTGTGATATATCTACTCAAATAAAGAATAGGCAAATCTAACAAGTTATTGATAACCAAATATAAGATGGAAATTATCCGGCCGGTACGGCCATTACCGTCATAAAACGGATGTATACTCTCGAACTGATGATGAATAATGGCCATCTTTATGAGCGGGTCGATATCTTGCAAAGAATTGTCATTAATGTACTGCTCTAAATTAGCCATCAATTTTTCCACTTCTTGCTTATCCTGTGGCGGAGTATACACTGTATCCCCGAATTGATTTTTCAATTTTGTCCCCGGCACAGATCTGAACCCCGCATTGTTACACTCCAATTCTTGCTGAATCCGTTTAATATCGTTCAAGGTTAATAATTTGGTTTTTCTGGCCGATGTAAAACCTGAACGTATAGCTTGCCTGTAGTTTAAAACCTCTTTGGCAGAAGCGTTTATCAGATTGCTTGTCAAATCAAGTTCGGCCCTGTATAACTCGTCATTGGTCGTGACGATATTTTCTACCTCCGAACTGTCTTTGGCTTCCTGTAATGTTAAGCTATTGATAAGTATATCTTCATTCGGAATAGTCAAGGCGACCCCTTTTAACTCCGCTAATTTTTTATTGGACAGATTCAACTGTTTCAATATAGCTTTTGTCTCTAAGTCATATTTTAAAGGCAATTCGGGGATGATATATTTATGGTCCATATTAAACTCTATTTCTGTTATTTATATTAATAAACATGAGCAATGAACGAAGATAGCAATAAAATTAATAATAAGCGAACCTGTCTTTGTTTTTTTAGCATAGATGTTTTGCTTGTCTACGGCTGTTAGGCTTGCATACCCTCTATCGTCCGGTACGCATCCTGAATGATTGCGGGTGGGAAGCCGTTTATCTCCAACAGGCGGATAGCATTGCGGCGGTAAAGGGGGCCGCTTTTCAGTTTGTAATCGAATGAGAAGGAATTGCCGTGTATCACTTCGCTGAAATGATAGAGGTCGTATTCGGAATCAAGCAGTGTGGCTAACTCCGTGTCGTGCGTGGAGGCGACGATGATGTTGTCCGGCGTGTTCAGGTAGGATAAGACAGATTTGGCTGCGGCGATCCGCTCTGTCGTGTTCGTCCCTTTGAATATCTCGTCGAAGAGGAACAGGTGGGTGTTTCCGTCCTGGCTCCGGTCGATCATGTCCTTGATCGTATCGACTTCTTTCATATAGAAGCTTTTTCCTTCCGAAAGATTGTCGGCAAGCATCAGGGCGGAATAAATGTTTATGGGGGCGGAGAGGCGGAATGCCCGGGCAAAAGCGGTGTGCAATGTCTGGGCCGTTAGGACATTGATCCCGGCTATGCGGATGAAAGTGGTTTTGCCGGACATATTCGAACCGTTCAGCAGCACCGACTTCCCTTCTATCGTAATGGAGTTTGCAATGCAGTCCTCGATCAACGGGTGATACATCTCTTCACTGGCTAACCTTTGCTTCCCTTCGGTTTTTCCCGGCAGGCAATAATAAGGTAGCTCTTCCCGCAGGAAATAAACAGACAGCAAGCTGTCCACCAGACCGACAAACCGGTATACCGTCTCGATTTCCCGGTTCTTGTTCTTCAGGATGGAGACGGATTGCAGGAAAGAGAGCGGTTCCGTCAGGAAGAATATATGGATCAGTTCGGTGAAAAACCAGACAAACGCTGCTATATCACTTTGCATCTTGTTCTCCATGCGGAGGAATAAGGCAGTCCGCCGGATGGGTTTGAGTGTGGCCAAAGCCTTGGGGATATCTTTTGTCAGTTTGCTTAGTTCCGGATATTTGCACAGCTTGCCGGCGATACTCATAAGCTTGATCAACTGGGGAACGGAATAGATATAATCGATGCTTTTCATTTTAAATGTGTAATGAATGACAACATTTGCAATGATAGCGGTTAGGAACAGTATTCCGTACGCAGAAACTTGTGTTAACAGATAGAGAAGCAGGAACAGCGTTGGCAGGAATTTCAGGACTGTAAAGGCAATTTTCGCCTTTCCGGAAACGGTGGGAAGCTCATCTGTCAGCAACCGCACGATCATATAAGCCTCCGTGTCCCGCAAGCCGGACAACACTTTCGTCAGCCTCTCCCGCAGACCGTCGTCGGTTTGCAGGTGGGCGATGAAGTCTTCATTCTGCTCGATCTCCCCTGTCGTTCGGGGAACGGTGCATAATGTATGGTACAGGTATTGTTGCCCGACCCCCGATTGTGTCCTGTCCACAAACGTAAACAGCTCTTCAGTCCCCAGGTCCGAACAGGTCTGTTCGGACAAAGCATGACTCCCTTCCTCCTGCTTCTTATAAAGGAAGTAAGCCGCGATATCCGTAAGGTTGAACTCCTCTGTCTTGATTTTGCCGGGGTGGTTGTTTGCTGTTTGTTTCATTTGTTGCACTTGCCTCTGTTATAGTTACAAAGGTAATAAAATATTCAGAACCTATACCGTGCCGAAACCATAAACTCGCGCGGGCGGATGTTGATCCAGGAGGTGTAGCTTTCGGTGGCGGAGTACTGCGTGTAGCTGTATTGCCGCTTGTTGAACAGGTTGGTGGCTTCGGCGGTGAACTGCCAGCTCCCCGTTTTCCAGCGGAAGGAGAGGTCGGCGAAGAAAGCGTTGACGGCTTTGTCGCGGCTGACGTCGTTGTGGTAGTGATCCACGGCGAGATTGATCTCCACCGGGAAAAGCTCGTAAGAGAGTTGCAACTTCTGTACGACATTCAGCAGCGGGGTGAGGTCCGTATCACTGCCGATCTTCGATCTTCCCAAGTTGATGGTGGCCTGGTAGCTGGCGGCGAAGCTGCGGACGGGTGTCCAGATGACCTTCGGTTCGTATTGCATGAAGTCGTATCGGTAAGGCAAGCGTTCGCCGGCACTCAACTGTTCCGCCTGGTTGCGCCCTAAAAGGTAGTTGAGCGAGGTCTTCAGGCCGTAGTCGTAGAAGCCTTTGGAAAACGTCCCTTTCAGCGTCCAGCCGGAAGAGTGGTTCGAGAGGCGGTGGGAGACGAGGGCGATCTGTGCGTCGCGGACCTGTTGTTCGAAGATGCGGTCGGACCAGCCTCGGTTGTGCCCGAGCGAGAGGGTGGCGAAGAACTCGCGTATCGTGTTCTTATATTCCCCGTACAGCGAATAGCTCTGCGTGCGGTTGACCGGCATGATGGCGTTGTTTATCCGCATGTTGCGGTAGTCCGTGCGGTAGGCGTCCGGGTAGAAATCGGTGATGTCGCCGTACTTCTCCCTGTAGTTGGCATGGAAGGAGAAGCGCCAGGCATAATTCAACTTATAATTAATGTAGAAGAACGGATTGACGGCCAACCGCGAAAAGTCCGCCTCCGGAAAGGTGGTCCATACGAGCGGAAGATTAAAGGAGAGGTTCCATTTATGCCGGTTCAACTGATAGTTCGGGGTGAAATAGAGGCTTGTCCCGTTGCGGAGCGAGTTGAGGTCGCCTGTCACGCCGGCTGTATATTGCCGCGTCAGGTTTCCTTTCTTGCGGAGGAAGGACAGGGAATGGTCCATGTAGAGCTGTTGCAAGTCCAACGATTGCCTGTCCCCGTCGATGGTGATCCGTGCCGGCTGGTTGTGATAGCGCAGCAGGGAACGGACTTCCAGTGTGTATTTATCCCGTGCCCAGATGTTTTGCAGATAGTTCTGTGCGCCCATGTCCGGTGTCCGGATGCGCTGGTTGGCGGCCGAACTGCCGGTGATGTAAGAGGTGCCGCTCTCCCAGTTGCCGGACAGGCTGAAGTTGTTTGTCAGGTAATGGCTTTCGGCATTGTTCTCAAGGTTCACGGCCACTTCCGCGCGGTCGGTGCGGACGTGCGTATCGCTTTGCTCCGTCAGGGTGGCGGTGTCGCCCGTCTGGTAAAAGTTCGTGATGCTGCCTCTCTCCTGCCGCTTGAAGTCGTGCAGATAGTTGGCGTTAAGGCGCAGTTGCATCGTCTCGTTCAGCTTGTACACCCGGTTGCCGGAGAGGGAATGCACGTCGTTGAAGAGCAACCGCTCCTTCTTCAGCGGGGCGGAGAAAGATGGCTGGGAGAGGAAGGCGGGCAGAGCCGGCCCCGATTGCCTTTCCAGGCTGTTTTGTGTGAGGACATTCTGCTCGTCCGTCACATCTTTTCCCCGGTTGTTTCCTTTATAGATATAGGCCGACTGGCTTTTCCGGCTAAGCTGTAGCGCGTTGCCCATGCCTTGCCACAAGAGTGGAGAGGCGCCCATGCCGCCTTCGACCGTCGTCATCCAGCGGTCGCGGAAGTTGTCTTTCAGCTTGAGGTTGATGGCGATGTCTTCGGTCGTCAGCTTCTTTTGCAGGGCGCGGATGGGCTGGTGGTTCTCCATCACCTGCACGCTCTTGACGGCGTCGGCCTGCAGGTTGTTAGTCAGTTGGTTATACCGCCCGCCCGTCAGGTCCATGCCTTCGACGTAAAACTTGCTGATGCTTTTCCCGTTGTAGGAAATCGTTCCCTCGTCGTCCACATCCACGCCGGGCAGCTTCTTCAACACATCCTTGATTGCCTCGTCACGCGGGCTGATGAACTGCGCGACGTCGTAATTGATCGTGTCCTGCCGCCCGTAGACGCGTCCCGGACGTATCTCGACCTCTTTCAAGGTGAATATCTCCGTTTCGAGGCGTATGTGGACTGTCGAACCGGCAGTGACTCTCTGCTGGACGGGCTTGTATCCCAATAGCGAGACATGGATCAGGAGCGAGTCGCCGGCCTGTCGGAGCGGCAGGTTGAACTGTCCGTTTGCGTCCGTCAGGGTGTACGTCAGCGGAACCGGCTGCCCGGCTTTCCGTATCTGCACGGTTGCGGCGTCTACGGGCTGCCCGCTTTCGGCATCGGTCACGATCCCTTTTATGGATTGCTGGGCAGACAGGTTGCAGGCGATAAAGAGGAGAATGAATATGTATAGGAAGCTTTTCATCGTTTTATACTTGCTTATAATTTGAATGACTTAGGAGTAAATTAGCATAGACCCTTATCTTTGTTTGAATGGAGTCCCATCCAATCCTTGTTCGACCCGGGTCGAACGGTTGTTTGACCTCCGTCGAACAGCTGTCCCACCCTCGTCGAACAGCTGTCCGACCCGGGTCGGACAAGGTTTTTGCGGGAGCCGGATGGAAATGGGATGGGAGCTGAGGAAAAATAGAAGGGAGCTGAGGGAAACTAAGTCCCTTGTGTTACTCTCTTTCTATGGGGTTGTAGGGCGTATTCTTCGGGTGATAGGGTTGCCCGTTCTCGTCTGTGACTGTGATCTGGACATGGGGCGCCGTATCTTTCAGGTAGCCGATCGGGTCGGCGGCGAAGCGTTCGTGCACCTTGCGGAGGTCTTTGCGGGAGATGGGCTCGTATTCGGTGCCGGTGAACTGGATCGTTTCTTCTTCGCGCACCTTCTCGATGCCGGTACAGACGAAGGTGTAGTGCTGTTGGCTGTCGGAGGCTTTCAGGATCAGTCCGGGAAGGCCTTGCAGCTTCCAGGGGCCTTCGCTCCGGGGAATCTCCGGCGTGTACCAGGCCTCGTAATCCCGTCCGCGGAAACGGCAGGTCGCTTTGTAGCAGGTGTACGTGAGGATGGTCGCCGTGTCGGGCAGTAATTCCCAAGCGGGCAGTTCGGTCTTTTCCTCGCAGCGGAAGTTGCTGGCGGCGATCGGTTCGAGCATGGTCAGCTTCCCTTCGGGATAATTCTTGAAGATCTGGTAGTTCACATTCGCACTGCCTTGCTTCAGGTGTTCCTGGATGATTTCCTGTGATGCGCCGGATGCTTTGTCCGCCTCGATAAGCGAGTCCATGCGGAAGCGGGCGTAGCTGTAGAAGACGGAACTTTTGGGACCGACCTTCAGCATCATTGTTTCGTCGATCGGTTTGTCCGGATGGAGCGTATCGCCGATAAAGGAGGTGTTATACTGCGCGGTAAAGAGCACCTTGTCCACCGGCTTTGACTTAAGCACGTCATTGATATTGTACACATTGATATTAAATTGAGCCTGTGCGCCGAAGCAGCCCAACAAGAGAACTGTAGATAATACGAATCGTTTCATAACTTTATCGTTTTAGAGTGTTTGTCTGCTGCAAAAGTAGCGGGCAGCAGGCGTCCGGGACGAGTAAAGTTATTACTGAAATATTACGGGAGGATTATTCCAGACTTCTGGGATTACTTTCCAGATCTTTTATAATGAGTAAGACCGTACTTTTTAGAGGAGGGAGATGTTTCTTGATCGTGATGAATATCTTTTCTTCGTCTACTGTTGAATATTCATGCGAGATTATATTCCGTTGCCCGATAATTTTTATCCAGGGTACTTGAGGATATTTTGGTAACAGTTGCTTATTGGTCTTATCGTCCACTTTCTTTACGTATTCACCTATTGTCTGTAATCTCATGACGCATGAATCGAAAATAGTCATTCCCCAAGGGGTTGTAAGAAAGTCGTCCGGAGTTTGTATTTCCGTACATCGGTCTGTTATTACGTCGATTGCTTCGACGATTAGAGACAGTCTGTCGATGATTTCATCTTTATGCATAGATACCTTCTTCCTTTATTTTGTTAAGCAATAACGGTCTTAGGCTTTTACGCAGGCGGATTAAGTCGATTGAACAGTTGCAAAGCTTTTCCAGGTCGCTTTGGAGGTCAAACATCAGATAAGGGTCTGCTTCCTTTAATTCGACAAATATGTCAAGGTCGCTGCCTTCTTTTTGTTCTCCACGAGCCACTGACCCAAAGATGCCAATTTTGAGAATACCATATTTCCCGGCAAATTTGGATTTGAATTGCTTCAACAAGGCAATATAGTAATTGTAATCTTTCATAAAGAATCCTGCGTATGGGTTCAAAGATACATAAAAAACCGTGATTCCTATGCAAGTCACCGTTTTTTCCGTAAGTTTGTGCAAACTTCTTCGCAGGAGGGAGTTAGGCGTTTGGGTAGTATGAAATCAAACAAACATTCATATATGAAGACTTTTAATGAACAGAAAAAGAGTGTCCGTGTTCTCACCCTTTGCGGGGCGGCGATGGCGTCGTTAATCCTCTGGGGATGTGGCGGAGCAGGCACGACGGCCGAATCGTTCGAGCGGTCGGACTATTACACGCGTGGCATCGGGCAGTATCCCGGCGATCCGAAGGAAGATTTCTCTCCTTCCTTAGCTCCGGATTATTCGACTTACAGGAACATTGCTCTCCTGCGGTCGGCCTATTCCTCTTCCAGCCACGACTATAACCTGGTAGCACAGTTGGCGACAGACGGGATCGTGACGGACAAACAGCCGCAGTATCTGAACCTCTCGACTCCGGACGGCGACGTGCCGAGACGTGAACGCGAATGGATGATCGACGAAGGTCCGTATTCCCGCAACACGTTTCCCGGCGCCGATACCTATTTCCGTTTTACGCTGGCCAACTATAGCAAGGCGGTCGACAAACTGTCGCTCGTGGGAACAGTCGTTTATGACGATGCCGTGTCGAAAGGTGGTTACGAAATCGTCTGCGAAGGCTCCAACGACGGAGAGAGCTGGACGGAGATCGGCAAATTGAGCGGAAGCGGCTTGCCCGGTCAGGGACAGTCCGGACGGGTGAAGGTGACCGATCCGAACAAACAGACCGGAGAAACAACAATGCCGGTCCGCAAGCTAAATGAAACGATTACATTCGATACCGAAGCAAACTACTCGAACTATCGCGTCCGCCTGAAGATGGCAGGTGCGCACGACTGGGTGTTTACGGAGGCTAACTTCTACGATAAAGGGGAATTGGTGGAAATGAAACCGTCCCAGTTCTTCAACAGCGCCTGGATGAGCGCCACTACGGGAGAAGAATGGCTGTATGTGGATCTCGGCAGCACGTCCGAGTTCGACAAGGTAATCCTGCACTGGATAAATAAAGCCGTAAAAGGTAAGATACAGGTGTCGGATGATGCCAAGCAATGGAAAGATGTTGCCGAACTGCCGGGTGGCGACGGGCTTAACGATGAAATTGCCCTCGGCGGTAAGCAGAAAGCCCGCTACGTGCGTGTTCTCATGCAGCAGCCGGTTAATGGCAGCCGTTATATCCTGAGTGAAGTGGAAGTGATGGGTAAAGGCGGACTGGTGGCACAGCCTGTTGCGACTCCTGCCGCGTCGAAAGGCGAGATCAACCTCTCCGGCGGTAACTGGAAGCTTCAGCGCGCTTCGGAAGTGAGCGCTTCCGGCGAAGAGATATCGACTCCCGCCTTCCAGCCTGCGAACTGGATTGTGGCGACTGTTCCGGGAACTGTCCTGAGCAGCTACAAGAATATCGGGGCGATCGGCGATCCGAACTATGCGGATAACCAGTTGCAGGTCTCCGAATCGTTCTTCTGGTCCGACTTCTGGTACAGGGATGAGTTTGAAGTGCCCGAAGGATTCAAGCAAGACCGCCTGTTCCTGAACTTCGACGGTATCAACTGGAAAGCGAATGTATATGTGAACGGTAAGAAGGTCGGACGCATCGAAGGCGCCTTTATGCGCGGCAAGTTCGACGTGACGGATGCCGTCGTTCCGGGAAAGAACGTGGTGGCCGTCGAGATCATCAAGAATACGCATATCGGAGCAATCAAGGAAAAGAATAAACAGAGCACGGACTTCAATGGCGGTATCTTAGGTGCTGATAACCCGACGTTCCATGCGACGATCGGTTGGGACTGGATCCCGACGGTTCGCGGACGTAACATCGGTATCTGGAACGATGTCAGCTTGACGACTACGGGTAAGGTGACGGTTGCCGATCCGCTCGTACAGTCTGTCTTGCCGTTGCCCGACACGACATCGGCTACCCTGACGGCTGAAGTGATCGTGAAGAACCACGATGCCAATGCCGTTAAAGGTACGTTGGAAGGCAAGGTCGGAGAGATCACGTTCCGGCAGCCGGTAGAACTGGCGGCCGGAGAAGAAAAGACGGTGGTCTTCGACGCCAAGGACTTCCCGCAGTTGAAGGTCGAGAACCCGCGCCTGTGGTGGCCGAACGGTTACGGGGCGCCGAACCTGTATGATGCGAACTTTACGTTCAGGATCGACGATAAGGTTTCGGATGCTAAAGACTTCAAAGTCGGTATCCGGCAGATGACGTTCAACGAGGACAATCATATCCTGACCCTCTTTGTCAACGGACGCCGTTTTATCGGTCGTGGCGGTAACTGGGGATTCGGCGAATCGAACCTGAACTACCGTGGCCGTGAATATGACATTGCGGTGGCTTATCATGCGGATATGAACTTCACGATGATGCGTAACTGGGTCGGCATGATCGGAGACAAGGAATTGTATGAAGCTTGCGACCGCCATGGTATCATGATCTGGCAGGACTTCTGGCTGGCAAACCCGGCCGACGGACCTGATCCTTATTACCCGGAATTGTTTATCGCCAACGCGGAAGACTACGTGAAACGCATCCGCAGCCATGCCTCTATCGGACTGTATTGCGGTCGTAACGAAGGTTTCCCGCCGGAACAGATCGAAAAGGCGCTCCGCCGTATCATCAAAGCTGAACATCCCGACATCCATTATATCCCGAGCTCGGCAGACGATGTAGTGAGTGGCCACGGCCCGTACCGCATGCTCCCGGCAAAAGAATACTTTACGTTGAAGACCGGTAACGATAAGTTCCACAGCGAACGCGGTATGCCGAACGTGATGACCTACGAAAGTATGCTCCGCACCTTCTCGCCGGAAGGAATCTGGCCGCAGGGTGACCAATGGGGTATGCACGATTATACACGCGAAGGGGCGCAGGGTTGTACAACCTTCAACTCGATTATCGCAATGGGATATGGCGAACCGCAGAATGCAAAAGAGTTTGCTGAACTGGCGCAGTGGGTGAACTATGACGGTCATCGCAGTATGTTCGAATCCAGAAGCCAGAATCGCAAAGGCTTGCTGATGTGGATGAGTCATCCTTGCTGGCCTTCTATGGTATGGCAGACCTATGACTACTATTTCGAGCCGACAGCGGCCTACTTTGCTATCAAGAAGGCTTCCGAACCGTTGCACATCCAGTGGAATCCGGTAACCGACGAGGTGGAAGTTGTCAACTACAATGCCGGTGCGCATAAAGGCTTGACGGCAAAAGTCCAGATCCTGAATATGGATGCATCCGTAGTCTGGGAGAAAGAAACGACACTCGACAGTAACGAAGACACAACCGATAAATGTATCAAGCTGGAATTCCCGGCCGACATCTCGAAGGTCCATTTCATCAAGATGACGCTGACCGAGAACGGCAAAGTTATTTCCGATAACTTCTACCACCGCAGCCTTGAAGAGAACAACTATCAGGATCTGGCCAAGTTGCCGAAAGTCGCTTTGCAATCCGACATCACAATGGATAAAGCTCCCGACGGAACCTGGAGTGCAACAGCCGTTATCGAGAATACGACTTCCACCCCGGCCCTGATGATCCGCCTCAATGTGGTAGGCGAACAGGACGGACAGCAGTTCCTCCCGATGTTCTATTCGGACAACTACTTCTCTTTGCTCCCGGGCGAAAAGAAAGAAGTCCGCATCCACTGGAAGGACGAGGACACGCGCGGCAATGCACCGAAGGTGGTTGTTTCAGGATATAATGTAGAATAACAAAAGGATTACATTGTTTCTCATATATGGGGCAGGCTTCAAACCTGCCCCTGTTTGTTTTCGGTTATAATCATCAGCCCGATCCCTTTTACCGTCTTGATGCAGATTGTTTCGTCTTTTGACAACAGCTTGCGTAGTTTGGTTACGAATACATCGAGGCTGCGGGAGGCGAAATAATCGTCTTCTGTGTTCCAGAACTTGTCTAAGATGACTTCGCGGCGGACCACTTCGCCCGGCTTGCGGAACAGGAGTTCCAGGATGCCGGTTTCGCGTGGGGTGAGTAGTTGGGTGCTGCCGGAGGTGTGGAGCAGTGTAGCCTGGATAGGATTCAAGGTATAATTGCCGACTGTAAAGGTTTGCTGTGCGGCGCTTTTCTCCGCCATCCCTTGCTTCATGCGGAGCAGGGCGTGGACGTGGGCATCCAGCTCTTCGGGGAGAAAAGGCTTCTTTACGTAATTGTTGACTCCTAACTCGTAACCTTTCACCACATCTTTGGGTGAGACGCGGGCGGAGGAAAACAGGATCGGAATCTCCTGGTCCGTTTCCCGGATGCGGCGTACCATCTCGTAGCCGTCCATGACCGGCATTTCGATGTCGGCAACAATCACATCCGGCTTGTCCCGGCGGTAAGCTTCCAGCCCTTCTTTTCCGTTGTGGGCGATCGATACTTCATAATCACCGATCATATCTTCCAAGGCACTCTGAATAATATAACTCAGGTTCGCATCGTCTTCTACCAATAGTAACTTAATCATACTGTTATTTCGTGTTCTGTGGGTAAAGGTAATGAGATCGTAAATTCGCTGTATTTCCCTTCCTGGCTCTCGACGCTGACGTAGCCGCCATGCGAGCGGGTGACGTTCATCACGTAGTTCAACCCCAAGCCGAACCCGGTGACGTTGTTTGCCGCACTGCGACGGCTGGCGGAAGCGCGTTCGAACTTGTCAAAGATATGATTTTGTGCGGAGAGGGAGATACCGATTCCGTTGTCTTTTACCTTGATCTGTATAAATTTATTGTAGGTGCAGGAGCTGATTTGTATTTCGATTGTCTCTTTCGAGTACTTGATGGCGTTGTCTATCAGGTTGCTGACCGCTTCTTTCAGGTATTCTTCGTCTGCAAATATCTCTTCTGCTTCAATATTCAGGTTGAAAGTAACGGGTTTGCTTGTCTTGGCGGCAAACATCTGTGTCAGTTCCTCTATCATCGGGCGGATGGGAATCCAACTTTTCTCCAGCAAGAGTTGCCCGTGTTCCAGTTTGGAAATGGTCAGAACCTTGTTGGTTAGCGCCAACAGGTGTTCCGTCTCTTTTTCCAGGATATCGAAGAACTTCTCTTTCTTCTCCGGCTTGTCGTCCAACTTCCCGCTCCGGAGGATGCGGGCTCCCATCAGGATGGAGCTGAGCGGTGTTTTCATATCGTGGATCATGGCATAGGAGAAGTCTTCACGCATCCGGGCTACTTCATCCTGCCGTTTGATGATGTTGATTTGTTTCTGGATACCGATCAGCAGTATAATCAGTGCGATGGCTGTACCGAAAAAGTAATACAGCAACCGGCCGATGGAGCCTGCGCGCGGATTGATGATATGGGCTTGTACGCCTTGCGTGTCGTTGATCGGATAGACAAATGTATGCCGTTCGTTGAACAACTGTTCGTAGTCGGAGAAATACCGGATGTCTTTCCTTAAAACGGTTTCCGGATCGCTGAGGGAGACGGTATCTATGCGGAACACAAGTTTGTCCAGCTCTCTTTTATTGAGTTCTTCCCTGAACAGAGCCGGAAATTCTTTTGTCTTATCTGCATCGTATTGTTCCGTTGTGTGGCAGAAGGCCTCGTACACTTGTCGTGCCAACAGCCCTTTTGTCAATGAATAGCTCCTGCCTATCCATTGCCCCATCAGGAAAAGGACGACAAAGACAGCGACAGCCGTTAATATAATATAGAATGATTTCGTCATAACTTCTTGATTTCACCGGCAAATATAGGTATTTCACCATTCCCTGCACCCTTTGTTTTCCATCTTAACGTAAAGATAACGTTGAGATAACTTTCTATCTCTTTCCTCTCCCGTATCTTTGCAGTGTAGAAATCAAAAAACAAATACGATATGGAAACGCAGGATAAAAGGATGGAAGAATATATGCCTTCGGGAGGTGTGGAAGTTAAGGCTCCTATGGGTAAGAGAAGGCTATGGATAGTTTTTTGTTTTGTACTTCTTATCATGAGTTTGATGTTATTCGACTATATATGGGGGCATTCGAAATATATGACTGGAGGTGTTGGCGGACTTTTCCTTATGTGTGTAACTTATATTTCTTTTCAGTTTCTTCTACTATATTTTTTTACTGGAAGAGATATTAGGGCTCTTCGTTTTCGTATACATTGGAGGATAACAGGAGTTTTTTTGAAAAAGCCTATACTATTAAAATACTATCGTGTGATGTTGGTGCTGCCGGCTACAGTATTGGGCGTATTACCTTCCATACATGGATTGTGTACCGGGAATCCAACGTGCTATGCAGTAGGGCTGGTTCTATTTTATACGGGTGCGATGGGTGATTTTGTCTATTTGTGGAAACTCCTCCATTTTAGCGGAGAAGATATGATCGTTGATGGTGAAGAACCTTATTCCGCAATAGTTTTTAAAGGCACATATATTAATTCAGATAAAATGTAACAGCGATATGGAAACACAAGATAAAAGAATGGGAGAGTATATTTACCCGGAAGGGAGAATTGTGAAAGCGGATATGGATAAGATAACTATATATGGGCTTTATTTTGTATCCTTTATAATCTTGACCCTCTTGTTTTGTTATATTTGGGGCTTTAATGAAAGCCATAATAGTCACTATGAATTGGGTGACACAAAGAATTATGAAGTTTGGACTCCCTTGTGGTTTTCTTCTCTTTTTATTACTCCTATTGTTTGTTTTTTTATTCAATTTATTCTGTTGTATCTGTTTTCCGGAAGAAACATTCATTGTTTAGGCATGAGTTGGTCATCTTGGAGAGTATTGGTGAGAAAAAAATTGCCTTTGAAGTATTATCGCATAGCGTTGCTGTTCCCTTATTTTTTTATAGGATTGTTGTTAATCATTCATGGTTTCGGCATTGGAGACGGCCTGACTTATCAAATTGGGACGTACTGTATTCTCATAGGACTTCCTGACTTGGATTATTACTGGACGCTCCGCTCTTTTAAGGCAGAAGACAAAATCGTAGATGGCAAGAAGCCTTATTCTGGAATGATTATTAAAAGTTCGTATTAACTCTGATAAAAAATAATAACGATATGGACACGAAAGATAAAAGATTAGAAGAATATATACATCCGGAGGGGATGGAGGTGAAAATGAAAGCTGGCTGGATAAATGGAAGAGGCGTGGTATTAATACTAATGGTTGTCATAATAGGTAGCTGGTTATTTAATTATATCTGGGGGAAAGGTTCTGCTTTTGATTCTGGCCATCAGTTGGGGTATGCAATCAAGTATATAGGGATTGTCTGTATATTGTTTGGTTTTGCAGGATATATTTTGATTCAGTATGCCGTGCTGTATTATTTTTCCGGCCGAGACCGTCATGCTTTACAATGGAAGATGGATCAGGGGACGTGGCGATTTCTACTGGTTAAGCCAATGGCATTGAAGTATTATCGCGTGGCGTTATTATTGCCTTTCCTTGTGATGGGGTTACTGCCTATGTTACACGGATTTTGTATGGGAAACCCCTTAGTCTACTATTTCGGCGGTTATTGCCTTATTTGTAGCAGCAATGACTTTTGGTATTTCCTAAAACTTCGGTCTTTTAAAGACGAGGATAAGATTGTTGATGGAAAACGGTCGTTTAATGCTACTATTATCAAAGAAACTTATTAATACATATATATATTATGGAATCAAAATTACACCAACTGATTGTGCGTTATTACGAGGACAAGAGATACCGAAATGGCATAAATATACTGTTATGCTTAGTCTCTTTGGCAATGATCTATCGTTTAGGTTATGTCGTAGGGAGATTTTTCTATTATGTGCAACAAAATTTCTTTTCCTGATTTATTACTAAAATATTACGCTGCCCGAAAAAGAGCCGTCTCCATACGGGACTTATCGGGCAGCCTTTCTATCTTTGCCGGAAAGAAATAAGACGGGCAGATGGAAAAGCGGATCAAACTGATTTATATATTATCCTTGCTTTCGGCATTGGTAGCAATCGGCGTACAGGGATATTGGCTGTATAACCAATATTACTATGAGGCTGAACGGTATGCGGACGAGGTAGCTGCCGATGTATTGCGTGTCGGAGATGAAGAATTTGCCGGGCGTAAGAAGGTGGCGTTAGGGGATGATACTTCGTTTATTCTCGGCCGGAACTCGCAAACCAAATCAAAGCAAGATACTGTTTCACGGAATGTCCTGACACAGCTTAGCTTGAACTTCGACAGGAAGGGGATGCCCGATACAGCAAACGAAGACCAGGTGAATATAACAAAGCTTCGTATCTCTTTTGACCCATATCTTCCAGAGGACAGTATTATTCATGGCGTGGAGCGTAGTGTGGTCAATCACCATATACCTTTTCGGACGGAACGGCTCGACAGTCTACTTAGGGAACGTTTGCCGCAGTATGATTTCCGGGTATCATTTTTGCCGGAGGGAGATACGTTAAGCCGGTTCGCTTCTTGGGAAATCTTGCCGGGGCATCTATTCCCGCCTTGCTTAGGTGTCAAATACCGCTATGCGCCGTTAGAAAGAAAAGGAGTGATGATCGAGGTTGGCTTCACTGCTAATTCTTTATTGAAGAAGATGGCTTGGCAATTGGTATTCAGTCTTTTCCTGATTGTCTTATTATTGGGCTGTTTAGTTTTCCTGATCAAAACGATCCTTACACAGAAGAAGTTAGGCGAATTGCGCGAAAGCTTCGTCCACACAATGATTCATGAGTTGCGCCGTCCGGTGCAGACTATCAAGATGTGCATCGCTTTTCTGAATGACAAGCAGATGCGGACGGATGAGGCGGCGAGCGATGAGGCTGTGCAGGATGCGATGTTCGAGTTGGATAATCTTTCTGCTTATTTAGGGAAACTGAAGAATATGGTGAGTGCCGACGGTAGTGCGACGCTATTGCATCCTGTCGCGTTTAATCTACAGGAGTTGGTGGAAAAGGTCATTCGCCTGATCCATATCCCTTCCGGAAAACAGGTTACGTTCTCCACGGCTTTCCCTCCGGAACTTCCGCCTGTTACGGCTGATCCGGTACATATCGCCAATATCCTCAGTAACCTGATCGAGAATGCGATTAAGTACTCCGGTCCGGAAGTGAATATCCGGGTGGTTATTATCCGCAATGAACAGTCGGTCGTGTTGACGGTTGCCGATAATGGCGTGGGCATTGCTCCGGATGAACAAAGAAAAGTGTTTGATAAATTCTACCGTTCTGCCCGTCTGCCGGATAAACAGATTCCGGGATTAGGACTGGGGCTGAGCTATGTGCGCCAGGTTGTCGAGGCGCATCACGGGCATGTATCGCTCCGCAGTGAAGTCGGGAAGGGAACGGAAGTAACAGTGGAAATCCCTAATATAAGATGAGTATGGCAGCACCTTTGAAAATACTTTTTGCGGACGATGACCTGAAATATTCCCTTCTTCTGAAGCGTTTTCTGGAGAAGGAAGGATATGATGTGACCTATACCGGCAACGGGACGATGGCGCTTGAGCAGTTTCCGGTCGTTAAGCCCGACCTGGTCCTGCTGGATATCAATATGCCGGGACTGAACGGTTTTGAAGTGGCGGAAAAGATACGCGAAGCCGATCGCCATGTCCTCATCTTCTTCCTTTCCGACCGCTCGGATAAGAGTGACCGTCTGAAGGGCTTTAGCCTGAAAGGAAACGACTATCTTGCCAAACCGTTCTATCCGGAAGAGCTATTGGCGCGTATCAAAGAACGTCTGGAAACGAACCCCGAAGTGGAGGTCGAAGAAGAAACCTACCATTTCGGCAATACCGTATTCGATTACTCCACGAACGAGATACGGACCGGCAACAGCAAGACATTGATCACTTCCCGCCAGGCGGAAATCCTCCGTATCCTGGCCCGCAACCCGAATGTGGCGATCGACCGCGAAATCCTCCTTTCCACCGTATGGGGAAATGCCTCTTATGCCAATTCCCTCGCTTTGAATGTCCAAATCACTTATCTCCGCAAAGCTCTCCGCAACGACCCCTCCACCGGCATCGTTTCTTTGACAAAAAAAGGCTATATGCTGAAAGGATAAAAAAACTTGTTATCTTTGTACACTGGTATTTACAAAGAGATTCATGCGGTACAAATGAAAATGTACGATAAAAAATAATGGCAAAAATATTAGTCATACGACTTGCTGCTATTGCCGATGTGGCGATGACACTTCCGGTCATCTATTCTGCAGCCAAAGCTAATCCACAAGATTCGTTTACGGTGTTGACTCAGGCGTTTATGATGCCGGTTTTCATGAACCGTCCTTCTAATTTGGAGGTGATAGGCATCAGTACGAAAGGGGCCGAAAAAACACTCATCGGTCTTTTGCGTTTTACTTCCGCCTTGGTGAAATTCGATTATGATGTCGTATTGGATTTGAATGATGTCATTCGTACGATGATTATCCGTACACTCTTTTGGGTGAAAGGCAAGCCCGTTTATGTCTTGGACAAAATCCGGAAAAGATATCCGCCACTTATGCGGAAGGAAAATAAGAAGATGGAACCGCTACCGACTGTTATCGAGCGCTATGCTGATGTTTTCCGGGCTGCGGGACTGGCTTATACCGAGTCGTTTACTTCCCTTTATGAATCGCGTCCGGCAGACTTGTCCAAGATGGAAGCCATTGCCGGAGCCAAGACTGGTAAATGGCTGGGAGTTGCACCTTTTGCACGTTATCGGGGAAAGGTTTATCCGATAGATGAAATGGAACAGGTCGTGGCGACTCTTTCCCGGCGGGAAGATATAACGCTGTTTCTGTTCGGGGCGAAAGGATACGAGGAAGCGATACTGGAAGAATGGGAATATCGTTATCCGCATGTGAAGAATGTGGTCGGAAAATATACGCTCGACAACGAATTGGCGTTAATAAGTCAGTTAGACTTGCTGTTGAGCATGGATTCGGCTAATATGCATTTTGCATCATTAGTCGGGACGCGTGTCCTGTCTGTCTGGGGAGCGACGCATACATATACAGGCTTTTACGGCTATCGCCAGCGTCCGAATGATGTGATCGGGCTGCCTTTGCCTTGTCGTCCCTGTTCGCAGTTCGGGCAGAAAGAATGTTCCCGGGGAGACTGGGCTTGTCTGACACAGTTGCCGGCGGAAACGATCGTCTCCCGTGTGTTGGATGCTTTGAGCGAAAAACAGCAGGTTACAGCCGGTTTATCCGAACAGTACAAATAAAGTTGCATATGAAACAATTACATATTATCACTCCGGTAAAAGATTCGATCGAGCTGACTTTGCAGACAATCGAATCGATACTTGCATCCGATTTTACCGTGCCTTATCGTTATTTTGTATATAATGATTTCAGTACGGAAGAAAACACGGAAAGGCTGCGCGAAGCTTCGGAAAGACTGGGCTTTGAACTGGTGAATCTGTCGGATCTGACCGAACATCCTTCTCCCAACTATCTGTTAATCCTTCAGACGGCACAAGAAAAGGCGATTGCGGCGGAAGCCGGATTGCTGATCGTGGAATCGGATGTTATCGTGAAGAAACATACCCTGCAGGCTTTGTTTGACGGTGCGTCGGATCGCCCGGATTGCGGGATTGCCGCTGCCGTTACTGTTGACGAGCAGGAGAATATCAACTATCCTTATTTATATGCCAAAGGCAAAGAAGGACAGGTCTTTCCGGAGAAGAAACATCTGAGTTTCTGCTGTTCGTTGCTTACGCTCTCTTTCTTGAAGACGTTCGATTTCCATCAGTTGGATCCGGAAAAGAACTGGCACGATGTGACGATTTCGCACCGTTCCCTGGAAAAGGGTTTTACGAATTATCTGTTTACTACGCTCACCGTGTGGCACCGTCCGCATGGCAGCCGTCCCTGGAAACAGCTTAAATATACAAATCCCCTGAAATATTACTGGCTGAAGTATACGAAAGGCCTGGATAAAATCTGATTTGCTTATGAATCATTCACCTTTGGTTTCGGTAATCGTGCCCGTGTACAACATGGAACAGTATTTGAGTGAGACGCTCGATTCTGTTTTAGCTTCCGACTATCCTTCGTTTGAAGTGATTGTCATGGATGACGGTTCGAAAGATTCCTCCCTGCAGATTGCAAAAGCGTATGCATCGAAGGATGCACGGGTGAAAGCGTACACGCAACCGAATGCCGGCGCCTGTGCCGCCCGTAACCATGCGATAGCGTTAGCGGAAGGAGAGCTGATCCTGCCGGTCGATGCGGATAATACGATTACCCCGGTTTTTATCCGTAAAGCGGTCGAGGTAATCGTGCAGGATGATGACATCAAGGTTGTCTGTCCGCGTGCAGACTTCTTCGGTGACCGTTCGGGCGAGTGGGTTTTACCACCTTTTTCCTTGAAACTGCTGGCCAGGAAGAATATCATGGACACGTGCGCCCTGTACCGGAAGTCCGATTGGGAGCGGGTGAAAGGTTATTGCGAGGAAATCATTGCCCGCGAAGACTGGGAGTTCTGGATATCGATACTGAAAGACGGTGGGAAAGTTGTGAAGCTTCCTGAAATCTCCCTGCATTACCGGGTCCGGAACAGTTCGAAACGCGTGACGGACCGTTCATTGAAAAAGCACGTCATCGACGTCTTGAATAAGCGTCACCCGGAATTTTTTGAACGGGAATTAGGCGGTCCTCTGCGATATAGGAGAACCTGGTCGAAGCTGATAAATAAGGCTTATCGCCTGTTTCACCCTCGTGTGGTCTTTGTGAATAAGGACTTTGCGGACTTTACTTCTTTTATAAAGGCGCTTCCTGTTTATTTCAAGAATAATGAAGGCCGGATCATTCATAAAGGTCGTAATGAGTTGCGTGAGATTGATTATAAAGGGAAAGAATTGGTCATAAAGTCTTTTTGCAAACCGAACCCGGTTAATCAAATCGTCTATGGCCTCTTCCGTTCTTCCAAGGCGCAACGTTCGTATGAGTATGCAGAACTGTTGTTGAAATCGGGTATCGGAACACCTCAACCGGTGGGCTATTATACCGAACGTACAGGTTTGCTGTTTACGCGCAGCTATTACGTTAGCCTGAAATCGGAATGCCCTCACATATATTATGATTTGGTGAAAAGCCATTTTACCGGACAGGAACGGATTCTCCGTGCGATAGCCCGTGCTACGGCGGCCATGCATGAACATGGCTATTTGCATAAAGATTACTCACGTGGCAATATCCTGTTTAAGGAAACAGAACAGGACGTGAAAGTGGAAATTATTGATTTGAACAGAATACGTTTCAGAGAGATCGGGATGGAAGAAGGATGCAAGAATTTTGAGCGATTGCCCGGCACGCATGAAATGTTTGCCGTGCTTGCCGACGAATATGCAAAGGCACGTGGTTTTGATGGTGCTGAATGTTTAAAACGAATACTGAGCCATAATCCTCCCTCGCAATAAGTATCTGGTGTTTATGCCAGGTTATATTATTATCGTTAAATGTGAAATTTGAATATGAGTTACCTATTTTTAAATAAGAAAATCCTTCAGGCCATCATGGAGAGCTATAAAGCTTTCAGGCCGTGTCCGGCTCCGCGGTTGATAATGACTTTGCTGGTCAAGAATGAAGAAGACATGCTGGAAGAGAATCTGTTGTTTCACAAAGCAATGGGAGTGGACGGTTTCATTATTACTGATAATAACTCATCGGATCGGACACCGGAAATTATCCGTAAATATAAAGAAAAAGGCTGGATCCTCGAGGTTATCGAAGAGAAGGCGACGAACTATGAACAAAAGAAATGGGTCGATCGCATGATCTGGAAAGCAAAATCTGTTTATCAGGCTGACTGGATCATTAATGCGGATGCTGATGAGTTGTGGTATGCCCCGTCCGGGAACTTAAAGACGGAACTTATTTCCACTGCTGCAAATGTCCTGACTTGTGAGATGAAATGTGTTTATCCGGAAGAGGATAAACCGTTTTGGCAATGGAATCGGACGGTGGAAGTCGTTGCTGATCCTGAACTTTATAATCTTTCCCGTTATTCTCTTTTTACCCGGCAGAATCAAAAAGTAATCCATCGCACAACAGGATATATTCAAATCTCGATGGGCAATCATAAAGTGACCATGTTTCCGAAACGGACTGCAGCAAGTGAAATCCGTATTTATCATTATAATATTCGGGGAAAACAACCGTTTTTAGAGAAGATGATCAACGGAGGAAAGCAACTGGAGCAAAATCCCAAGAAGCATGGCGGACGTCATTGGCGTTATTTCTACCAATTGTATAAGGATGGTTTGTTGGAAGCCGAGTATGATAGAGTGGTGGGAATCGCTTCGTTTGACCAACTGAAACGGGACGGATTTATCCGGGAGGATTCGACTATACCGGAATTCTTTGCACGCCTGAATAAAGACTGACAAAATGAAACACGCTTATTTGATTATTGCACATGGTGAGTTACCCGTGCTGGAAACTCTGCTATCCATGTTGGATGATGAGCGAAACGATGTTTATCTGCATGTGGATAAACGTGCGCATGATTTATTTAGCCGGATAAGCTTCTTCAAGATGAAGAAAGCCGGGTTCTACATTCTGCAGAACCCGGTGAAGGTCTTTTGGGGAGATATCAGTCAGGTGAAAGTGGAATATCTGTTATTTCAGGCAGCTTTCTTGAATGGACCGTATGCTTATTATCATCTTTTATCGGGCGTTGATTTGCCGATACAGAGACAGGATTATATTCATGCCTTCTTTCAGGAGAATGGAGGAAAAGAGTTTGTCGGTTTCTGGCAGGATGAGGCACATCGGCGGGATCTGGACCGCAAAATATCGCGATATTACCTGTTTACGGAGCGTGTTAAAGGAGGAAATACTTTTTTGCATTCGGCCTCCTCTTTCAGTCGGAATATCGTATTAAGTTTGCAGAAGATTTCCTGGTATCGCAGGTATCATGAATTGGAATTCAAAAAAGGGCCAAACTGGGTGAGTGTCACGCAGGCCTTTGTCGAATACCTTATCGAGAGAAGGAATTTTGTCTTGAAACGTTTCCGGTACACACTTTGTCCGGATGAGATATTTCTGCAAACGATTCTGTGGAATTCACCTTTTCGTTCCAATGTTTATTCATTGGAGGATGCGGAAACAAGCTGTATGCGGGAAATAGACTGGAAGCGGGGACGTCCTTACGTGTGGAAAGATACGGATTGCGAAGAACTGTTTCGTTCGGATAAGCTTTTTGCCCGCAAATTCAGTTCTGCCAATCCCGGACTAATTGGAAGGATACGGAAACACTATAGTGAATAAAAACAAAGAGAATACGATGGGAAAGATAAGAGTTGCCGTTATTGGCTTAGGATATGTGGGATTGCCGTTAGCGCGGTTGTTTGCTACGCTTTATCCGGTTGTCGGATTTGATGTGAAGCGGGAGCGGGTGGCTGCCTTGATGGCCGGACAGGATGCGACGCAGGAAGTATCCGGCGAGTTGTTGCAGTCCGTATTGCTTCCGCATCTTCCGGGCGAAGGGGAGAACGGTTTGTTCTGCACTTCCGATGTGGAAGAGCTTCGCTCGTGCAACTATTATATTGTAGCGGTTCCCACGCCTGTGGATCTTCATCACAGTCCCGACTTGACACCTTTGTATTCGGCCAGCGAGACCGTCGGGAAAGTGTTGGGGAAAGGCGATATTGTGATCTATGAATCGACCGTTTGTCCCGGTATAACGGAAGAGGAATGTGTGCCGATTCTGGAAAAGACATCAGGACTCGTTTTCAACCGTGATTTCTTTGCCGGATATTCTCCGGAGCGTATCAATCCCGGCGATAAGGAACATACTGTAGAGAAGATTATGAAAGTCACCTCCGGTTCCACGCCCGAAGCGGCAGCCAAAGTGGATGCGTTGTATCGCTCGGTGATTACGGCCGGAACTTTCCCTGTCTCCAGTATAAAAGTGGCCGAAGCCGCCAAGGTGATCGAGAACTCCCAGCGCGATATCAATATCGCTTTTATGAACGAGTTGTCCAAGATATTCCATCTGATCGGCATCGACACGAATGAGGTGTTGGCTGCGGCCGGAACAAAATGGAACTTCCTGCATTTCAAACCCGGACTGGTTGGCGGTCATTGCATCGGTGTCGATCCTTATTACTTGATTCGCAAGGCACAGGACTACGGTTTTCATCCGGGACTGATCTTGTACGGACGCCGCATCAATGATACGATGGGCGAATATATCGCCGGGCGTGTCGTGAAATGCATGATTAAGAAAGATGTCCCGGTGCGGAATGCGGAAGCGTTGGTGTTGGGCTTTACTTTCAAGGAAAACTGTCCGGATGTCCGCAACTCCAAGGTCGGTGATGTCGTCCGCTATCTGCAGGATTACGGCATAAAGGTCACGATTTATGATCCTTGGGCTCGGCAGGAAGATGTGCGGCGCGAATACGGGCTGGAAGTCCTCTCTTCTCTGCCGGATAAGAAATTCGATGTAGTCGTGCTGGCTGTTGCCCATACGGATTTCCTTTCTTTGGATGTCCCGGCTCTGGCAAAGGAGCACAGCGTCGTCTATGATGTGAAAGGCTGCCTGAATCCGGCTTGGGTGGATGACAGGCTATAACGGGTAGAATAATTTGCCGACCCGGTCTATATGTTCCCGAAGGGCAGGCTCTTTTATCGCGTCATAGAGGATTAAGTCTATTTTATATAACAACTCCAGTTTATCCAATTCGATTTGGATGTCCAACAATCCGGATGCCGGGAATCGTTCCGATTTGATTGCCAGGTCGATGTCTGATCCGGAATGATAATTTCCTTTAGCACGCGACCCGAACAACCATACTTGTCCGATCTGCTGATACCGGGAAAAAACATTTCGCAGGCTTTCTATCGTTTCGTTGCTCAATCCGTATTCCATACGATTAAAACAGATTTAGTTGTTTTTGGTCTAACTCGTTTGTCAACCGGATGCAAAGTTGTTCCAGCAGGTGAACAAAAGTTCCGGCGATGTCGGATACGATCTGGTCTGCTTGTCCTTCGTCATAAGTATGAGACATCAATTCCCGCGATTTCTTCATCTTACGCCAACCGTCGGCGTCCGTAATGTAGCCGTCTTGCAGGGCTAACGATAAAGTCGCATTCGGCCCTGCAAAGTCTATATAGCCTTTGTAACGCAGGAAATCTTGTAAAGTCTTCCATGCTAATTCATATGTATATTCAAACCGTTGTATAAGCCCTTCTTTTTCCAGTTCAGACAAGGAAGGCAATTCGTTGGCTTGTACCGCTTGCAATCGCGCCAATGCTTTTTTGTAATTCATAAACCGCTGTTCCCAGCGAATATCTTCTGCCATATACTTTTCTTTTGGTTCAAAGATAACATTTTCTTTGTAATGATTTTATTTCCTCCCGAAATCCGCCGGAATCTCGCCCCATTCCGAGGTTTCCCATTTGAGGATGGTAGTTGTGTAAGTGTTTGTGTTGAGCCATTTCTCCGCCCGCTGGATCAGGTCGAAGATCGGTTCGTTCTCCGGTACGCGTTCCAATAGCGTCTTGCATTTTTTCTTTTTCACCCAGCCGATGGCGTTCCGGCTATCCGAATAGATCGGCAGGTTGCTGCCCATTTGCTTCAACAGGGCGAGGCCGTGCACGAGTGCCAGGAACTCTCCGATGTTGTTTGTCCCTTTCTTCAGCGGCCCGATGCGGAAGACCTCTTGCATGGTCGGTGGATAAACGCCCCGGTATTCCATGTCGCCCGGATTGCCGCTACAAGCTGCATCGACACAAAGGCTTTCCCAGACCGGCTTTCCAACGGGCGCTTTCGGAGTAAGACCGGCTGCCGCTTTGGCGGAGGATGCTGCTTTCAGATAATGTTCATATCCTTCATTAAAAGCCTTTGTCGCCTCTTCCTCGGTCTCGAACGACTTATATTTGGCTCCGTCCTGTCCTTCGACCTGCGCCTTGCATTCAGCCCAGTTGTCGTAGACGCCGGGATTCAGCCCTTTCCATACTACATAATATTTATTTTTTGCCATTACTTCCTGTTTAAAAGATCCGCATCAAACTCCTCCGTTCTCCGGGAGAAGTTTGGATTCCCTGCTGGGGAAACCGGGAATGCATGGGGTCAAAGATAAAAATTTATCCGGCATAAAACGGGCGTTCTTAGCGGAAAAAGTATACATTTGCAGGAAACAATCGTTTAGATATGAAGCGTATATTTCTGATTGGATATATGGGAGCCGGAAAAACTACTGTGGGAAAGGTGTTGTCAAGGCAGTTGGGGCTCTCGTTTATTGATCTGGACCATTATATAGAAGGCCGTTATCATAAAACCGTCGGTCAGCTTTTTGCTGAAAGAGGGGAAGAGGCGTTCCGGGATGTCGAACGGAGGATGCTCCGCGAAGTGGCTATGTTTGAAGACGTCCTGGTGTCTACCGGAGGCGGTGCGCCCTGCTTTTTCGATAATATGGAGTTTATGAATGAAGCCGGACAAACCGTTTATCTCAAGGTCTCGGTCGATGAGCTGGCAAAACGCCTGGAACTCTGCAAAACGACGCGTCCGGTGTTGAAAGGGCGTTCGGGCGATGAGTTGAGAGCCTTTATCGCCGAAAGCTTGGAGAAAAGGGAACCTTTCTATTCGAAGGCATCTATCGTCTTCAATGCGGAAGAGATGATGACTGATCAGGATGTGCAGAATATATCACAAGCATTGGCAACGCTATTTTCAACTTTCAACTGATATGACAGTAGGCAAACAAGGACAGGGAGTTTATATTCCCCAGGAATTATTGAAAGAACTCAGTAAGGTAAACAATCGCTTGCTGATAGGTATTCCCTGTGAGCGGGTAGAAGACGAACGGCGTCTGGCTTTGACTCCGGAAGCTGTCGATATGCTGACTGATCGCGGGCATCATGTCCTGGTCGAAACCGGGGCCGGGTTAGGAATCAACTATTCTGATAATCATTACTCGGAAGCGGGTGCTGAAATTGTGGCGACGCCGGCCGAAGTCTATCAGGCGGATGTTATCCTGAAGATATTGCCGCCGCTTGCCGCTGAGGTGGCGATGATGAAACAGCGAGCTACGTTGTTCTCCACTGTCCAGTTCAACGTCTTTTCACAGGAAGCCTTCGAGCTCATGATGGCGAAACGGATCACGGCGATTGCTTACGAGCTACTGGCGGACGAAACGCAGTGCTGTCCGGTGTTAAATGTGATCTCAGAGATTGAAGGGACGGCCTCCATTTCCATTGCATCCGAACTGTTGAGCAATACGCAGGGAGGAAAGGGTATTTTACTGGGAGGCATACCGGGTGTTTCTCCGACGGAAGTCGTGATTATCGGGGCCGGCAATGCCGGGACGGTTGCCGCTCGTGCTGCGATGGCGTTGGGAGCTTCCGTGAAAGTTTTCGATGACGATATCAACAAGCTTCGGACGATCCAGCAGGTTTTGGGGCAGGGATTGTTTACTTCCACCTTCCACCCGAATGTTTTGCAGAACGCTTTTCGCAGCGCAGATGTGGTAATCGGGGCAATGCGTTATATAAATTCCCGCCACCGCTATATAATTGCCGAAGATATGATCCGGACTATGAAGCGCGGTGCGCTGGTCATCGATCTCAGGATCAACCAAGGCGGTTGCTTCGAGACGACCTGCTGTCTTTGCCCTTCCGATCCGGCAATTTTCGAGCAGTATGGTGTGTTGCATTATTGCAAGCAGAATATCAGCAACTATGTGGCGCGTACCACATCAATGGCATTGAGCAATATCTTTGTTCCGATGCTTTTCCAGTTGGGCGACGCCGGTGCCGTGCAGGGAATGGTCAAGAGTGATCCCGGGTTCAAAAGCGGCGTGTATATGTATTGCGGGAAACCCGTTAACAACTACGTTTCCAATAGATTCGGTCTATCTTCTAATAACATCGATCTATACCTGTCTGCGTTTTAACCCTTAAAAGTTTTGAACTCGCGAAGTTTATGCTTTACTTTGCGGGAATCTTAAATATAAACAGGCGATTAAGCTAATAAATTATATTATGGCAGAACAGACAAAAGTAACAACTCTGGAAAAGGTTGTCATCCGTTTCTCCGGGGACTCCGGGGACGGAATGCAGTTAACCGGAACAATCTTTTCGAATCTGTCGGCTATTTTTGGGAATGAAATATCTACATTCCCCGATTATCCGGCAGAAGTACGTGCTCCCCAGGGAACACTAAGTGGCGTATCAGGTTTCCAGGTTCATCTGGGATCCCGTAAGATTTTTACTCCCGGTGATAAGGCGGATGTATTGGTGGCAATGAATCCCGCTGCGCTGAAAGTAAATGTAAAGAACTTAAAGTCCAATGCTATCGTCATTATCGATACCGATTCGTTCCAGAAGAGTGACCTGGATAAAGCGCTGTTTACGACAGACGATCCGTTCAAGGAACTGGGACTCGGAGGCGTTCAAGTTGTGGCAGCTCCTATCTCGACAATGGTGAAAGACGGTCTGGCCGAATTTGGTCTGGACAATAAGTCTGCGCTCCGTTGTAAGAATATGTTCGCATTGGGATTGGTTTGTTGGCTGTTCGAACGTCCGCTGGAAGAAGCCATGCATATGCTTCAGAATAAGTTTGCCAAGAAACCGGCAATTGCTCAGGCTAACATCAAGGCGCTGACGGACGGTTACAACTACGGACATAATATCCACGCTTCGGTTTCGACCTATCGTATTGAAAGTAAGAAAGCCGAACCGGGTTTCTATACCGATGTAAACGGAAACAAGGCTACTTCTTACGGTCTGATTGCAGCAGCCGAAAAGGCAGGATTGCAGCTGTTCCTGGGAAGTTACCCGATTACACCGGCAACCGATATCCTGCATGAATTGTCGAAACGCAAAGATTTAGGTGTCGTTACTGTACAGGCAGAAGATGAGATTGCAGGTATCTGTACTTCCATCGGTGCCAGCTTTGCAGGTTGTCTGGCTGCCACATCAACATCCGGTCCCGGTCTGGCGCTGAAGAGTGAAGCGATCGGTCTGGCTGTGATTGCCGAATTGCCGCTGGTTATCATCGACGTACAGCGTGGCGGCCCTTCTACGGGTATGCCGACCAAGAGCGAGCAAACCGACTTGATGCAAGCGCTTTACGGACGTAACGGTGAAAGTCCGGTTGTCGTAATTGCTGCCTCCACGCCGACAGACTGTTTCGATGCTGCTTATTGGGCCGGTAAACTGGCTGTCGAACATATGACTCCGGTTATCTTGTTGACAGACGCTTTCATCGCAAACGGTTCTTCCGCCTGGAAGTTGCCGAATCTGGATGAATATCCGGAAATCAAGCCGAATTATGTCTCCAACTACGACGCAAGCGAAAAGGTATGGAAAGCCTATCGCCGCGATAAGGATAGTTTGGTTCGCTATTGGGCTATCCCCGGAACGGAAGGCTTTGCGCACCGTCTGGGCGGTCTTGAAAAAGACTACGAAACAAGCGCCATCTCGACTGACCCGGTTAACCACCAGAAGATGGTTAACACCCGTCAAGCCAAGATTGATAAGATTGCTGATTATATCCCTGATGTAGAAGTGATCGGAGATGAAGATGCCGACCTGTTGATCGTCGGATGGGGCGGAACATACGGACACCTGTACGAAGCAATGGAAACGATGCAGGAACAGGGAAAGAAGGTGGCTTTGGCTCACTTCAAATTTATCAGTCCGTTGCCTAAGAACACAGCTGAAGTGCTGGGTAAATATAAGAAAGTGGTTGTTGCCGAACAGAACAACGGCCAGTTTGCAAACTACCTGCGTGGGCGGGTGGCCGGATTCAATCCGTACCGTTTTAACCGCGTAAAGGGACAACCTTTTGTCGTAGCGAGATTAGTTGAGGAATTCACGAAAATATTGGAGGCTTAAAAGATGGCAACTGAAGAAGTAAAATTTCAACCGAAAGATTATAAGAGCGATCAATATGTACGCTGGTGTCCGGGTTGCGGAGACCATGCCGTGTTGAACTGCTTGCACAAAGCAATGGCCGAAGTAGGAGTGGCTCCTCATGATATGGCTGTAATCTCGGGTATCGGGTGTTCTTCCCGTTTACCTTATTATATGAATACATACGGCTTCCATACCATTCACGGACGTGGCGCCGCTATCGCTACCGGTGTGAAGACGGCTCGCCCGGACTTAAGCGTCTGGTTGATTACCGGCGACGGAGACTGTCTGGCTATCGGTGGTAACCACTTTATCCATGCCGTACGCCGTAACATCGATTTGAACATCGTTTTGTTCAACAATAAGATCTATGGTCTGACGAAAGGACAATATTCACCGACTTCCGACCGTGGTTTTGTATCCAAGAGTTCTCCTTATGGAACGGTGGAAGACCCGTTTGTGCCGGCAGAACTGGCATTGGGCGCCCGCGGTAACTTCTTTGCACGTGCGATCGATGTGGATCTGAAGAATACGACAGAAGTGCTCGCTGCTTCAGCCCGCCATAAAGGGGCTTCCGTTACGGAAGTGCTCGTAAACTGCGTGATCTTCAACGATGGTATCCATAAAAAGATTGTCGACAAAGAATTTCGTGCCGACCGTACGATTTTCCTGCATCACGGTGAAAAGATGCTGTTCGGTAAGGACAACGAAAAAGGTATTGTGTTGGAAGGTCTGAAGCTGAAAGCTGTAACAATCGGACAGGATGGTTATACACTGGACGATGTGCTGGTACACGATGCACATGAAAAAGATAACACTTTGCACATGATGCTTGCCATGATGAGCGGCGATATGCCGGTTGCTTTAGGTGTGATCCGTGATGTCGAAGGCCCGACTTATGATGAAGCTGTCCATCAGCAGATTGCTGAAGTCCAAACTAAGACCCCGACCCGCAAACTGCAGGATTTCCTGATGAGCGGAGAAATCTGGGAAGTGAAGTAAGAAACCCTATCTCAAATGACAATACGAAGCTGCAGGCGCCGGAAAAATAATCCGGCGGTTTGCAGCTTTTCTTGTATAAATTGTGTATCTTTGTGAAACAAAAGGGTATAGATATGAAGACAACAGCCGAAATTGTAGAAATATTGCGCGATTATAAAGCCCGTTCCGCAGAAAAGTACGGGATAGAAATGCTTGGCCTTTTCGGTAGTGTTGCCCGTGGAGAACAGAATGAGGATAGTGATATTGATGTGTTTGTGAAGTTGCGGATTCCTGATTTTTTTGTCCGCATGAAAATTAAGGAAGAATTGGAACATTTGTTTCATACTAAAATTGATTTAATCCCTATTTTTGAAACTATGCGTGCTTTGCTTCAACAAAATATAAAACGTGATGCGATCTATATCTAAATCTTTTATTTTAGAACATTTGTCTTTTATCAGCGAGAAGGCAGAGTTTACTTTAGAACGCACTTCTTGCATTGAAGGAGTCAATGATTTTTTATTAACTCCTTCAGGCGTGGATCTGTTTGATGCAACAACTATGCGCCTTCAAGTTATTGGTGAAATGATAAAACAGATAGATGTTGCAACGAAGGGACTGTTATTGAAACAATATCCGGAAATACCATGGCGTAGTGTGTTTGGTTTGAGAAACTTAATTTCACATGAATATGCGTCTGTTGATCCAAATGAAATACTTAATATCGTCAAACATAATTTATCCCCTTTATTGGCTGTACTTCATCGTATCGCTGATGATCTAAATGCAGGTAAACACGATGCTATTTTTCAAGAAAAGGTCTGATTTGTAAACTATAGATTGCAAAATGACGGGGTTTAATGTTAACAGCCTGGAAAAGTGTAATTATTACTGAAAAATTTCCTTAATACGGTATGTACTATGAAAATTTGTATTACTTTTGTACCGCGATTAACAAGGCGAGGGAACAGCAAGTAAAAAAACAATGATGATGAGCCTTGTGGTTTTAATAGAGTAGAGAGAAAAAGTTATATAAAGTCAATCAATTAAATTAATTACAAGATGGCTACATTAGATTTAAGCAAGTACGGAATTAAAGACGTGAAGGAAGTTCTTCACAATCCGTCTTATGACGTTCTGTTCGCAGAAGAAACAAAACCAGGTTTGGAAGGCTTTGAAAAAGGTCAGGTAACTGAACTGGGTGCTGTAAACGTAATGACTGGTGTTTATACAGGTCGTTCTCCTAAAGATAAATTTTTCGTAAAGAACGAAGCCAGCGAAGATTCAGTATGGTGGACTTCTGAAGAATATAAAAACGATAACAAGCCTTGTTCTGAAGAAGCTTGGGCTGATCTGAAAGCTAAAGCTGTAAAAGAATTGTCAGGCAAACGTCTGTTCGTTGTTGATACTTTCTGTGGCGCTAACGAAGCAACTCGTATGAAAGTACGTTTCATCATGGAAGTAGCATGGCAGGCACATTTCGTAACTAACATGTTCATCCGTCCGACAGCTGAAGAACTGGCTAACTACGGAGAACCTGATTTCGTATGTTTCAACGCTTCTAAAGCAAAAGTTGACAACTACAAAGAATTAGGCTTGAACTCTGAAACTGCTACAGTTTTCAACCTGAAGACTAAAGAACAGGTTATCCTGAACACTTGGTACGGTGGTGAAATGAAGAAAGGTATGTTCTCTATCATGAACTACATGAACCCGTTGCGTGGTATCGCTTCAATGCACTGCTCTGCTAACACAAACATGGAAGGTACAAGCTCTGCTATCTTCTTCGGTTTGTCTGGTACAGGTAAGACTACTTTGTCTACAGACCCAAAACGTAAGTTGATCGGTGATGACGAACACGGATGGGATGACGAAGGTGTATTCAACTATGAAGGTGGTTGCTACGCTAAAGTTATCAACTTGGATAAAGAAAGCGAACCGGATATCTACGCTGCTATCAAACGTGACGCTCTTCTGGAAAACGTTACAGTTGCTGCTGACGGTAAGATCGATTTCGCTGATAAGAGCGTAACAGAAAACACTCGTGTTTCTTATCCGATCTATCACATCGAAAACATTGTTAAACCGGTTTCTAAAGGCCCGCACGCACAACAGGTTATCTTCCTGTCTGCTGACGCATTCGGTGTATTGCCTCCGGTATCTATCCTGAACCCGGAACAGGCTCAGTACTACTTCCTGTCTGGTTTTACAGCTAAATTGGCTGGAACAGAACGTGGTATCACTGAACCGACTCCTACTTTCTCAGCTTGCTTCGGTGCTGCTTTCTTGTCATTGCACCCGACAAAATATGCTGAAGAACTGGTTAAGAAGATGGAAAAGACTGGTGCTAAGGCTTATTTGGTTAACACTGGTTGGAATGGTTCTGGCAAACGTATCTCTATTCGCGATACTCGTGGTATCATCGATGCTATCCTGGACGGTTCAATCGACAAAGCTCCGACAAAAGTTATCCCGTACTTCGATTTCGTTGTACCGACAGAATTGCCGGGTGTTGATCCGAATATCCTTGATCCGCGTGATACTTATGCTGACGCTGCTCAGTGGGACGAAAAAGCTAAAGATTTGGCTGGTCGTTTCATCAAGAACTTTGCTAAGTTTACAGGTAACGAAGCTGGTAAGAAGCTGGTTGCTGCTGGTCCGAAATTGTAATTACATACATAACGACTATAAAGCGCAGGACTTCGGTTCTGCGCTTTTTTTGTATATATACATTAATTTTAGCACAAATGTTAGGATGTTTTAAAATCTATTTCTATCTTTACACCAAATTATCTGTTAATGTGGGATGTGAGGTATAAAATGATAAAACGTTTATTGCTGATCGTAGGAATTATTGTGTCTTTGTCATCATGTGGCGAAGATATTGCTTACCGGATAGAGGGCAAACTGACCAATCTGGAAGATCAGACCTTATATGCCGTTTTTGAAAATGATGATATAAAGGCGGTAGACACTGTCATTTGCGAGAAACCGGGTCAATTCCTGATAGAACGAAAACAAGGTGATTTCCGGGAAGTCACAATTTTCTTTGAGGATAAGACACATTGGGTCACTGTTTACCCTGAAAAAGGGGAAAAGGTGACAATTACCGGTGATGCCAATTATCCGACTATGCTGCGCGTGAAAGGAGGACATATAAACGATCGTCTTTCTGCCATAAAAAAAGAGTTGGCCCCTTTGTTGAAAGAGCAGGCTGATCTGATTCACCAACTTCATAATAGAGGTAAGGAGAGCGTTAACAATACGATAGAAGAGACAGATGTCGCTTCTCGTCTGGCGAATGTGAATCATTTGTTGAGTGAGGAAGTCGCAGCTGCCGTTAAGAAATATCCGGATGAGGAAGCTTCTGTGATATTGATCCAGAATTATTTTATGCATCCGGATGATACAAGGCGGATGGATGAACTGCTGGCTGTGTTGAATCCTAAATTGAAAGATTTCTATCTGGTACAGAAGTTACAGGAATATAGTGCACGGGCAAAGCGTACAGCTTTAGGAGCAGAAGCTCCGGGATTTAATGTGAAAAACATATATGGAGCGCCTGTTAGCCTGGATTCTTTCCCCCAAAGATATTTATTGCTTGCCTTTACGGCTCCCTGGTGCGATATGTGCCAGACGGAAGATCTGTATTTGGATAAAGTCGCAACAAAATATCCGAAGGACAAAGTGGATATGTTGTTGATTAGTTTGGATGACAATCAGAGTGAAGTTCGTAAAGTCCTTGCAAAAGACAGTATCGATTGGAATTTGGTTACTGACTCAGCCGGACAAGCGGCTATGTTGGTCGATTTATATAATGTAAGTGCTCTACCCCGTTGCTTCTTGATTGATGAAGAAGGGAAGATTATTCTGAAAACGGATAATGGAATGGAGATCAAGCACACACTGGAAAACTTAATAGAATAATGGATTTATTATTCATTGATTCTTAGTCTATAAGTCATAATTTATAATTCAAAATTCTTAACTATGTTAGTCAAGTCTTATGCTGCCGCCGTGCAGGGTATATCGGCAACGATCGTTACGATCGAAGTGAATTGCACAAAAGGTATCCAATTCTTTTTGGTAGGTCTTCCGGATGTAGCTGTCCGTGAAAGTCATGAACGTATCATTTCAGCCCTTCAAGTGAGTGGCTATAAATTCCCCCGTAACCGTATCGTGATTAATATGGCTCCTGCCGATATTCGGAAGGAAGGTTCTGCGTATGACCTGCCGCTTGCAATCGGTATTTTGGCCGCTGCAGAAGCATTGGATGCTTCTCGTCTGGACCAGTTTCTGATGATGGGTGAACTGTCGCTTGATGGTAGCCTGCAACCGGTCAAAGGGGTACTTCCGATTGCGATTAAGGCCCGGGAGGAAGGTTTCAAAGGCTTCATCGTGCCTAAGCAGAATGCCCGGGAAGCGGCTGTTGTCAATGATTTGGAAGTATATGGCGCCTCTACAATTAAAGAGGTAATCGAGTTTATTGCCGGGAAGCGGGATTTGGAGCCAACTGTTGTCAACACGCGCGAAGAGTTCTACGCCCGCCAGTTGCAGTTTGAATCTGATTTTTCAGATGTGCGTGGACAGGAAAACGTAAAGCGTGCGATGGAAGTGGCGGCAGCCGGTGGCCACAATCTGATCCTGATCGGCCCGCCGGGCAGCGGAAAATCGATGCTTGCCAAACGCCTCCCATCTATTTTACCCCCTTTTACTTTACAGGAGTCGCTGGAAACAACCAAAATACATTCAGTCGCCGGCAAAATAGGTCTGGAGACCTCTTTGATGACACAACGTCCGTTCCGTTCCCCTCACCATACGATTTCGAATGTGGCAATGGTTGGCGGAGGCGCTTTCCCCCAGCCGGGAGAGATCAGTCTGGCGCATAACGGTGTTTTGTTTCTTGATGAGCTGCCGGAGTTTAACAGGAGTGTCCTCGAAGTTATGCGGCAGCCTTTGGAAGATCGGACGATCACGGTTTCCCGTGCCCGTTTCTCTGTCGATTATCCGGCAAACTTTATGTTGGTGGCCTCTATGAATCCTTGTCCATGTGGTTATTATAATCATCCCGATCGTCCATGCCTCTGTTCACCGGGAGCTGTCCAGAAATATATGAACCGTGTTTCCGGTCCCTTGTTGGATCGTATCGATATCCAGATAGAAGTCGTACCTGTCCCCTTTGAGAAGATATCCGAACAGCGTCCCTCCGAATCCAGCGAAGCGATCCGTGAACGGGTGATGCAAGCCCGTGCCATTCAGGAAAAGCGTTTTGCCGGTTGCGAAGGCATTTACAGCAATGCGCAGATGACCTCCAAACTGCTCCACGAATATGCCGTGCCGGATGCTGCCGGCCTCTCCCTGCTGAAAGTGGCGATGCAACGTCTCAACTTGTCTGCCCGGGCCTATGACCGTATTCTAAAAGTATCCCGTACCATTGCCGACCTCGAAGCCTCTCCAAGTATTGAAGCACGCCATCTGGCGGAAGCAATCAACTATCGTAACCTGGACCGGGAGACATGGGGACAGTAAGAATTTTCTTTCTCTTCGTCTTTATGCTTCTTTTTTTCGTTTTCCTTCTTTAAGCAGGTAAAGTAATGATTATTTTCTTTTCCTTTGTTACTGAAAAGAAGATGTTATGGACTCGTTCGATATTTATATTACCCGGAAGCTTCCACTGGTCGGCCTGATCAGTGCGGTGTTTATCGTATATCCCAACATCGCCTGTATTCCCTGGGAGCTGAGATTCCTCAAAGCATCCGAACACGCCGGCTTTCTTGCGTTTTTTGTCTACCGCTTTTTTTTCTTTTGGGGGCTGATCTGCCTTCTGATACACTATAATCTGAAGAAGATGCCGGCCGCCCTGTTCCGGCAACGGTTGATGCGTAATTTCCTGTTTTCGCTGGTTGCCTATCTGATCTATGCCTCTGTTTCATACGGAGTCTCTTCCATGGGGATTCATACGGATGCGTTGGGCAGCATCCTGATCTTCCAGTTTTTCGTGACCTGCTTCCTTTGTACGTTTATCGGATATATATCGATGCTCTATTCCAGGCAGCGGGAAAAAGAGTCGGAGATCGAGCGCCTGCGTTTCGAGAACCTGCAGAGCCGGTGCGACGCGCTTGCCAACCAGATCAACCCGCACTTCTTCTTTAATTCGCTGAACGGGATATCCGCCCTGATCCGCAAGAAGGATGACGAGAAGACGCTGATGTATGTCTATCAGTTGTCCGACATCTTCCGGTATATCCTTCAGAGCGACAGGAAGGGACTGGTCTCCTTGCGGGAGGAGCTGGAGTTTATGCTTTCCTTCCAATATGTGATGGAAGTCCGCTTTGCCAACAAACTGGTCTTTTCCGTCCGGGTGGATGAGGAACGGAAGGACCGGCTGATGTTGCCCGTTCTTTCTTTGTTGCCATTGGTCGATAACGTGGTTGTACATAACACGATAGATAGCGAGCATAAGATGGAGATTTCGATTGTGCTCAACGAACTGGACGAACTGGTCGTCTCGAATCCTGTCTATCCGAAGCTATCCATCCCCGATACGAACGGTACCGGGCTGAAGAACCTGGAAAGCCGTTTCGCCCTGTTGATGGACAGGCAGATACGGATAGAGTCCACAGAAGAGACCTTCCGCGTTTATCTTCCTTTAAAATGAAAGCCGTATGAGAGTATTGATTGTAGAAGACGAAACTGCTGCTTATGAGAACCTGGTGGATATATTGAAAGAGGTGGCACCGGATATCCGGATTGCCGGGAATACGGAAAGCGTCACGCAGACTGTCCACTGGCTTCAGGAGAATCCTGCCCCGGAGCTGATTTTTATGGATATCCATTTGTCGGACGGCTCGGCGTTCAACATTTTTGACAAGATCGAGCTCGAGACGCCGATCGTGTTCACGACCGCCTACGACCGCTATGCGATAGAGGCGTTTAAGGTGAACAGTATCGATTACCTGCTGAAACCGATAAAGGTGGAAGACATCCGGCATGCACTGGCCAAATACGGCAAGCTGAACCGGCAGGATATTCTCCAATACCTGTCCCAATTAGCACGGTTGGCGCCTGCCCCCAAATACAAGGATAAACTGCTGGTTCCCTATAAAGACAAGCTGTTGCCGGTCAACCTGAAAGAGGTCTCCTGTTTCTATACCTCCGACAAAAGCACATGCATCTATTTGAAGGACGGGACGCAATATCCTTATTCCAAGACACTCGAACAGATCATGCCTTCACTCGATCCGGCGGACTTTATCCGGGCGAACAAACAGTTTATCGTCAACAGAGACAGCATCTCCGACATAACGGTTTGGTTCGATAACCGTCTGCTGGTGACCCTGGATGTGGAAGTCCCCGAACGTATCTATGTAAGCAAGAACAAGGCTTCCGAATTCAAGTCGTGGCTGGTGAGCGACTGAGCGGCATTTCGCGATGATCCACCTTTTTTTCGTTTTGGTGAAGTGCCTGTGTATATGTAAAGTAGAATTTTTGCATCTTTGTAGTTATATTTTTAACCAATAATGAGATACGCGATGTTAAGAAAGATTAGACTAATGGCGGCCACGTTGTGTTTCGTGCTTATCACACTACTGTTCCTCGACTTTACGGGGACGTTGCACGGATGGTTCGGATGGCTTGCCAAGATCCAGTTCTTGCCTGCCGTGCTGGCTTTGAATGTGGGTGTTGTGTTACTTTTAATTCTCCTGACGCTGGTGTTCGGACGTATTTACTGCTCCGTGATTTGTCCGTTAGGTGTTTTTCAGGATGTGATAGCGAGGTTCGGCAGGATAGGGAAGAAGTTGCCCTATTCCTATTCGCCTGCGCTTTCCTGGTTGCGCTATGGAGTGCTGGCCGTTTTTGTGGCGGCTTTAGTGGCGGGGGTTGGTTCCTTTGTCGCTTTGCTGGCGCCTTACAGTGCCTACGGGCGTATTGCCAACAGCTTGCTCCAGCCGCTTTGGATGTGGGGCAATAATTTGTTGGCCTATCTGGCGGAACGGATGGACAGCTACGCCTTCTACGAGGTGGATGTCTGGATGAAGAGCCTGTCGACGCTTTTAGTTGCGGTCGCTACGGTGGTCGTGCTTTTCGTCTTGGCCTGGCGGAACGGGCGTACGTACTGCAATACGATCTGTCCGGTGGGGACAGTGTTGGGCTTCATCTCCCGCTTTTCCCTCTATCGCATCACGATCGATACGGAGAAATGCAACAGTTGCGGCCTCTGTACCCGCCAATGCAAGGCGGCCTGTATCGACGGCAAGCAGCATAAAGTAGACGGCAGCCGTTGCGTTGTCTGCATGAATTGCCTGGATGTTTGCCGCAAGAATGCACTTTCGTATGCTCCGGTATGGAAAGCGAAGAAGCAGGAAACGGACCAACCGGCAACAGAAGACAAAACAAATCTTTCCCGCCGCAGAGCCTTGTCGACAACAGCCCTCGTTCTTATGGGCGGTGCGTTGAAAGCGCAGGAAAAGAAGGCGGAAGAGGTCGAGATGAAAAGAGACGGTGGACTGGCGCCGATCAAGGAACGGAAAGAGCAGGAACGGTTGACGCCTATCGTCCCGCCCGGTGCACAAAGCATACGCAACATGAGACAGCATTGCACCGCTTGCCAGTTGTGCGTTTCGGTCTGTCCCAGTCATGTGTTGCGCCCTTCCGGCGGCCTGATGACCCTGATGCAGCCGGAGATGTCTTACGAGCGCGGCTATTGCCGTCCCGAATGTACGAAATGCTCCGAGGTATGTCCGGCGGGTGCGATCCTGCCGATCACGAAAGAGGATAAGTCGTCTGTCCAGATCGGCCATGCCGTATGGGTGAAGGCTAACTGTGTGCCGATCACCGATGGTGTCGAGTGCGGCAACTGTTCCCGCCATTGCCCGACGAATGCGATCGAGATGGTGGCATCCGACCCTGCCGATCCGAAATCCCTGAAGATACCGGCTATCAATGTCGAACGATGCATCGGTTGCGGTGCTTGCGAGAACCTTTGTCCTTCGCGCCCGCTGACGGCTATCTATGTGGAAGGCCATGAAAGGCATCGAGTTATATAATCCGTTTTAAAGAATAAATCTATGAAAGATCAATATATCAACCGCCGTGATTTTCTGAATATAGTAGGCATCACGGCTGCGACGACAACAGCCGCCCTTTACGGCTGTGCCCCGAAAGATCAAAAAGGTTCCGGCAGCAAGGGCTCTTCGCCTGTCCCGACCGACAAGATGACTTACCGTTCGTTCCCCAGCTTGGGAGATGATAAGGTATCCCTGCTGGGCTATGGTTGTATGCGCTGGCCGACAATCCCTTCTCCCGACGGAAAAGGCGATCTGATCGATCAGGATGCGGTCAACGAACTGGTCGACTATGCCATTGCCCATGGTGTGAACTATTTCGATACGGCCCCCGTCTACGTGCAGGGCTGGTCGGAGAAAGCAACGGGGATCGCCCTGAGCCGTCATCCGCGCGAATCGTATTATCTGGCGACCAAGCTGTCTAACTTCTCGAACTATACGCGCGAGAACTCGATCGCCATGTACCGCCGCTCGCTGAGCGAACTGCAAACGGACTATCTGGATTACTACCTGCTCCACTCGATCGGTGGCGGAGGGATGAAGATGTTCAACGAACGTTACATCAACAACGGGATGCTTGACTTCGTGATGAAGGAACGTGAAGCGGGACGTATCCGCCACTTGGGCTGGTCATTCCACGGGAAGCCGGATGTCTTTGACGAAGTGCTGGCTTTGCACGACACGGTGCATTGGGACTTCGTGCAGATACAGATGAATTATGTCGACTGGCGTCATGCCACGGGAAACAATGTAAACGGCGAATATCTGTATCAGGAGTTGGAAAAACGGAATATACCCGCCATTATCATGGAACCGTTGTTGGGTGGCCGCCTGTCGAACGTTCCCCAGCATATCATGATGCGTTTGAAGGAACAGCGTCCCGAGGATAGCGTTGCGTCGTGGGCTTTCCGCTTTGCCGGTTCTCCCGAACTGGTCCTGACGGCATTGAGCGGTATGACCTATATGGAACATTTGCAGGATAATATCCGTACTTATTCCCCGCTGGTTCCGCTTACCGATGCGGAAAAAGACTTCCTGGAAGAGACGGCGCAATTGATGATCAAATATCCGACAATCCCCTGCAACGACTGCAAGTATTGTATGCCATGCCCGTATGCGATTGATATCCCGGCTGTGCTGCTTCACTATAATAAGTGTGTGAACGAAGGAAATGTCCCGAAAAGCCGGACGGACGAGAACTACCGGAAAGCGCGCCGCGCCTTCCTGGTGGGCTACGATCGCAGCGTGCCGAAATTGCGCCAGGCTGATCATTGCGTCGGGTGCGACCAATGCAACGAGCATTGTCCCCAATCGATCGACATACCGAAAGAGTTGCAGCGCATCGATAAGTTTGTCGAACAGTTGAGGCAGGAGACGCTGTAAAACCGGAAATCATCTCATTAAACAGGAATAGGCCATGAAGAAAAAACTAATTGCACTACTCGTCGTCTTGATTCTGATCCCCGGTTGGACATCCGCCCAGCAAGCCTATTTTATAGACGGATATCATGGTGGAATCTACGGGCATTATCCGGTCGGACAGACCGCCTTTATCGCCCTCAAGTTGCGCCAGAATCCGGATTGGCGCGTGAACCTCGAGATCGAACCGGAGTCGTGGGACGTGGTCAAGCAACGCGACCCCGAAGGATATGCCGCCTTTAAGCGCTTGTTCAAAGACCAGTCGGTGGAGACCGGGCGGATCGAATATGTTAATCCGACGTATGCGCAAAGTTATTTCTTCGGCACTTCGGGCGAAAGCGCGATCCGGCAGTTTGAATATGGGATGCAGCTGATACGGAAACATTTTCCGGAAGCTGAATTCACCACTTATTCGGCTGAAGAGCCTTGCTTCACGAGCTGTCTGCCTACGATCCTGAAGTCTTTTGGTTTTTCGTACGCTTCCACCAAGAACCCGAACACGATGTGGGGCGGATATGTCAATGCTTACGGTGGGGAACTGGTGAACTGGGGGGGACCGGACGGCACGAAGTTACTCACTGTTCCCCGTTATGCCTGTGAGAATTTGTCGCCCAACTCGACCTGGACATCTGTTGCCAGCTACAATTCGAAAGAATATATACGTAAATGCCTGGCAGCAGGTATCGGGAATCCGGTGGGAATGTGTATCCAGGATGCTGCCTGGAGTCATGGTTGGGATAACGGACCCTGGCTGGGACGGGATACTTCCGCCTATTACACGCCGACGGCCTATAAGACCTGGCGCGATTATATCCGGAACTGTTCTGTCGGAACGACTACGGACGACTGGCACGCAACGCAGGAAGATTTCTTGCCCGGCTTGATGTGGGGAACCCAGGTCATGCAACGCCTGGCAACGGAAGTGCGCACCTCGGAAAACGCAATCGTGCAGGCTGAGAAAATGGCGGCTTACGGACGTTTGTATAAAGGCATGGAATGGCCTGTCGAACGGATTGACGAAGGATGGCGGACACTTCTGTTGTCACAACACCACGATTGCTGGATTGTCCCTTACAATAATTTAAAGGATAATAAAAACTGGGCGGAAACAGTCACGGACTGGACAGCTTCGACAAACCGGATCAGCCGCGAGGTCATCCGGGAAGCGCTCGGTTTGATGACCGAAAAGGGACAGACGGCCGTGCGTGTCTATAACACGTTAGCGACGGAGCGCGATGAGCTCGTCTCCGTCGAGGTCCCCGGTGCCTGGGCAAGTGACAAATGGGTGGTAGCCGACAGAAAAGGCAAGACCTATCCTGCGCAGTTGGTTGCGGAAAACGGGCATACCCGGTTGTTCTTCCGGGCACAAGTCCCTTCTGCCGGTTACGCCTCGTACGCCCTTCGCAAAGCGGAGCCTGCAAAGACGAACGGTCCCCGGATCACACAAAACGCGGATGGAACCTATCTGCTGGAAAGTGATTTATACGCCTTGGTTATCGACCCGTCCCGGGGAGGAATTATACGCAGCCTGAAGTCTGCGAAGGCCCGGGGGCACGAGTATGTCGACCGGACGGATGAACGTAGTTTCAATGAGATGCGCGGTTATTTCGTGGACGAAGGACGGTTTATCTCCAGTACGGAACAGCCGGCAAAAGTCCGGATAGTGGAACAGGGACCCCTGTTTGCCACTGTTGCGATAGAGGGCCGGATCGGCAATCATCCGTTTACGCAAACCATCCGCCTGGTGCAGGGCGATCCGCGTATCGAGATGCGTGTGAAGTTGGATTGGAAAGGTAATCCGCATATCGGTGAACCGGGTATCCCGTTTGATTCGAAAAATCCCCGGAAAGCATTTTATGACGACCGCTACAAGCTGTTGGTGCATTTCCCTGTCAACCTTCCGGAACAACAGATTTATAAGAATGCGCCTTTCGATGTTTGCGAAAGCCGTCTGGAGAACACTTTCTTCAACCGGTGGGACAGTATCAAGAACAATCTTATCCTGAACTGGGTCGATTTGGGAAGCCGGAATAAGTCGTACGGCTTGGCTCTTTTCACCGACCATACCACCTCTTATGCACACGGACAGGATTTCCCGCTCTCGTTAGATCTTCAATATGCCGGAAAAGGTCTTTGGGGAAGGGATTATGATATCACCCGTCCAACGGAGATCACCTATGCCATCATGCCCCACACCGGCACATGGGAAAAGAGCCGCCTGTGGACTTGGAGCGAGCGGCGCAATGAACCGCTGTTAGCAACCCTTACCGGCGATTCTTCTCCCGACTCCGGTTCTTTCTTCCGGATAGAAGATCATGCATACGAGCTGGTGTCCATGACCTGCAAGGGGAACGACCTGTATATCCGTCTGTTTAATGCACAAGGAAACCAAGCCCCCAAAACGCTGACCTTCTCGGTGGAAGACATGAAGGCTTGCCTGGTGGAACTGGACGGACGTCCCGCGGGGGATTTGGCTGTGTCCAAGAAGAACAAAGCTTCATCCGTCACGTTCTCCATCCCCCGGTATGGAATAAGGACATTGAAAATAAGCGATATCTTCTAACTGTTTCTGTATTCCAACGGCCCCATTCCGACATTGCGTTTGAAATATTTGCCGAAGAAGGACATGTTGGTGAAGTTCAGCGAATAGGCGATATCGTGGATGCTCAGGTTTGTCGATTTCAACTGTGTTTTGGCATCCATAATCACCATCAGGGTAATGATCTCGACACAGGTTTTACCGGTTGTCTGTTTGACGATCGTACTGAGGTGTGCCGCAGTTATGCCAAGCTTTTTGGCATACCACGCAACGTTTCGTTGCGTGGTATAGTTCTGCATCACCAGGCGGCTGAAGTTCTTACTGATCTGTTCGGCTTTGGATATGTTTGCCTTGCTTTGGATTTTGTCCTTGTGCATGGCGCCCACTCCCATCAGTATTCCGGACAGAAGGTGGTTCAGAATATCTTTGTTTAACCGGGAGCCACAAACCTCGTATGTTTTAAGAAGTAATGAAAAGTAGTCTTTCAACAGTTGCGCGTGCTGCTCTTTCAACTCGATGATCGGGTTGTCTTTGACTGCATAAAGCATATCCATTGCCGATTTACCGATATTGGAATGTTCGATAAAATCCGACGAGAATCCCATAAAATAGATCTGCAAATCCCCCTCTACCTTATGGATTTGTAAAATCGTACCCGGCAATATCGTGATAAAGCTGCCCGGCTTCACCTGCTTGCGCGTCAGATTGACAGAGGCTTCAATTTCCCCTTGCATGCAAAGCACGAATATCTCCGCTTTCAACCGGCACGGATAATTGGCATACAGGCTGAGCAAACCGATATCGTTGTGAGTAAGATTTCCGATGATCCAATCCTCGGGAAGGTCTATTTTAGGAATGTCGTTCTCCATATTTGTGTTTATTATCTCCTTCGCAAAGATAAACGGATTTTGCGGAAAATCTATACAAGTATTGAAAAATAGGACTTCATCGTCGGGAATTTTACAATAAGCCCCCTTTTCGGCTGTTTTTCTATTTCGTCCGAAATTTTGATCGATTTTGGATTGACTCTTTTCTCTGTTTTAGCCTTGTGGGCTGACACCGGATGGAACGAGGTGCCGAGGTCGTCCCGGAAAATGTGCAAATTGATTACCGGAAAGTTGAAATGCCGACAAAGTGATAAAGCTTAACTCCCGGAGAATCGAATATTTGAAAACAAAACGGACGGCGTCCCAAATATCCCAAGGAAATTCAGGTGCTTTTTTGCCCTTTAGACGGTCCTCTTTCCAATTACGACCGTCCAAATCGCCATTACGACCGTGCTAATCTTCGCGAGGTGCCGAGTGCACTACACATTAGCACGGTCGCAATGGCAAAGAGGACGGTCGTAATGGCTGGAAACGCTCAAAAAAGAGGAAAAAGTCCCTTTTTGAGGTCGAAAAAGCGGATTAACATTTGTTTTGTTTCGGCTGTCTTTTGAACCTGAAAAATACGTTTTTTACAATAAGTCCCCCCTAAGTAGTTGAAAGTTGAAAGTTAAGAGTTGAAAGTTAGAAGGGATCATATTTAAGAAAATCTGAACCTGCAAATGATGATTTAGCAACCTTGTCTTAGGGCTGTAAGCCCGGCAGATCTCAGCCCAAGGCGTGAGCCTTGGGTTAAGGAAACGTCCACCTCCCCCTCTTAGCCCTGTAAGGGCGGCACCGGTAACATCTTGTGTCACAAGGTATCGCCCTTACAGGGCTCGAAGACAGGAGGTGGTCCTATTTAAACCCAAGGCTCACGCCTTGGGCTATGATCTGTCGCCCTTACAGGGCTTTGGGCGGTTCGCGAATCGCCTACAGGGGGGGCTTATTGTAAAAAACGGATTTTTTGAGCTCGAAAGGTTCCCTAATTCAAACAAATGTCAACCCACTTTTCAGCTGTCAAAAAGGGGCTTTTTCCTATGATTCGGCACCTTATCGCCATGAAGAGGGACTTTATCGCTCTGATCCGGAACTTTGTTGCTCTGAAGTCAGACTTCATATAGCACGAAGTCAACCTTCAGAGCGATGAAGCGTTACTTCAAGGCAATTTTCTGCGCACCTCACGGCAACAAGCCTCCAAAATTTCCTTGGGATATTTGGAACACCGTCCGTTTTGTTTTCAAATATTCGATTCTCCGGGAGTTAAGGTTTATCACTTTGTCGGCATTTCCATCTTCCGGCAATCAATTTGCACGCTTTTTGGTATGGGCTCGGCACCTCATTTCATCTGTTGTCATCCGAGCCGGTTAAAACAGAGAAAAGAGTCAATCCAAAATCGATCAAAATTTCGGACGAAATAGAAAAACAGTCGAAACAGGGGGTTATTGTAATCATTTGGTTTACGTTTCCTATGTTGGTAGTTGAGGGTTGTAAGGGTCATCTCCCAACCGGATACCATAAAAAACAGAACACTGTGTATTACTATATGAGGACTTTACTGTATGCTCATACCTTGATTTCTAAAGAAAAGAACACGTAATCGGATAAATAGACCTTGTGGAATTTTGGGGATTGTCGTTATTTTGCAGCGTTTTTTGGGGAGAAGGGGCGAAAATCATAAGGTGTATGTGTTTTTTCAAGAAGGTATAGTCTGAAGTTTAGGTAAATAACGATTTCTTATTAGATGAAAGAATGTATAATTGAATATAGTCTCGGGAGGACTACCGCATTATTAATTTGTGTATTGGGAGTGCTTGTAAGTGTATCTTCCTGCGATTCCGATCGTGTAAATGCCGGTGGAATTGGAAAACTGCGTTTGTCATTATCTGCTGATACGACTTCTTTGAATAAAGGTGTCAATAGCCCGACTAAAGCTTCCGTTTCGGATGAATTTGAGAAATTCCTGACTACAGGTGATTACAAAATTCGCATCGTGCAAGGGTCCGATACCGTCCTGTCGTATGACCGCTTCGATGGAATGCCCTCAGAAATAGAATTGAAAGAGGGTGCCTATTCCATGATCGCCTATAAAGGCGACAACCTCCCTTCCGCATTTGAAAATCCCTATTTTGAAGGAAATTCCGATTTTACGGTGAAAGCTGACATGAGTACGCCTATCGATGTGACTTGTACGTTGGGGAATGCACGGGTGACGGTGGATTATACGGAAGATTTTAAAAAAATCTATTCAAGCTATACAGCATTATTAAAAACATCTTTTACATCAACTGATATGAAAATTACGAAAGAGGAAACTCGTCCGGCTTATTTTCAGGTAGCAAAAGATGGTTCAGAATTAAAGCTTACTCTCCTCTTAACTAAAGTTGGAGAAACAAAAGAAATTAAGTTTTCCGTTCCTACAGCAATCCCATTAGAGCGTCGCCAAAGTGTACGCCTAATATTTAAAACGGATGGGACGTCTAACGGACTCGGATTAGATATTTGGTTGGATGATGAACTCAATGAGCAACCTTTATGGGAGGACATCCCAGGATATATGGAATAATGAATATTGTTTAATCGTGAAAAGAATGAAACTGATAATATCTTATATTGTGATACTTGCATCTGCATTTGTATTAAGTGGATGCAACGAAGAGGTTACGCCGAATACTTTATTTTCTGCCGGAGAAGGAGGATTAAACCTATTGCTGCCAACAGTAGAGGAAGATATAAAAATACCTGTTATCTACACTCGTGCTGACACTACTTTGAATGTGGAAGTTGATCCGAACGTTTTTGCTGTTGAGATTGATGGTCCGAAACCCAAAAGTTTTGACTCGTTCTCGGCGATGCGTGATTCAGGAGTTCCACTTCTTTTACCTATTGGATCTTATGTGGTAAAAGCTTATTTCCCAATAAATGTGGAGCATGTTTCTGAAGAGCCTTACTTTGAAGGAATCCAATCATTTGAAATAGTAGAAAAACAAACTACAAATGTAGATTTTGTATGTAAGTTTAAATCATTGGGGGTTGAACTTCAATTATCAGATCGTTTTAAGAAGCTATTGGAAGAAAAGCCCTATAGTTATGATTATAGAGTTACAGTCTTGAATGGTAAGGCTGATAAAGAATTTAACAAAGAAAATATGAGTCCCTGCTATTTTAAAGAAGGATGTGAACGATTAGTCGTTAAAGTAAATATTGTAATGAATGGTTTACCTTTTCCGGAGCGGACTTGGTATTTTACAAATAATGGAAATGCACCTCGACAGGGAGAGTATTATGTGATAACATTAGATGCTGGCAAAAGTGATGTGAAAATGACATCTTTCTTATATAATAAAGAGGAGGGAGAGAAATGAAACTACAAAAATATACTTATATAGTAGGTCTGTTTTTATCATTAGCATTGTTTTCATGTGAAATGAAGAAAGATTTGTTAGGGGGGAAAGATAAAACGGATAGCGGAAATAGTGAAATACCATTGGATCAAGCGGGTTTATTGGATTTGGAATTGAAACCATATAAAGAGGCTGACATTCCCGATACAAAAGGGGGGATATCTGGTTCTGATGTGACTGTTATAGACGTGAATGATTTTACTGTGGATATATTGGATAGTATCGGTCAGGTATATAAACATTACGAGAGTTATTCGGAACTTAAAGGTGAAGGAGGATTGTTATTGCCGATCGGGAAATATTCGGTACGCGCTACATTGGGCGAAGATGTGAATGCCGGCTTTGATGCCCCTTTTTATTCTGGTTCAAATGCTTGTGAAATATCACCTAAAGAGGTTATAAAGGTTATTACGGATTGTGTATTGAGTAATAAGAAGATTGTATTTCGTTGTTCAGACGAATTTCTTTCAAAGTTTAGTGATGATTATTCTGTTGTAATAGATAATGGGAGCGGAGCGTTATCTACATTTAAAGATGAAACTCGTATCGCATATCTTAAAAATACAGGTGTCTTGCAATTCACTCTTTATGCTACAACCGCGAATGGCGCAAAAGATTTGATATATAGTTTAGATTTATCAAAAAATTCGGAGGTACAGGAACATAATAATATATTAGTAGATTTAGGAATTGTGGATGAAATCCCGGACGAGAAGCCCAGTGATCCTACAGGGCCCACTGATCCGGATGAACCGGAAGATCCAGGAGATGATAAGCCTGAAATTGAAGTGCCTGTTAAAGCTCCTCAAATAAAGGTTGATATATCTTTAGTTGAAAGAGATTATATAATAGAAATACCTTCAAATATCGTAGATCCGGATGATCCAAGCGGTGGGGAAGAAGAACCTACGGTTGGTAAACCAACAATTGTAGGGCAGGGCTTTGATATAAAAAATCCGGTTACGGTTCCTAAGAGTAATCCGAATAAGGTTGTAAAAGTCTCGATTAATACTCCGGGAAAATTAAAAGTATTGCAAGTTGATATTTCGGAAGGACTTTGGGTTGCATTGGATGTGGTTAAATTGGATCATAGTTTTGATATGTGTAACCCTACGGACCAACAAAAAGAAGCATTGCAAAATGTCAAGTTGCCATTGCCAACCCCTAATGTCGAGGAAAATGAATTTGATATTACTGAGTTTGTCCCAATGATAGCTAAGACTATCGGAGTTGGAACGTATGATTTCAAAATAACGGTAAAGGATCATGCAGGTCAATCGACAACAGCAACGTTAACAATTGAGGTTACAAATAATTAATATGTGCGGAATGAAATATTATATCTATAGTTGTTTATGTCTTTTGTTTATCTTAGGATGTGTTTCCTGTAATGAAGATAAAAGCAGCATAGCCCCAACTGGAACTCTTTGTTTAAGTGTGGATCGGAATGATGCCTTATCGACAAAAGCTCTCAAGGAGGTGACGGATGAGGTGTTGAATGTATATATTGCAAATTCGGATGGGGATACAATAAAGACCTATAACGATTATCTTAAAGAGGTGCGCAATGAGAAAATATTATTGCCGATCGGTACATATAAAATTACTGTATGCTCCAACCAGTCAGAAGAAGCAGGATGGGAAAAACCTTTTTATGTCGGAGAAAAGTCTGTAGAGATAAAATCGGGTGAAATAACAACAACAACTGTTACTTGCACTATTGCAAATACAAAAGTGTCGGTCTTTTATACTGATGATGTCAAAAACGTTTTTGTAGACTATATAACGACAGTAAGCAATAGTTGTGGTTCGCTGACTTATGTCCGTGATGAATATCGCTCAGGCTTTTTTATACCGGAAAAGTTAGTTGCCGATTTGAAATTGGTCCGAAAGAAAGATGGACAAGAATTTTATCTAAGAAGGGTATTTCCTGATATAGAGCCTCGCTTTCATTATACATTATCATTTAGAATGGCTTCTTCTTCGGAAGACGAAGCGGGTGGAGATTTTAATCTCACTGTAGACAAAGATGCCGAAAGAGTGGATTGTGAAATAGTGATTGATGAAAGTACATTGGAACATCAAGATGTCCCTGAAATTAAGTTGTCAGAATCTTTTGAAGATAATAAAATCATATTGAAAGAAGGCCAGTCAGTCCCAGCAGCATCTTTGTCAATTAAGTCATTGGTTGGCTTGCAATCATTAGTGGTAGAGGCGAATTCTGAATTGTTTCAATCAGAAGGTCTTCTGTCTTTTGACTTGTTACATTTGGATGATGTAACAAATATGACATTGAGTGGACTTAAATTCCCTGTTCCGGCAAATCAGGAAAACTATAATGATCTGAATCTTGATTTTAATGAATTGCTGAGTTTTCTGCTGGAAAAAATAAAAGTAGAATTAGATACAAAAATACATACGTTTACTTTCTATGCAATGGATAAGTTGCATCAGGAAGTATCTCAGACCGTTACTTTTGATGTCAGTCCTAAATTACCGGCTAAGACGGTAAAAGCAAATGCTTTTGCCAAATATGCATATTTATATGGTGAAAGTTCTGAATCGACTGGTTTGGGATTCAAATATAAGTTGGAAGGTGAAAGTGAATATAAAACGATAGAGGCTAATCCTGAGTCGGATGGAACTTTTTCTGCTTTGATTACAAATTTGCAGCCCGGTAAAACATATGTGTATTATGCAATTGCCGGAGAGGACCTAAAAGGTGCAGAAAAGACATTTAATACAGAAAAGGATGAGAATCTTCCGAATGCAAGTTTTGAAGAATGGAATGGTAATAATCCTTGGGCTTCCGGTTCTATAACTGATTTTTGGGATACAGGAAATGGTGCAGCCTCTGCTGCAAGTTTAGTCTTGACACAGTCCTCTGATTATGTTCCTGATAATATGACAGGGAAGTCTGCTTATTTGAAGTCTCAGTATAAAAAATATATAGGGCAAGATATTTTTGCAGCCGGAAATCTTTTCTCTGGTGTTTTTGGAGGAATTGTTGATTTGAAAGGGGCAGATATGAACTTTGGCCAGCCGTTTACTTCTCGTCCAAGCAAATTGACCGGATATTATAAATATATATCTGTTCCAATAGATTGGGATAAAAAAGGAGGTCTGAATGGAAAAAATGATCGCTTCCATATCTATGTGATGTTGGTGTATTCAAAACATTATCTTAATACATTAAAGCAAGAAACATTCTTTGATTACGATAAGATAAAAAGGGGGGAAGATCCTGGTGTCATTGGTTTTGGTGAGTTGACAAATGAAAAAATAGAAAATGGGGAAGATGTTACACCTGCAGTGAATATGGCAGCTTATGAGAAGTTTGAAATTCCGATAGTTTATTATAAAGAGGATAAACCTTCATATATAATTGTAACATGTACTTCCAGTAAATATGGAGATTACTATACAGGTGGAATCGGAAGTCAGATGTGGGTAGATGCTTTTGAATTAATATATGATGATGCACCAAATAACGAATAAATGAAAAAAATAGGATTAAGTATAGTATGCCTGTTGGTTTCTGTTGCTGTGATGGCAAGAGGGAACAAATACGACAGAGGGATTGAAATGAAAACTTTCATTCCGAAAGGGCAATGGATGGTGGGGGCGACATTCTCCTACTCGGAACATGTTGATGATAATTTTGAATTTATGTCTGTATTGAAAGATATTGATTCGGAAGGATATTCTTTTAAAGTAACTCCTTTAGTCAGTTATTTCATACGGGATAATATTTGCATAGGCGGACGCTTGGCTTATTCGCGTTCCTATACTAAGCTGGATAACCTTTCTTTAGCGTTAGGTGATGATATCAATATTTCAATTGATGAATGGAATGATAAGTCGAATACTTATACAGCAACAGCCTTTATTCGTACCTATCTGAATTTGGGTGATAGTAAACGATTTGGTCTTTTTAATGAAGGCAGGGTTGCATATGGCTATTCTGAGGGCACGAGTAGTAATGATTTTGGAGGGGGATTGAGTGGCGTTTATCAATTGAAGCACAATCTGAATATCGGAGTAGCACCGGGGATAACTTGCTTTGTAAATGATATTGTTGCTGTAGAGGCCTCAATTGCTGTCGCCGGTCTTAATTTTAACTGGTATGATCAGAATAAAGATCAAGTAGAAAAGGGAAAACGTACATCCAGTTCTGCGAATTTCAAGATTAATTTATTATCCATCGATTTAGGTATTGTATTTTATTTGTAGCTTAAATGAATATCAAAATTAGATATACGCTTTGCTTCCTCTGCATATTCTTTTGGAGTTGTGTGGAAAATGATTTGCCGGAACGAGTGGTCGTTTGCGGTATAGAAGAAATGCAGGTTGAAGGGATGGTTTCATGTAAAATTACGGATGAAACTTCTACCGTTACAATTAAAGTTATAGATACAATGGATTTGCATAAAATACAAGTGGAGAAGTTGATCGTAACAGATATGGCAACCATTTTCCCGGACTCATCTGCTTGTATGGATGTTTCCCGTTTCCCTGATTCAAGTTTTGAATCTTTGGATCAACTGCCGGAAGATGCAAATACATTTATGGATTTTAGTAAGCCTGTCCTTTTTCGTTTGAGTTTATATCAAGACTATAAATGGACTATAAATGTTACACGTGATATTAATCGGAGTATTAAGGTTAAGAATCAGGTTGGAACAGCCTTGATTGATGAGAATACCAAACAAGTTGTGGTGTATGTAGACTCTGTTTCTCAGCCGTCTTTGCGTAATATTGAGATTTTAAGTATGCAACTTGGTAGCTCGATCGCCAAAACGGAGCCGGAACCAAGTCTGGTAACAGATTTTACTCGTCCCCGTGTCTTTTTCGTTTCGGCTTTTGGTGAAAGGGAGAAATGGACAGTAAGCGTACAATATCCTACGGCGAATGTCCAAACAACAGAGCTTTCAGCATGGACACGAAGGGCATATTTAAAAGGTTCAACTTTAACTGGCAATGTTTCTGTTGAATATCGAAAGAAAGGAGAAGAGATGTGGGAATCTGTTCTTTCAAATGAAATGAGTTATACTGAAGGTGAATTTCTGGCAATGATGACTCATTTGCAGCCTCAGACAACATATGAATATCAAATGAATATCGATGGTAAGAGCAGTGATGTAGCAGAATTTGTAACTGACTCAATCAGCCAAGTCCCTAATCTCTCATTTGAAGATTGGATAATGGATAGTAAAGCATGGTATCCGAATATAGATATGGATGACGCCAATCACTTTTGGGATTCGGGAAATGACGGAGCGAGTATAGCTTCCCGTAACCCTACCAGCCCGGAGACGAAGGAAGTGATAAAGGGTAAGGCTGTACGTATGGCTTCTGATTATATTGATATGGCATCCAAGTTTGCTGCAGGTAATATTTATACTGGTCGATTTATACAGGTTACGTCTGATTTAAGAGGGGCTGAACTTGATTTTGGCCAAAAATATGAGAGCCGTCCTTCCGGAATAAAGGGGTATTATAAGTATACCCCTGGTATAATCAATCAGGTGAAGCCACCTTTTGAAGGATTGTTGGGGCAAACAGATTCATGTCATATCTATATGGCATTATTTGATTGGACCGGCCCATTTCGGGTAAATACGACAAAAGGTATATTTGTTGATTTGACATGGAAAAATGAATCGATGATTGCTTTTGGTGAGATGAAGACTAATCAGGCAACAGATACTTATAAGGCATTTAATGTGCAGTTGCAGTACCGCGATTATTTTAAAAGGCCGACTTATATACTGATTGTGGCTTCTGCAAGTAAGTATGGTGATTATTTTACGGGTAGTACGAGTAGTGTATTGCTTTTGGATGAGTGTGAATTGGTATTTGAATAAAAGTTTTGTATATGGTTGTAAATAGCAAGTTCTCTTTTTTTAAAAACACTATATCAATTGCAGCGTTAATGCTTTTATTGATTATGTCACAGGTTGTGTATGCTCAAGATGTAACTGTTGTGACAGATGTAACACAATTAAGAAGTGCTGTTAAGGATGGGAAATCTTATATAAAATTGGCGTCTCCTGATGGGAATATAGAATTAGGGGAGAATCCTTTAGAAATAAAGGATGGAACTATAATATTGGATTTGAATGGACAGACTTTGTCTGCTATAAATGCAGCTAATATGAATGAAGCAATTTGTATAAAAGTCAATGGGGCGAATGCTAATTTGAAATTAAAGGATAACGGTAATGGTGGAATTTATGTGAAAGGAAGAAAGGCTGATGATAAGGGGAAATATAGTATTTCAAGTGGAGATAATGGCGCAAATGCTTCGGCAATAGTCTTAACAGAAGGTTCTATTTTAATAAAAGGTGTAACTTTAAATATAGAGCCAGGGGCTGGAGGAAAAAAAGGTGGTTCAGCCTTTTTGGGAAGTGATGGTAAACAAGGTAATGCAACTTTTATACGTTCTGAGAATGGTGTAAAATATAAAGACATAATAGCAGAAGGTTGTATTTTAAAGCAAGGAACTAATATTATAACAAATTTAGATGTTACTGAATTAAAATTTGAAGCAACATCTTCTATTTATTATGTAGAACAAGTAACCTACAAACTAACTTACGATACAAAGGGGGGTGAAAATCCTTCTCGCATATTAGAATCCTACACAATTGATGATAATGATTTAGACTTGCCTATCCCTGGTAAAAGTGGATATAATTTTGATGGATGGTATAAGGATGATGAAAAGCTTAGTAGTGTAGCTCCTTTCCCAAGAGCGACAGAGAATCCTTATTTGATGAATTTGATTGCTCATTGGGATCCGATAAAATACAAAATTACATATCATTTGGATGAAGGAGAGAATCCAAATGATGCCATTGATGTATATACAATTGAATCTGCAGTTACTTTGAAAGAGGCCTCTAAAGATGGGTATCGATTTATGGGATGGTATGATAATGCAAACTTCAGTGGAAATAAAGTGACTACTATATCTGAAGGTTCTGCCGGTGATAAGTCTTTTTATGCAAAGTGGTCTCAGATATATAATTTGACATATCATGCGAATGGCGGCATTATGCCCGACTCTTATTCTCTGACTTATATCAAAGAAGACACTAATACTCCATTCTTGTTGCCTGTTCCAACTCCGCAAAATGAAAATTATACGTTTATGGGATGGTGTGAGAAAGCCGATTGTTCTGATGCTCCAATTTTGGAATTGCCCGAAGGAAGTATTGCCGATAAGGTCTTATATGCAAAATGGAATGAAACTTATCATATAACCTATCATTGGCTTGTCCCTGCGGATAAGCCTACGATGAAAGAAATGGTTGATAAAACGATTTCTTATACAAAGGATGATGAAGTTATATTGTCTGATTCGATAAATGGTGCATATAAAGTAGGTGGTTGGTACGATAATCCGGATTTAACCGGAGAGGCTAAATCATTTGTAATACCAAAAGGAACAAAAGAAAACTTCCATTTTTATGCGAAATGGATTCCTGTTGTTTATACTATTAAATATGAAACTTATTACGGCTCTTTCCCTGCCGGTATAACTGTTCCAACTGAATATACCTATGAATCGGGAGATATCAACTTGCCTTATCCTGTACGGGGTGGTTATACTTTTAGCGGTTGGTTCACCGATGCAGCCTTGACTAAAGAAGCCGTTTCTTTGGCAAAAGGTTCGATGGGAAATAAAACTTTCTATGCGAAATGGACACTTGGTAATGTTGTTAGTATTTCCCAACCTGCCAATGGAAAGATTAAAGTAACGAGTGGAAATCTGGAAATTAAAAACAATGAAAAGGTCGGAGCCGGGATTGCCTTGAAGGTTACGGCTACACCGGATTCATCTATTTATAGTTTAGTAAAACTAAGGATTGGGGATAAAACATACACCTCAAGTCCGGTTGATACGATTATGCCGGGTTCTGATGGGCTTACTATTTCTGCTGAATTTGCAGATAATCGCCCTGCTGTTTCTGCCCCGAAGATCGTAACGAATCCAGTTTCTACTGATTTTATTGCAGCGGGTGAAAGTGTGACGGTCACTTTAGAGAATACCGATAATACCTCTACATTATATTATAGTTTGGATGGCTCTACACCGAAACTTTATTCAAAGCCCTTCCAAGTCAGTAGCTTGACAACGGGTAAGACCATACAAATAGTCGCATACGCCAAAAAGGAAGGATATAAGGATGGTATAGCTACGCGTGATATTGTTTTTGCTGCGGGAAAGATAACGATCACATTTGATTTGCCTAAAGGAATTACTGCGGTTAATCCAGAAGGTGGTGAAGTCGTGTCGGCTATAGCGACTGGCGGATCATTTGAATTTAAACTGGTTATAGATAAGAATTATTTTGAATCGTTGGATTCTTTGGTTGTTTCGGTAGGTGGTAAAAATATAACACCTGATAGCCAAGGTGTTTATACTTTGACGGGCAACACCTCGAACGTAGTTGTTAAAGTGACTGGCATAACCGGAATTAAGCATAAGGTTGTTTTGTCGCAGACAGCTAACGGTTATATCTATTTTACAAGTGATGAAAATGCGGGTTCTTCGCAAATTGTTAATTATGGCGATCGTATATCCATAACAGCCAGGCCGGATGAAGGTTATAAGTTCTTTACTTGGTCTGATGGTATAACGGATAATCCTCGTATTGTAACGGTAGAGAAAGATACGACTATCCAAGCCCGTTTCGTACAGGAAGATCCGGGTTATTTGGTTGTTCTTCCTACTCTTACCGGTGTTAAAGTGAAGCCGTTGACCGGTTATCCTACGGAAGTAAAGAAGGGTGGAACGTTTAAATTCTATATTAGCAAAGATGCGGATTATAGCGAATCAGAACCGGAAGTGTATGCAAATGGAGAGAAACTGACTGTTTATAAAGATGTTTATAGTGTTTATAATATAACAAAGAACATCGTGATAGCTGTCAATGGAATCAAACTGAATGAGATGAAATTGGATTTACCTGAAAATGTTTCCGGTATCCACCTGGAAACAGGTAAAGATGTGAAAGATGGTGGTTTGACACCTGTTTCTATGATTGCTATTCGGGCAATGGCTCCGTCTGGTAAAACGTTCTCTATGTGGAATGATGGAAAGGCTGATAATCCGCGTATTATAGCTGCGAAAGATGCCGGACAACTTTTGCCGTTGTTCGTCGAGGCTTCTGATGAACCGGTGGTTAAGGTTGAACTTCCTGTCTTGATGGGGGCTGGGGTTGGCACTGTGAATGCTAACTCTGATGCTGTTGCGTTAGGAGGTGATATTCAGTTGAAACTTGTTGTTCTTCCTCAATATAGCAATAGTCAAATTAAAGTTACTGCTAACGGGGATGTGTTGGATACTGATTTGTCTCTTCGAGCTTCTTCAGAAACAAAAACGTTATTTTATAATTTGAAGAAGGTGACAAAGGACGTGAAAATAGATGTTTCAGGGTTGGAGATCAACAACTATAAATTTTCATTGCAACAGACTGTGGGTGGTACGATAAGAGCGGATAAAACCGGTTCGTTGAAACATGGAACCGTCGTAACACTGACTGCGTCACCAGTAAATGGTAGTATATTCTTGAAATGGAGTGATGGTAATACATTGAATCCATATGCTTATACTTTGACTGGCGATTGTGTCATGAGTGCTCAATATGGAAATGCAGATATTCCATTGGCTAATGCAGATATTCAACTCGGAGATATACGGATTTATGCTATTGATAATATGTTACATGTCGAGACGGAACAGCCTGCCCGTTTATCTGTTTGGAACTTGGGGGGACTGCAGATAAAAAGCGAAACTCTTCCCGGAGGACATTCTGCTTATCAAATGTCTGCCGGAACATATGTGGTAAAAGTGGGAGAACAAGATGCTGTAAAGGTTTTCATCCGGTAATATCTAAAATTATTTTCTTACCTTTGTGCCTCAAAAAGAGAACACAAGGTATGGAAAAACAGTTTAAGAGAACACTGATTACTACGGCGTTGCCGTATGCGAACGGGCCGGTGCACATCGGTCACCTGGCCGGAGTGTATGTGCCTGCAGATATTTATGCACGCTATCTTCGCCTGAAAGGAGAAGAGGTTCTGATGATTGGTGGATCGGATGAACACGGAGTGCCTATCACGTTGAGAGCGAAGAAAGAAGGCATCACTCCGCAGGATGTGGTTGACCGCTATCATGGCATTATCAAGAAGTCTTTCGAGGATTTCGGTATCACCTTCGATATCTATTCCCGCACGACTTCGGCCACACATCGCCAGGTTGCGTCGGATTTCTTCCGTACCTTATATGACAAAGGCGAATTCATCGAGAAAACGAGCGAACAGTATTATGACGAAGAGGCAAAACAATTTCTTGCCGACCGCTATATCACCGGAACTTGCCCTCACTGCGGAAACGAAAAGGCCTACGGCGACCAGTGCGAAGCCTGCGGCACATCCCTGAGCCCGACAGACCTTATCAATCCGAAATCCGCGATCAGTGGAAGCCAGCCGGTGATGAAGGAAACCAAACACTGGTATCTGCCTCTCGATAAATGGGAACCGTTCCTGCGCCAGTGGATTCTGGAAGGACACAAGGAATGGAAACCGAACGTCTACGGCCAGTGCAAGAGCTGGTTGGATATGGGCTTGCAGCCCCGCGCCGTAAGCCGCGACCTGGATTGGGGAATCCCCGTTCCGGTGGAAGGTGCTGAAGGCAAAGTGCTGTATGTCTGGTTCGATGCGCCTATCGGATATATCTCCAACACGAAAGAGTTGCTGCCCGAAAGCTGGGAAACCTGGTGGAAAGATCCGGAAACCAAGATGGTCCATTTCATCGGAAAGGATAACATCGTGTTCCACTGCATCGTCTTCCCGGCGATGTTGAAGGCGGAAGGCAGTTTCAACCTGCCGGAAAACGTGCCGGCCAACGAGTTCCTGAACCTCGAAGGCGATAAGATCTCCACTTCCCGCAACTGGGCTGTCTGGTTGAATGAATATCTGGTCGATATGCCGGGCAAGCAGGATGTCCTGCGCTATGTCCTGACCGCCAATGCTCCGGAAACGAAGGATAACGATTTCACCTGGAAAGACTTCCAGGCGCGTAATAACAACGAGTTGGTTGCTATCTTAGGTAACTTCGTCAACCGCGCACTGGTGCTGACCGAGAAGTATTTCGAAGGAAAAGTGCCCGCAGTCGGCGAACTGACCGACTATGACCGCCAGACGCTGACGGACTTCGCCAACGTGAAAGCCGACGTGGAGCGCCTGCTGGATACATACCATTTCCGCGACGCCCAGAAGGAAGCCATGAACCTGGCCCGCATCGGTAACAAATACCTGGCCGACACCGAACCCTGGAAGTTGGCTAAGACCGACATGGGACGTGTGGCAACCATCATGAACATCGCCCTGCAGATCACGGCTAACTTGGCGATCGCCTTCGAACCGTTCCTGCCCTTCAGCATGGAGAAACTGAACAAGATGCTGAACGTCGCGCCGTTAGGCTGGAACCGTCTCGGCTCGACCGACCTTCTGGAAGCCGGCCATCAGTTAGGCAAATCCGAACTGCTGTTTGAAAAGATCGAAGACAGCGTGATCGAAGCGCAGGTGCAGAAGCTGCTCGACACCAAGAAAGCAAACGAAGAAGCCAACTACAAGGCAAAGCCGGTTCGCGAGAACATCGCTTTCGACGACTTTACGAAGTTAGACATCCGTGTCGGGACAATTCTGGAATGCACAAAGGTGCCTAAAGCGGACAAACTGCTTCAGTTCCGCATCGACGACGGTTTGGAAAAACGTACGATCGTCTCCGGTATCGCCCAGCACTACGCTCCCGAAGATCTCGTCGGCAAGCAGGTCTGCTTCATCGCCAACTTAGCGCCGCGCAAACTGAAAGGTATCGTCTCCGAAGGAATGATACTGTCCGCCGAAGATTTCAACGGAAGTCTCTCCGTAATCATGCCGGAGAAAGCTGTGAAACCCGGCAGCGAAGTGAAATAAACACCTTCGGGAAGAAAATGTTTGAAGAACAGATACAAATGGTCGATTTGCACGGACAATATCTCCGCTTCAAGGAGGAGATAGACGCAGCCATGCAACATGTGATCGACAATTGTGCCTTTATTAACGGCCCGCAGGTGAAAACCTTTTCAGCGCATTTGGGTGAATATCTCCGGATTCCTTACGTGATTCCATGTGGAAACGGTACGGATGCGTTGCAGATAGCCCTGATGGCGCTGGAACTCGAGCCGGGCGATGAGGTGATTCTGCCGGCGTTCACCTATATCGCTGCTGCCGAAGTGGTCGCGTTGTTAGGACTGACGCCAGTGCTTGTCGATGTCGATCCGCGCACATTCAATATCGATCCGCAGAAGATAGAAGCGGCCGTTTCTGAGCGGACAAGAGCGATTATCGCCGTCCACCTCTTCGGACAATCCTGTGAAATGGAGAAGATTATGGCCTTGGCCGACGCTTATCATTTGTATGTGATAGAAGATAATGCCCAGTCTATCGGGGCGGAATATACTTTCCCGGACGGACGGGTGCAGAAGGCCGGGACAATCGGCCATATCGGGATTACTTCCTTTTTCCCCTCCAAGCCATTGGCGTGCTATGGCGACGGCGGTGCGTTGATGACCCAGGACGAGGCGTTGGCTACGCGTATCCGCATGATTGCCAATCATGGACAGGAATGTAAATATCATCATAAACGGATTGGCTGCAACTCCCGCTTAGACACGTTGCAGGCTGCTATTCTGGATGTCAAGTTGAAGCATATCACAGCCTTTACCGAAGCCCGCCGGAAGGTTGCCGCCCACTATGACGAGACGCTTGCCGCTTGCGAGCAGTTTGTTCTGCCGGTGCGTTCCCCGTTTTCCACCCATGTCTATCATCAATATACGATTCAGGTGAAAGACGCTAACCGGGATGCACTGCAAGGTCTGTTGAAGGAGCGGGGAATCCCTTCGATGGTTTATTATCCTCTGCCTGTGCATCACCAGGAAGCATACGGCTCTATTTCCCGCATCTCCGGCAGTTTGGACGTCGCTACTCGTTTGTGTGAATCCGTCCTTTCCCTGCCCATTCATACCGAGATGCCGATCGAACAACAGCAATACATAACAGAAACCCTCGTAGAGGCGAGTTCCAAACTTGCCCTCAAATAAAATATGATTATGGATAAAAAGATAAAATTCGCAGTAGTCGGTTGTGGCCATATCGGTAAACGCCATGCCGAGATGGTGACCCGCGATCCGGATGCCGAACTGGTAGCCCTTTGTGACATCCGTCCCCGTGAAGAACTGGGTGTCGAAGCCTACGACGTTCCTTTCTTCTCCTCTCTGGCGGAGTTGTTGCAGAGCGGTCTTGCGATCGATGTCGTGAATATCTGCACCCCGAACGGCCTGCACGCTGCGATGGCTATCGAAGCTATTCAGGCTGGTTGCCATGTTGTGATCGAGAAGCCTATGGCACTGACGCTTGCCGACGCCGAGAAGGTCGTTTATGCCTCGTTGAAATACCGCAAACAGGTCTTCTGCGTCATGCAGAACCGATATTCTCCTCCTTCCGTCTGGATCAAGGAAATGGTGGAATCCGGCAAGTTAGGCAAGATCTATATGGTTCAGCTGAACTGCTACTGGAACCGCGACGAACGCTATTATAAGCCGGGCGGCTGGCACGGAGATGCCAAGCTGGACGGAGGGACGCTCTTCACCCAATTCTCCCATTTCATCGATATCATGTATTGGCTTTTCGGGGATATCTGCAACATTCAGGCCCGTTTTGCCGACTTCAACCATGCCGGGCTGACCGCTTTTGAGGATTCCGGCTTCGTGAACTTCAATTTCGTAAACGGCGGGATGGGAAGCCTGAGCTATTCCACTTCCGTCTGGAACAAGAACATGGAAAGCAGCATGCTGATCGTAGCGGAGAACGGCAGCGTGAAAATAGGCGGGCAGTATATGAATGAAGTGGAATACTGCCATGTCAAAGACTACGAAATGCCAGTGTTGGCGCCGACCAATCCGGGAAATGACTACGGCCCTTACAAAGGTTCCGCCCAGAATCACAACTTTGTGATCCGCAACGTGGTACGCGTCCTTTCCGGCGCCGACGCCGAATGCATCACGACCAACGTGCTGGAAGGCATGAAAGTGGTGGACATCATCCAGCGCATTTATGCGTTGAAGAAATAGGCAGGAATGGTAAATTCGTCATCCTATTGACGAATTTAATATAAAAATCGTCAGTTGAGAGATCGTTTTTACTATCTTTGCTGTAAACTAAGTGGATATGGAGACAGTCAAACGAATCCTACAGGATAAAATATCAGAGCGGATAGAGCCGGGTAAGGCAATTCTGCTCTTTGGAGCAAGGCGAGTTGGTAAAACTGTCCTTATGCGCGAATTAATCAAGACGTTTAAAGGGAAAACGATGTTGCTCAACGGTGAAGACTATGATACAATCTCTTTGCTGAGTGAACGCAGCATATCCAACTATAAACATTTACTCGAAGGAATTGACTTGCTTGCTATTGATGAAGCTCAAAACATTCCGGACATTGGTGCTAAGTTGAAACTGATTGTAGACGAGATTGAGGGAATAAGAGTGATTGCAAGTGGTTCATCTTCATTCGACCTGCTTAACAAAGCCGGCGAACCGTTAGTCGGGCGTTCAACCCAGTTCCATTTGAACCCATTTTCGCAAAAAGAGATATCTCAAATCGAGAATGCTCTGGAGACGAAGCGTAATTTAGAATCCCGGTTGATATATGGCTCCTATCCTGAAGTGGTAATGCTGGAGAGTTTTGAGCGTAAAACGGATTATCTCCGGGATATTGTTGGAGCTTATTTGTTGAAGGATATTTTGGCAATCGACGGTTTAAAGAACTCCGGTAAGATGAGGGAACTTCTACGACTGATTGCTTTTCAAATGGGAAGTGAAGTTTCGTATGAGGAACTTGGGCGGCAATTAGGCATGAGTAAGAATACAGTAGAGAAATACCTTGACTTACTTTCAAAGGTATTTGTTGTCTACCGTTTGGGAGCATATTCACGGAATTTGAGAAAAGAAGTTGTAAAAGCCGGAAAGTGGTATTTCTATGATAATGGAATTCGCAATGCTATTATTGGTAATTTTAACCCGTTGGCTGTGCGCCAGGATATTGGTGCCTTATGGGAGAATTATTTGATTAGCGAGCGTATTAAGAAGTGTAATAACCAAATGCAGATAAAGGAGTTTTATTTCTGGCGTACGTATGATAATCAGGAAATAGACTTGATTGAAGAGTCCCCGGACGGGATTTCTGCATTTGAATTTAAATGGGGCGATAAGAAGCCTTTAGCGCCGTCTGCTTTTTCGGCCGCATATCCGGAGGCCTCTTTCGACGTAATAAATAAGGATAACTATTTGGACTTTGTTTTATAGGTGAGTTTTAACCGTCAGATATGTATCCCGTATTGATGTTTCACCTCGGCCATTACGAATGTGCTTTCGAGGGAGCCGAGGCTGTCGATTGTTCCTAATACGTTCAGGATAAATTCCTGGTAGTATTTCATATTAGGTGCGTGTATTTTGAGCAGGTAATCATAGCGGCCCGATATATTGTAGCATTCCGTTACTTCCGGAATGTCTTGTACGATTCTTGTAAACTCGGCGGCAATTTCCTTGTTCAACCTTCTGAGCTTTACGCTGCAAAACACCACAAAACCCTGGTTCAGCTTTTCTGCATCCAGCACGGCAATGTACTTCTTTATATATCCTCCGTTTTCAAGACGTTTCAGGCGTTCGAAGACGGGGGTCGATGAAAGGCTGACGCTTGCCGCCAGCTCTTTTGTCGTCAGTCGGGCGTTGCTTTGCAGGGTTCGCAGGATCTGCAGGTCCACTTTGTCTAATTTCTCCGGTGTGTTCATAAGAATAAAATTCTATTGAGAGCTACTTTCGGCACGCTGTGCCTTACGCTTGTTCTGTTTGATGCGGTAAAAATAGTATTATTTTCTGTATTTAGTGCAAATCTTGTTTGAAGTATCTATAGTCTATAGTTTTGCTGGAAAATAAACAAGAAGAATAATTTAAAAGAATAAGACTATGGCAACAAAGAAATTGCATTTTGAGACCTTACAACTCCATGTCGGACAAGAGCAGCCGGATCCCGCAACAGATGCGCGTGCAGTCCCTATTTATCAGACAACTTCCTATGTGTTCCACGATTCGCAGCATGCGGCAGATCGTTTCGGTCTTCGCGACGCGGGTAATATCTATGGTCGCCTGACTAACTCGACACAGGGCGTTTTTGAGGCACGTGTAGCGGCTCTTGAAGGAGGTGTCGCCGGCTTAGCTGTCGCTTCCGGTGCGGCTGCCGTTACCTATGCGTTGCAAAATATACTGCGTGCAGGCGACCATATCGTTGCTGCCGATAATCTTTACGGCGGCTCTTTCAACCTGATCACGCATACGTTAGTCGGTCAGGGCATAAGCAATACGATTGTCAACGTAAATGACCTTGCCGCTTTGGAGGCCGCTATCCGGGAGAATACGAAGGCTGTTTATGTGGAAACATTCGGCAACCCGAACTCCGATGTGACCAATATCGATGCTGTGGCGGAAGTGGCTCATCGTCATCATATCCCGTTGATTGTCGATAACACTTTCGGCACGCCGTATCTGATCCGTCCGATCGAGCACGGTGCCGACATTGTGGTCCACTCTGCGACCAAGTTTATCGGAGGTCACGGCACGAGTTTGGGAGGCGTGATTGTTGATAGCGGTAATTTCGACTGGAAAGCGAACGCTGACAAGTTCCCGACACTGGCCCAGCCGGACCCGAGTTATCACGGCGCCGTTTTTGCGGATGTGGCCGGTCCGGCAGCTTTTGTGACCCGCATCCGTGCCGTCATCCTGCGTGACATGGGGGCGACTATTTCTCCATTCAACGCTTTTATCCTGCTGCAAGGTTTGGAAACATTGTCGCTTCGTGTGGAACGGCATGTGGCAAATGCCTTAAAGGTTGTGGATTACCTGTCCCGTCACCCCAAAGTGTCAAAAGTGAACCATCCGTCCCTTCCGTCCCATCCCGACCATGAGCTGTACAAGAAATATTTCCCTAAAGGCGCCGGCAGCATCTTTACCTTTGAGATTAAAGGCGGACAGGAAGCTGCCTGGAAGTTTATCGATTCATTAGAAATCTTCTCTCTTCTTGCCAATGTCGCCGATGTGAAGAGCCTCGTCATTCACCCTTATACGACCACCCATTCGCAGATGACCCCGGAAGAACTGGCCGGACAACGCATCACGCCTTCCACTGTGCGCCTGAGTATCGGAACCGAATATATCGACGACATCATTGACGATTTGGAGCAGGCGTTTGCCCAAATCTGATAAAAGATATAATAATTTGCTACATTTGCAAATGTCCGACTCAGATTAACCTCTATGGATGGATATGTAGTGCAATATATAAAATATTAGAGCAATGAAGAATGTAGAACAAATTACAAAAGGCAAAGGCTATACCGCCATTGATATGGGTGCGCTGGATCGTGTCGGAGAGTATTCTCTTATTCATCCGAAGTTGAAAACCGAGATATTCGGGAAGCTGTTCCTGAAAGATCTTACGGGAGCTACCGGAACGGAGATCTCATTCAATACTCTGCCACCCCATGCAGAAGTTCCCTACTTTCATCGCCATGCTGATAACGAAGAGACTTATATCATCCTTAAAGGCAATGGCGACTTCCAGATAGACGATGATTGCTTTCCCATTTGTGAAGGCTCGGTTATCCGTGTTGCACCTGCACCTTCGAGGGGCATGAGGAATTCGTCTGATGAACCGATGATCTATATGGTCATCCAATCCAAAGAAAACTCTTTGGGTAATTACTCCACTGAAGACGGTACGAGAACCGAATGGAACCCGAAGTGGTAATCATAGAAGCATAAAGAAGATTAATGCTTAAACAGGTATGTTGAAAAAGATTTTAAAGATCATACTATGGATAGTAGGTGTTGTGGCCGGATTGGTTGTGCTGCTGTTATTATCTATATGGATATCCAGTGGGAATACGCCGGAAGGCGGGACTAAAATAGCTAAGAAAGGCTGGGCGGAAATCGGAGGAATTAAGCAGGGATATTTTATTCGTGGTGAAGATGAGCGGAATCCGGTCATCCTGTTTCTGCACGGTGGTCCGGGAAGCCCGGAGCTATCGATGATTAAAGATACCGAACTGGAGAAGTACTTCACCATCTGTTATTGGGATCAACGTGGAGCAGGAATGACATTCGATTCCGATACGGATCCGGCGACGATGAACACGGCACAACTTGTGGAAGATACCCAGCAGATAACCGACTCACTCCGCAGTTGGTATGGTGTCGATAAGGTTTACCTGATGGGCCATTCCTGGGGTTCTTTTCTCGGCATCAAAACCATTGGGAAGTATCCTGAACTGTACCATGCGTATATTGGAATCGGTCAGGTATGCCATCAACTGGAATCGGAGCGGTTGGCATACGATTATCTTGTTGCCCAAGCGCGCGAAGCGGGGGATACAGGGACTGTGGAAGCCTTTGCTGCATACGATAAAAACAGCAACGATTTCCCCTCCAATGAATATTTACTGAAAGTCCGCACCATTGCCATGAATAAGTATGGCGTGGGTATTAAGCACAAAGATATATCGATGTTGGATATCGCCAAAGATCTTCTTTACTATCAAGGCTATACATTGGGTGAGAAGCTAAACTATTTGAGGGGAACAATGTTTTCACTCAATATGTTTCATGAGGTAATAGATGATAACCTTTTCGAGACATCCACCCGATTTGAAATTCCGATCTATATCATCCAGGGCAAGTATGACTATCAGGTTTCCTATGACTTGGCTAAGGAGTATCTGGATTCAATCGATGCTCCGAAGAAAGCATTTTTCACCTTTGACGAGTCTGCTCATTCGCCTAACCTGGAAGAACCGGAACGGTTTGTGGAAGTTGTCAGGTCAATCGCTAAGCAGTAATGTTATGCCAGCAAACGCTATCGTCAAGAAATCTGCCCTGTGGAATCCGTGGCACGGCTGTCACAAGTTGAGTGAGGGCTGCATGCATTGCTATGTCTATCGGGGAGATGCAAGAAGAGAGGTGGACAGTACTGTGGTGACACAAACCAAGAGCTTTGATGTACCCATCCGCCGGAAGCGTAACGGGGAATACAAAATCCCGTCCGGGACATTGGTCTATACCTGTTTCACTTCCGATTTCTTTGTCAGCGACGCCGATGAATGGCGTTCCGATGCCTGGGAGATGATACGGCAGCGCAGTGACTTGAACTTCATGATGATTACCAAACGGATCGATCGCCTTGCCCAATGTCTGCCGGATGATTGGGGAGAGGGATACGACAATGTGACCATCTGCTGCACAGTCGAGAATCAGTCCCGTGCCAATTATCGTTTGCCGATTTACCGCACTTCTCCCATCAAGCATAAGATCATCATCTGTGAGCCGTTGCTGGAACGGATCGATCTCACCCCTTTCCTCATAGGCGAATGGGTGGAACAGGTTGTCGTCGGAGGTGAATCAGGCTATGATGTCCGTCCCTGCGATTTCGACTGGGTGATGGAACTTCATGATGTTTGCGCAAAAAACGGCATCTCGTTCTGGTTTAAGCAGACCGGGGCAAAGTTTATCAAAGATGGCAAACTCTATCACGTCAAACGCCAATTCCAGCACTCGCAGGCACGGAAGGCGGGGATTAATCTCCTATAACCCATTTGCTGCCCGGTATATACGAGATAATCTTTGTTGTTACGAAACAGCAAATGAAAGTACTTACAGCAATACAGGGTATGGCGGCAACAGTAGGCAATCCCAATGTCTGCTTGAATACTGTTACCCATAGTCCGAGCCAGAATATATGCATAAGGTATATGCCATAGCTGAGTTTTGACAATTCCGTTATGAGTCGTGGGGCTTTCGGCCGGCTTATGCATGTAAACATAAGGAATGTGCCCGTTGTGAGAATCACACAGTTAATTGTGCAGAAGGCCCATCCTATCTCTATAACAGGAGTGGTAAGTGTTTCTCCGGGTATAGCCTGGATATAGAACGAATAGATGGTTGAAACCGCTCCGATAAGCATTAAAACGGTTCCTATAGCGAGGCGTTTTGTGCGATCCCATGTCAGATGAACACGTATGTAGTGCGCCAATACGAGGTATCCTAAATAACCGGAGAAATACCACAACATATGGTATTCGTTCCAAAAACATTGTCCCCATACTTCACCGGACCATCGGTTGAGATACGGCATGCATGTCGATAAGAGGAACAGCCCTATGAAGAAACGTTCTTCTTTTGCTGTGGCTTTGCTCAGCCATGGAGAGATTATAGGGATGAAGAGATACAGACTGATCAAAGGATACATAAACCACAGATGTCCGGCCAGCGAAGGAAAGTTCAGTAATATTCGCGACAGGTCGGTTAAGGATGTATCCCTGTCTATCTGTCCCCATAGCAGAGGTAGCGTGCTATACAGTATCATGAATATGAAAAACGGCGGCAGGATGCGGGTGAAACGCCGGCGGTAGAATTGCCACATACTCTGTTCTTCCTTCATCGGTACAAGAAGAAAAGCAGAAACAATCATGAACAGAGGAACTGCCATACGCGAGAAACCGTCGTACACGGAAACCCAGAGCCGGTCGGCCTCGTTGGCCAAATAGGATTGCGGTCCCGCCATGTCTGTAGATCCGGCTGCACCATAAAAGTTCTCACTGGCATGGACGACAATGACGAGGAAGCATGCGAACACGCGCACATAGTCTAAAAAAACGATACGTTTCATTTTTGTAACTGTCTTATAAGGTAACAAATAAAAAAAAGGCTTGGAGATAAGTCTCTAAGCCTTTAAGTTTGAGTGAACCGCCTGGGGTTCGAACCCAGGACCCCATCCTTAAAAGGGATGTGCTCTACCTGCTGAGCTAGCGATTCATCCTGTGCGTTACTTCTGTAATGCGGGTGCAAAGGTAGGGCTTTTTTTTATATATGCAACACTTCAGGTGAGTTTTTTACTCATCGGGTGTCGTTTTTCTCTTTTGAGCCTTTGATATCTCGTTCTTTTCCGTGAGTGAATGATCATCTTCCATCAGTATAAAACGTTTATAATAAGAGAGAAAGAGCGTCGTTAGGGGCAGTGCTATGATCAGGCCTATAAATCCGAGCAAAGTACCCCATATGGATAGAGACAGAAGAATGATGGCGGGATTCAATCCCATGGCCTTTCCCATGATACGGGGGGTGAGGAACAGATCCTGTATGCATTGTACGATACCCAGGACAAGAATACCCGAACCGAAGATTATCCAGAAGTTATCGCCTGTTTCGGCAGACTTGAGGAGGCTGAGCAATATCATCGGGATAATACCGATGGCCTGCATATAAGGAATCAGATTCAGGACACCGATGAACAATCCCAAGATGACTGCCAGCGGGAAACCGACAATCCTGAATCCGATAGCGAGCAGAACCCCGACACTGAGCGCAATCAGTGACTGGCCGCGGAAATAACGGTTCATACTGTATTCGACATCGTCAGCCAAGCCTTGCACGAAAGGCCGGTAGCGTTCCGGGATCAGATGAATCCAGCCGCTTGCTATCCGTTCGTAGTCCAGCAAGATAAAGATGAAATAGAGGAAAATTACAAAGACAATTGTGATGCTGAAAAGTATGGAAAAAGTATTGGTCAACACCACCCACATTTTCGGTGCGATCTGTTTGACGGCTTTCTCAATATTCTCCTTACTCAGCAATTGGGCCAACTGGTCGGGGTCGATGTTTTTCTCGATATATTCGGTCCAAGCCTGCGGGATCATCGGAATACGTCCGTAGTTCCGGTTATGTTCCTGCATCAGTTCGACAGTCCTGTTGACCTCCTGTGTGACGGAAGGAACGACCAATACAGTGACTAACGATAAAATAAGAAGTGTGGAGATGAGTACGGCCAGAATAGATAATAACCGGCTTTTCAGCTTTACTTTATATTGGAAAAAACGGACAAATGGTTGCATCATATAGGCCAGCAGCCAGGCTATCAGGAAAGGCAACAAAGCATTACGCAGGACAGCAATCAGATAGATGATACCACTGATCACGGCGAGGCCGAAAAGGATACGCGCCACCCTGTCGAATGTAAACGGTTTATCGAATAGTGGGTTCATATATAATTATTATCTTTGGGCAAAGATAAAATAAAGTCTAATAGAAAGGATGATACGAAACAAAATATTACCGATTTGCCTGTTCTTTTGTTTTCAGCTGTTGGCAGAAGCGCAAGTACCCGCGCCTGTTAAACAATTGCTGCAGGCCCCTTATATGCAGGGTGCTTCTTTTTCACTGATTGTAAAAGACGTGAAGGAAGGCAAAACAGTTTATAGTTATGATACCGACCGCCTGCTTTCTCCGGCATCGGTTTTGAAGACTGTTACTACAGCTACGGCGCTCGAGATATTGGGGGAAGACTATCGCTATCCGACTTCGCTGGAATATGACGGAGCGTTGCGAGATGGTGTTTTGCGCGGCAATCTGTATGTAAAGGGGAGCGGTGACCCCTCTTTGGGCTCTTCACATTTCGCTCCGGAGCAAAACAAGTTCCTGGCTACCTGGATCGCTGCTTTGCAGAAAGCGGGTATCAAACAGATTACGGGTTCCGTTATTTCGGATGAAAGCATTTTCGATACGGAAGGCATCTCTATCAAATGGCTTCGGGAAGATATGGGAAACTATTATGCCGCCGGTAGCTATGGCATCTCCGTTTTCGATAACCTGTATAAGCTGTCTTTGCAGACCGGTCCTGCCGGGACGCAGCCTTCCGTAAAGGGTACGGACCCGGATATTCCCTCTATCTGTTTTAAGAATTACCTGAAAGCCCTTTCCGTCTCTTCGGACAGTGCCTATATCATAGGCTCGCCGTTTGATAATGTGCGTTATTTATATGGAGTCCTCCCTGCCAACCGTGAGCAATATGTGTTGAAAGGGGATATCCCTGATCCGGCCTTGTTTATGGCAGAATACCTGACTGCCCGGCTGCGCCAGAAAGGAATCCGGGTGGACGGAGCTCCTTCCTGCTATCGTATGGAAATGGAACAGAACCGATGGAAGAAACAAGAACGCACCCGTGTAGTCACCACTTATTCGCCTACTTTGGGGGAGATCGCAAGCGTATGTAACCATGTCAGCCATAATCTGTTTGCGGACGCCTTACTCAAAACGGTCGGTTTGCAGTATAAGCCTCGCCGGAATGAAGTGATTTCTTCTTTTGGCCGTGGCGTACAGGTGGTAAAGGAGTATTGGGAGAAGAAAGGATTGGATGTTTTCCCGTTGAAGATGCATGACGGTTGCGGTGCTGCCCCTGCGGATAAGGTCTCTGCCGCGTTTATCGGGGAACTGTTGGTCTATATGGCTACGCAGTCTGACGTATCCGATGCTTTCATCGCTTCTCTTCCGCAAGCCGGGGTGGAAGGTTCCGTCCGTAATCTGTTAAAAGGGACGAAGCTGCAAGGAAATACCCGCCTGAAGAGTGGAGGCATGACCGGCGTCCGGAGTTATGCCGGCTATATCACCAAAGATGGAAAGACGTATGCCGTCGCCGTCTTCTCGAATAACTACTCATGCAGTATGGGGCAGATGACCAAAGGCCTGGAGAAACTCCTGTTGCAGCTCTTCTGATTACGGAAGCAGTGACCGCTGGGCGAGGAAATCCATGAACTTCTGTTTGTAGTTGTCGGAGATCGGGATGTATTCTTTGCCGAACACAATCCGGTTCCGTTCGATCACCCTGATTTTTTCCGGCTGGACGATGAAGGAACGGTGTACGCGGATGAAACGGTCTGTCGGAAGCATTTCTTCCAGCGACTTCATGCTCATCAGGGAGAGAACAGGATGCGCTTCATCCTCGATGTAAATCTTGACATAATCCTTCAACCCCTCGATATAGAGTATCTTGCGCAGTTCGATCTGCACTAATTTGTATTCCGTCTTGATAAAGATCGATTCGAAGCCCGTTGTCGTAGGGGCGGTTCGCGCCAACTCATACCATTGCAACGCCTTGTTGGCCGCCTTGAGGAAATCCGGGTAACTGATCGGCTTCAACAGATAATCGAGCGCATTCACCTTATAGCTGTCGAGTGCATATTGCCCGAAAGCCGTCGTAAAGATGATACGGGTATTGGCCTCCAAGATGCGCGAGAACTCCATACCGCTCAATTCCGGCATCTGGATATCCAGGAAAAGCAGATCGACAGGTTCCTTGCTGAGTATGGGAAGTGCGTTGACGGCGCTATTATATTTCCCCGCCAACTCCAGGAAAGGCGTCTTGTTCACATAGCTTTCCAAAAGGCTGATCGCCAGTGGTTCGTCGTCAATGATGGCACAGGTCAGTTTCATATGCGGTTATCTGTTAGATGATGCAAGCAAAAGTAAGCAAAATCCTGTAACCCCGTCACATCCGGCCCATGAATTATGTCATATCATTGATCGATGAGGGGAGACGCCTGCAGTTCCAGTAAGCTGTGGTAGTTGTCGCCCTCTGCCTTGCACGAGAAAATATGGCGGTTGGGATACAGCAACTCCAGCCGGCGGCGGAGGTTCTGTAAGCCGATGCCGGAACCGCTCTTGTCCTGGTCGGTATCTTTCGGGAAATAGCTGTTGCGGATGGAACAGATGATCCGCTCGTTCTCCTGATGGATGTCCAGATCGATGAAAGAGGGTTTGTTATTGCTCACCCCATGCTTGAACGCATTCTCGATCAGCGAGATGAAAAGGAGCGGAGCTACGGGTGTTGACGGATTGACGGATGAGATGGCAGTGGTCAACCGGGCATGTTCCGGCAGGCGGATACGCATCAACTCCACATAATTACGGATAAAATCGAGCTCTTTCTCTAACGGCACGACAGGCTGGCTGCTCTCATAGAGGACGTAACGCAAGAGGCGGCTCAGGTCGTGCACCGCTTCCTGTGCCCGTTCGGGGCTGAAAGCGATCAGGCTATAGATATTATTCAGCGTGTTGAATAGGAAATGCGGGTTCAGCTGGCTCTTCAGGTTCTGTAGTTCGGCTTCGGCACGGCTCTTCTCCAATTCCCGCCGGGCGGTTTCGGTCTGATACCAGCTCCCTGTCATTTTGATCGCGACGCTTAGTCCTGCTACAAGCAGGTATAGCATGGCATTCACGATGAAGAAACCGATGACCTCCTGTATCTCTTTCTCCGGTCTGGGGTGCGTCCATTCCGGATGCGGAAGCAATTCGAACATCAGATGGACACCGCCCATTGCAGCGGCTATTAATACGATATTGCTGAGGAAGAATTTCCATGTATGCTTGGTGAACAGAAAATGATCGATCAACAGGACATAGTTGGCATAGAACACCAGCATGAACGACAGCGGAACGATGACGGAACGGACGTAGCTGATAACAGTCACCGTTTGCGACTCCCGGCCTGTAAAGAAGAAGGGTAGCCCGAAGAGGATACCCCAGGCTACGATATGTATCAATTTTCCCATCCCTTTAAAAGGGGGAGCCGGCAGTGTATTATGCATTGTCTCCGTAGTTTTCATTTGTGCAAAGATACGTTTTATTTGCATTCTATTCATATCGGATCGCCTCTATCGGGTCGAGTTGTGCAGCCTTCTTAGCCGGGTACCAGCCGAAGAATACGCCGGTGACGGTACATACGGCAAACGACAGGACCACGCTCCAGGGCTGGATGTAGATTGGAAAGTGGGCGACCCCGTTCACAATGAGCGCTGCGCCCACTCCAAAGACTACACCTATCAGACCACCTGTCACACTGATCAGGATAGACTCGATCAGAAACTGTGCCAGGATGTCAATGCCTTTTGCCCCGATACTCATGCGGAGGCCTATTTCACGTGTACGTTCGGTGACGCTGACGTACATGATGTTCATAATTCCAATACCACCTACGAGAAGAGAAATACCCGCCACAGCCGCCAACAGCACCGTCATCATATCCGTAGTACTTGTCAACATCGTGCTCAACTCCTGCTGGCTACGGATCGTAAAATCATCATCATCTGTATCCTTCAACTTATGGTTGCGGCGGAGTATCTCTGTTATCTCGTCGATGGCCTGGTCGGTATATTCCTCTTTGAGGGCCGAACAGGTAATGCCTTGCAAATGGGTAATGGCCAGGACCTTTTTCTGAATAGTTGTGTATGGAGCTAAGATTAGGTCGTCCTGGTCCATTCCCATGCTGTTGTATCCTTTGCTTTCCAGCACGCCTACGATGCGGAAAGGCAGACTCTTGAATCGTATCACTTTGCCGACCGGATTGCCCCCTTCGGGGAAGAGGTTGTCGACAACGGTTTTCCCTACTACACATACCTTGGCGGCGGTTTGCACGTCCTGGTCACTGAACATCTCGCCGTCCTGCACCTTGTAACGGCGGATCTCGAGATAATCGGAACTGATGCCGTAGACGGTGGTCGGCGCGTTGTTGGCTCCGTAGATAGCCTGCCCGCTACTGCTGACAGAAGGGGAGACGGCGGAGACATAGCGGGTTTCGTCGGCTATGTCTTCATAATCCTGTAACTTCAGCGTTTCCATGGCCGAGGCATCCTGGCGGACACCGCCACGCACGTCGGCTCCGGGATGTATCATGATCATGTTGGAACCCATTTCGCTGATCTGTGCCTGTATGCTTCGCTTCGAACCTTGTCCGATGGCGAGCATCGTGATCACGGATGCAACGCCGATAATGATACCCAGCATCGTAAGGAAGCCGCGCAGCTTGTTATTGGCGAGTGCCCGGAGGGCTATTTTTATTAGGTTTGTTCCGTTCATTGTGAATAATGTGCTAATGTGTTAATATGCCAATGTGCCAATGTGCTACAGCCGTATTGCCTTTTGTGATTTCATATTGGCATATTGGCACATTTGCACATTGAATAATTATTAATCATCGTTCTTTGGTAGTTTTGCCAAAGCTTCAGCTGCGTCTTGGATATTCGTATTGACCGTGTCGGAGGTGACATGCCCGTCGCGCAGTGTGATGTTGCGGCTGCTGTATTGGGCGATCTCCGGGTTGTGGGTCACGAATATGATGGTGCGTCCTTCGGCATGAAGTTTCTGGAAGAGTACGAGGATCTCGAACGAGGTCCGGGTATCGAGGTTTCCGGTCGCTTCGTCCGCCAGGATCACGGCAGGGTCGTTGACCAGTGCACGGGCGATGGCGACGCGTTGCATCTGTCCGCCGGACATCTGGTTGCTCTTGTGCATCAGGCGATCGCCCAGGCCTACGGCTATCAGCGATTCGATTGCCTTTTCACGGCGGGCGGCTGCGCTGTAGTTGGGGTTGTACATCAGGGGCAGTTCTACATTCTCGATCGCTGTCGTTTTCGGCAACAGGTTGTAGCTCTGAAAGACGAATCCGATCTTGCGGTTGCGCAGGGTCGCACGGGAGTTTTTCCCCATCGTACGGACCGACACGCCGTCGAGGTAGTATTCTCCGCTGGTCGGTGTGTCGAGGCAACCTAACGTGTTCAGCAAGGTACTCTTACCGGAGCCGGATGTCCCCATGATGGTGACAAACTCGCCTTCGTAGATCGTGAAGGAGACGCCACGCAGGGCATGGACGGTCTCGTCGCCGACCTTGAAGTCACGTTTGATGTTTTCTAATTTGATTATCTCTTTCATCATGATTCTCCTACTTTGCACTCTTCTTGTTCTTATTGCTTCCCGGAGGGCCTGGCATGAAAGGGCTGCGTTCCGTTTCGGCACTGGCGGTCGGGGCGGCGGAGGCTGCTTCGAGGTCTACAGCCAGCTCTTCGCCTTCATTGAGGCCGTCGGTTATCTCGATCATGTTGCCGCTGGTGGAACCTACGGTGACAAGCTTCGGCTTCAGTTCCTGTCCGTTCTTGATCCATACCATTCGCTTGCCGGTCGGGGCTTCCATGTTTGCATCGGATACGACGTAACCTAATTGGGCCAACATCTCTGCATCCGGCACGAAACGGAGCGATTTGGTCGGAACGGTGAGGACATTGTCGCGTTCCAGCGTGAAGATCGTCACATTGGCCGTCAGGCGCGGTTTCAACTTCAGGTCCGGGTTTTCGGCCGAGATGACTACTTCATAGGTCACAACCGTTGACGTGGAGGTCGAAGCGGAACTGCTGCTCTCGCTGTCGCCGAGGCGGATCTGGGTGACTGTCCCTTCAAAGACATCGTTCGGATAGGCATCGACGGTGAAGGAGACGCGCTGTCCGTTCTCGACATTGCCTATATCGGCTTCATCCACATCGGCGATCACCTGCATCTTGGTCAGGTCGGCGGCGATCGTGAACAGGGTCGGTGTTTCGAATCCTGCTGCAACGGTCTGTCCTTCTTCAACGGCACGATTGATGACAACGCCGTCTATCGGGCTGGTAATGGTTGCGTATTCGAGGTTGCGGTTCACCTTGACCATAGAAGCCTGGTTCTGTTCGTAAGCGGCTTTTGCTTTCTCGTAGTTGTAAGTCGCGGTCTCGTAGTCGGAGTCGCTGATCAGCTTCTTTTCATAGAGGACCTTGTTGCGGGCATAGTTCTTTTGCTGGTATTCGTACTCGCATTTACTGCTTGCCAACTGTGCCTGGGCGGAGGCGAGTTCGGCTTTCAGGTTGACCTTGTCCATTTCGGCGATCAACTGTCCTGCCTTTACCACGTCGTTGTAGTCCGCATAGAGTTTGTCGATGATGCCGGATACCTGTGTACCGACTTCCACTTCTGTTACCGGTTCGACTGTTCCGGTTGCTGTCACCGTGTTCGAGATGGAACTACGGCCCACTTTGGCAGTCTCGAGTCTGATACCGCCTTTCGACGATTTACCGGTGAAGAACCAGATGCCTCCGGCTACGACCAGTACGCCTACTATACCGATGATTAGTTTCTTCTTGTTCATATCCTTGTCTGTTTTTATTTCTTCTTTGATGCTGATTCCCTTTTTGAGGGTCCCTGCCGGAGTGCTATTCCGAACAGGGACTGAAACAAAAAGAGAGTGAATATATTCATTAGTGTCTCACCCTTTTTAAAATAGATTAATTTCTTCTCCCTGGTAGAAACGGAGCAGGCCGGCGTTCAGGATGGCTGTGTATTTGGCCTGAAGCGTTTCCTGTTGTGCACTTAGCAGGTTGTTCTTTTCGGTGAGCAGTTCGACGGTGTTTTTCATACCCACGTTGAACTGTTCGCTGACGAGCGAGTAGCTGGTCTCAGTGCTTTTCAGCTTCCGGGCAGCGGCTACGTATTGCTGTTGTGCGCTGTTAGCGCTTAACCAGAGGCTTTCGATCGTCTTATAGAGTGTCTTTTGCTTGTCAAGCAGGTCCAACTGGCTGGTCTGCCGTTGTAACTTGGCCTTGTTGATGGAGCTTTTTGTCTGTCGCTTGTCAAAGATGGGAATGCTTAGGGTCAGGCCTAACGAGTTGTTCCAGTTCTGTTTGACCTGTTCGCTGAAACTGAAGTCGCTCCCGTTGGCATTGGTCGTTCCGATGCCTGCGCTGAGGCTGAGGGCCGGAAGGTATCCGGCACGTGCCGTCTTGATGCTCAGATCGGAAGTCTCCACATTCAGCTTGCCGGATTCTATTTCGGGACGGAGGCTGAGGGCGGTATGATAGACATCGTCTTTGGCAGGCAGCGGGATCAGCACGTTGCTGTCGTCTAATTGCGGCAGGTAGAGGGCCATTTCGAAGTCTCCGTCCAGTTCGAGAAGCTGTTTTAGTTGCAGCTTGTAATCCTGCAGGGTAGCTTGCGAAGTGACTAATTGGTAATTGTCGTTGCTTACCTGCGCTTCCAGTTGGGCGAGGTCGCTCGAGGCGATGCTCCCGACGTTGAACAGTTCCTGGCCGCGTTCGTACTCCTTCCGGCTCACTTCTAAGGTCGATTCGTTCACCTTTACGGCTTCGGCGGAGTAGAGTATCTGCACATACAGTTGGGTGATGCTTTCTTCGATGGAGTTCTCGCTTTCGGAAACGTTGAGTTCGGCTATGCGGCTGTTCAGCTCTTGTTGTTTGATGGTGTTTAACCGCTTGCTTCCGTTGTAGACGGTCCAGTTGGCATCGATGCCGTAGCTTCCGTTGTAGGAGGTCTTACTCTGGCTGGTGGTGATATTGTCACCACTGATGATCGTGCCGCTTGCACTGTTCGGGCGGTTTACGACACGTTGGCTTATACTTCCGTTCAGGGAGGGGAGCAGATTAGCTTTCGCTGTCTTTACGTCTTCTTGCGTGCTTTCGACGTTGATACGGTTACGCCGGATCGTGATGTTATGCTCCAATGCATAATCGATACAGTCGCTGAGCGTCCACTGTTTTGGCACGTCGTCCTCCGCTTTCATCCCGGCTGGCAGGAGAAGCAGGCAGGAGAGGAGTATGGATGATATTCGTTTCATAATGCTTTTGTTTTGCAACCTGACAATCTTTTTACCTTGTTTACGGAAGCAAAACTACAAAGCGGTGGAAACCTGTACAATCGGATTAGAAAAAGAGGGGCTTTCCCTCGACAAAAGGGGAATTTCTATCGATGAAAGGTTTTAAATGATGATTTATCGGTGTGTTTGCTCGTATTTACCGGACGCAGACGGGCGCAGATTACGCAGAGGAACGCAGACTTATTTTTCTTTTAAAACAATAAATGATCTGCGTTCGTCTGCGTCGTCTGCGGAATCTGCGTCCGGTAATACTATTTTAATATTTACCAATAGAGGGCAATCCCGGCAATACCTGCTAAAATGATCATCAGGATAGGGTTGATCTTGAACTTCCAGGTCAGGATAAAGGCTGCGCCGAATATCAGGAAGCTCTTATAGTCGATGAAGTTTTCGCTGTTCATCAGCAGCAAGGCTGCCGCCGCAATCAGGCCGACCGTTGCCGGGCGAAGTCCGTAGAAAGCGGCAGAGACATATTTATTATTCCGGAACTTGGCGAAGGCGTACGAGATAGCCAATACCAACAGGAAAGAAGGAAGGCAAACGGCGAAAGTCGTCAGGCAGGACCCTAAGATTGCCATTCCCGGTGAATAGCCGGCATTATGGATCGCCGTATATCCTATATAGGTAGCACTGTTGATCCCGATCGGTCCCGGTGTCATCTGCGAGATTGCCACGATATCCGTAAACTCCTGCGAGGAAATCCACCCGTAACGGTCTACCACGTCCGCCTGGATCAGGGAGAGCATGGCATAGCCACCGCCAAAGCCGAATATTCCGATTTTCAGATATACGTAAAACAGTTGCAACCAGATCATATCAGTCTTTCTTTATTTTCAGTCCGTAAATAAGTCCCCCTACAATGGCCGCCACGATAATCCATACCGGAGACAGGCCGCCCTGCCAGATCAGTAGCGCCGCCGCAATAGGAATAATCAGCTCTTTGTAGCTCATCTTGATGGAGCGCGCCGTTGTCAGACAGGGCACGGCAATCAGCGCCACAACAGCCGGGCGCAGTCCTTTGAACGCTTTCTCCACCCATACATTGTCCTGTACGTGTGTAAAGAACAGCGCAATCGCTAATATAATAAAGAAGGAAGGGAGTATGCTTCCCAAGGCGCAGACAACGCCTCCCGGCACTTTCTTCAGCTTATAACCGACAAAGATGGAGATGTTTACCGCAAATATCCCGGGCAGCGACTGGGCGACGGAGAAAAGATCGACAAAGTCTTCTTTCGAAAGCCACCCTTTATCCACCACCTCCCGTTGGATCAGGGGAAGCATCGCATATCCTCCCCCAATGGTAAAAGTCCCTATCTTTACAAATGTCAGAAATAGTGTCCAGTACATTTTATACAAATTGAATATCGAAGTTTATTTTACCCCCGAGAGCCTCAACTAATTGGACAATAGTGGAGATTGTCAGATTGCGCCCCTTCTCAATCCTGGAAATCTGTGTTTTATCTTTGCCTACCAACTCTGCAAGTTGGGCTTGTGTCATATTTTTACGGATACGCATTTCTTTTAACTTGGAAGCAATGATTTCTGCCTTCAATTCAGCTTCAAACTTATCCCGTTCGGTGGTCCCTTTTTTACCGATGAATTCGTTTAATAGTTCGCTATGTGATGTCAACTTATTCATTGTTGTTAAAATATTTTTTTCTTAACTCTTTTGCATGCTCCAATTCGGAGAGAGGTGTTTTACCGCTCTTCTTAATAAAACCATGTGTACAAACGACGACTGTTTCAGATGCAGAATCCCAAAATGCAAGTAGCCTATAATAAGTTTTGTTATATAGCGTCCTGAATTCCCATATATCTTCGTCCAGCTTTTTGAATAGCTCAATATCTCTAATATATTGTGTTTTGGATATATTGTATAAGATTTTCAATCTTGCTTTACTATCCAAAGAACGAAGAAAGGCTTCAGCCTCTTGCATATATATTACATCTTCATAGTATTTCATAATATCATGGTTTGTACAAAGATAAGGTTAATTGTTATATAATACAACTTTTATCGTCCCAACTCCTTTTCGTACCGCTGTTCGTCATTGATGAGGCGCAAGGCTTCCTGATAGCTTTCGTTGTCGTCGTTGATGACTTGGAAGTACTCGGCCATGTCATACAGGTCGCGGGCTATCAAAGCTTTGATCTGGAGCATGATCAGCGGTTTGGAACGGTTGTATTGTTCTTCGTTGAACTCGATCTTATTTTCTTTCGCCAATGAGATCAGTTCCTGCATCATCTCTTCCGTAACATTGAAGTTCTGCTTGTATTGGGCGAACTTCGGGTATTTCTTGTTCAACTCGGCACGATGGCGGTCCAGGTAATTCATGGCGATGCGGTTCACCAATCCGGCAGCCACCACACTACGGTGGTAATCGGTATAGCGGGAAGTGTCGACCGGAATAAAGACATCCGGCATGATACCGCCGCCGCCGTAAACAATACGCTTTGTCTCTAATGTGTTGTACTTCATCGAGTCGGGGAAATGGATGCTGTCCGCACTCATCAGCTCGCCCCGGTTGTAGCGGTCGATCAGGTCGTGATTATACTGTTCCTGGTTACCGTTTACATACGGTTTCTGGATGGAACGGCCTGTCGGTGTGTAGTAACGGGCGACAGTCAGACGGATCATCGAACCGTCAGGCATCGGGATCGGTTTCTGCACCAACCCTTTTCCAAACGTCCGGCGACCGAGAACTACGCCACGGTCCCAGTCCTGTATCGCTCCGGAAAGGATCTCACTGGCGGAAGCGGATGTCTCGTCCACCAATACGACCAAACGTCCTTCCTCGAAACCACCGCGAGCCGTCGATTTGGCTTCTTCACGCGGTTGTTTGTTCCCTTCTGTATATACGATCAGTTTATCTTTACCTAAAAACTCATCCGCCAGGTCGATGGCTATGTTCAGATAACCGCCGCCATTACCCTGCAGGTCGAGAATCAGGTTTTTCATTCCCTGCTTTTTCAGTTTCTCCAATGCTTCCTTAAATTCGTCGGCAGAAGAGGCCGCAAAACGGTTCAGTTTGATATATCCCGTAGTCTTATCCGCCATGTATGCAGCGTCTAAGCTGTACACGGGTATCTTTCCGCGAATGATCCTGAACTCGATCAGGTCCGGCACGCCATTACGCAAAACCTTTACGCGGACTTCCGTATTTTTTGGACCGCGAAGGCGCTTCATCACATCCGTATTCTTCATCTTGACACCGGCAATCAGCGTATCGTCTACCATGATGATACGGTCGCCTGCCATCAAACCCACCTTTTCCGAAGGACCGCCGGGGATTACCTGGATCACATATAAGGTATCCGTCAGCATATTGAACTGGATACCGATCCCGTCGAAGTTACCCTGCAACGGCTCTGTCATCTCCTTTGTCTCTTCCGGGTCCGTATAGGTAGAGTGGGGGTCCAGTTTCTCCAACATGCCTACAATAGCATCTTCCACCAGTTTTGTTTCACTTGTAGAATCCACATACAAATTGGAGATGGCATACAGAGCCAACTGAAGCTTGCGGGCATCCACGTTGTTACCACGCTGTGCCGACATCGAAGCAGCAAAAACACTCAATATAAGGAGTGGCAGGATAATTTTTTTCATTGTTCTAATTTATTAATAAAGGTTTGTCCCTTTCGGCACAAACTGGGAAATATCTTTGCCATACCGCAACAATTCCCGCACGATGCTGGAACTGATATGCGTATGTTCCGGTTCCGTAAAGAGAATGAACGTCTCGATACCGCTCAACTTCCGGTTTACGTCGGCAATGCTCTTTTCATATTCGAAATCGTTCACCGTACGGATACCGCGCAGGATAAACCCTGCTTTCATCTGTTGGGCGAAATCGACCGTCAGCGAATCGTACGACATGACCTGCACGCGCGGTTCATCCTTGTATAACTCCCGGATCGCCTCCAATCGTTTCTCCAAGGAGAAATGAGTCTGTTTCGTGTCGTTGATACCGATAGAAATAATAATCTCATCCACCAACTCGAGCCCGCGGCTTACCAATGACTCATGACCGATCGTAAACGGGTCGAACGTCCCGGGAAAAAGAGCAATTCGTTTTGCCATATTCTCTTTCATTTTCAATTAACCACGTCTTCTTCTACAACCAGATTGTCGATGATAAAGTTCTGTCGTTCCATGGTGTTCTTGCCCATATAGAACTCCAGCATATCTTTCACGAGGTCTTCCTTCTTCATCGTTACCGGGTCCAGGCGGATATCCTTTCCGATAAAATGCTTGAACTCGTCCGGCGAAATCTCTCCGAGACCTTTGAATCGGGTGATTTCTGCATTCTTTCCTGCGGCAGCAATCGCATTCAGGCGTTCCTCTTCACTGTAGCAATACCAGGTTTTCTGTTTATTGCGCACACGGAACAGCGGCGTTTGCAGGATATAGACATGATTGCGTTTGATCAGGTCCGGGAAGAACTGCAGGAAGAACGTGATCAGCAACAGGCGGATATGCATACCGTCCACATCGGCATCGGTCGCAATGATTACCTTATTATATCGTAAACCTTCCAACCCGTCCTCGATATTCAACGCCGCCTGAAGCAGGTTGAACTCTTCGTTCTCATAAACAATCTTCTTGGTCAGCCCATAGCTGTTAAGCGGTTTACCGCGAAGGCTGAATACCGCCTGTAAATTCGGATCGCGGCTCTTTGTGATCGAACCGCTTGCCGAGTCACCCTCGGTGATGAAGATGCAACTGTCTTCCAGGTTATCCCCTTTCGTGTCATTCAGGTGAATGCGGCAATCGCGCAGTTTCTTATTATGCAGGTTCGCTTTTTTGGCACGTTCACGGGCCAGTTTCGTAACGCCGGCAATCGCTTTACGTTCCTTTTCCGACTCCTGTATCTTGCGGAGCAAAGCATCCGAAGTCTCTGCGTTCTTGTGCAGGTAGTTATCCAGTTCCTTCTTGATGAAATCCCCGATAAACTTACCGACCGAAGGACCCTCCGGCCCCATATCTTTTGATCCAAGCTTGGTCTTGGTCTGGCTTTCGAACACCGGCTCTTCCACCTTGATACTGATGGCGGCTACTACACCGGCACGGATATCCGAATATTCGAAATTCTTGTTGTAATATTCCTTTATCACACGTCCCAACGCTTCGCGGAAAGCCGAGAGGTGCGTACCGCCCTGTGTCGTATGCTGTCCGTTGACGAACGAGTAATATTCTTCCCCGTACTGGTTGCTGTGCGTGATTACGACCTCTATGTCTTCCCCTTTCAGATGGATGATCGGGTATAAAGGTTCGGTCGTCATGTTCTCGTTCAGCAAGTCCACCAGACCGTTGCGGGAATGGAACTTCTTGCCGTTAAAGATGATTGTCAATCCGGAGTTCAGGAACACATAGTTCTTCAGCAGGCTCTCGATGTACTCGTCCTTGTACTGGTAATCCTTGAATATCTCTTTGTCCGGAATAAAATAAGTCAGCGTGCCGTTCGGCTCTTCCGTCGGGCAGATAGGAGCGTCTTCCGTCACGATCGCTTTGCTGTATTCCACCCGCTTGCATTCGCCGTCGCGGTGGCTGGTGATCAGGAAATAGCTGCTTAAGGCATTCACCGCCTTGATACCGACACCGTTCAGACCGACCGACTTCTTGAAAGCCTTGCTGTCGTATTTGGCTCCGGTATTCATCTTGCTGGAGACGTCGACCACCTTGCCTAACGGAACCCCGCGGCCATAGTCGCGTACGGAGACGGTGCCTTCTTCAACGGTCACTTCTATGGTTTTACCGTACCCCATCATGTATTCGTCGATGGAGTTGTCCAGCACCTCTTTCAGCAATACATAAATACCATCATCGGCATAACTACCATCCCCTAACTTTCCGATATACATACCGGGGCGGCGACGGATATGTTCCATCCAGTCAAGCGTCTTGATGTCATCATCATCGTACGCTGTCGGCTGTTGCATTGTTGAATTCAGTTCGTCCATAGATTATAATTGTTTTATAAAAGCTCTTCTTGTTTTATGATGTTCACGTTTGAAATAATCCCATTGTGCCTGTACCGCATTGTTTGTTTCCAACTCCGGATTACTTTCAGCGTAAACAGCTCCTACACTCTTATATACCGGGATCAGGTCGTTAAACAACAACGCGTTTACTCCCTTGCTCTGGTACTCCGGCAAAACGCCGGTCAGATACAAATCGATTACTTTCGGCTTGCTCTTCAACGCCTTCAGCAGATAAATCCAGCCGAAGGGGAAAAGATGCCCTTTCGCTTTCTGCATCGCCTTGGACAGGTTAGGCAGCGAAATACCGAAACCGACCACTACGTCATCTTCCTCACGGACGATGAGCGTAACCAGGTCATACCGGAGCATCGGTATGTACGTGGCGAGATAAAAATCGATCTGTTTCTGGGTGAGCCGTGCAAACCCGTACAGAGGTGCATACGACTCGTTCAGGGTCTGAAATACTTTCTGCGCATAAGGCATGATCGCCTTGGCATTCTTGAACTTCATCACCTTCAGCCCATACTTTTTCTTTACGATCTCTCCGATACGCAAATGTTTTTCCGGCACTCCCTCCGGAATATATATCTTGAACTCGTGCCAATCCTGATCTTTCGTATATCCCATACGCTCCATCTGTTTCGGATAGTACGGATAATTATAGATCGTCGCCATTGTCCCGAGCTGATCAAATCCTTCTATCAGCATCCCTTCGTGGTCCATATCCGTGAATCCCATCGGTCCGTGTATCTCCGCCATGCCTTGTTCACGCGCCCATTTCTCGACAGCGTTGAATAAAGCATCGACCACCTCCACATCGTCGATAAAATCGACAAACCCGAAACGGGCTCTCTTCTGGTTCCATGTTTCATTACTTCGGCGATTAACCATCCCCGCAATACGTCCCACAACTTTTCCGTCTTTGTAAGCCAGAAAATAGATTGCATCACACACTTCGAACGCCGGATTCTTCTTTTTATCCAACGTCACCATCTCTTCTTCTATTAGTCCTGGCACATGATACGGGTTGCCTTTGTATAATTCGATATTGAATTTTACGAATTTCTTAAGTTCCTTCTTACTGGTAACTTCTCTAATTTCTACGCCCATCAGTCATTTAGTTTGAACGGCAAATTTACACAATTAATTCATTTTAGACGTTAGTTGGTGATAAGAAATTGTTTAGGGGGTGGTTTACATGGGCGAGAGAAAGGCTTGTTATGCTTGTAAAAGTAGGATTTTGCTTATATTTTGGCTTTCTGTATTGAAAGAGATAAATGGCGAAATTACAATAACCCCCTTTTCCCGGCATTTTTCTATTTCATCTGAAATCTTGATCAATTTTGAACTGACTTTTTTCACTGTTTTAGCCTGTTCTACTGACAATAGATAAAATGAGGTGCGCAGCCCATTCTAAGAAACGTGCAAATTGATTACCGGAAACCGGAAACACCGACAAAGTGATAAAGCTTAACTCCCGGAGAATCGAATATTTGAAAATAAAATGGACGGCGTTCCGAATATCCCAAGGAAATTCAGGTGCATTTTTGCCCTTAAGACGGTCCTCTTTTCAATTACGACCGTCCAAATCACCATTACGACCGTGCTAATCTTCGCGAGGTGCCGAGTGCACTGCCTATTAGCACGGTCGTAATGGCAAAGAGGACGGTCGTAATTGCTGGAAACACTCAAAAAAGGCGAAAAAGTCCCTTTTTGAGGTCGAAAAAACGGATTAACATTTGTTTTGTTTCGGACGTCATTCGGACCGGAAAAATGCGTTTTATACAATAACCCCCTTTTGGGACAACGGATAATTATCCCGAACTATAATTTGTACGCTTAACGTGGAATATGTCAATTTGTACAAAAACTAAATTTTAAGGTGTACAATGGTTCCAATTTCTTATCTTTGTGGCGTTTTCGTCGTTCCCAGTATGGGAGTGACGAACCTTTGTGTGTCCGAAACCCTGTTGGTGGCACGTAATCGTAACTTTTATTTGATTATAAAATCATGAAAATAGCTATAGTGGGGACAGGTTATGTGGGACTTGTCACCGGTACATGTTTCGCAGAAATGGGAACCGAAGTTTTCTGCGTCGACGTAAATGCCGAAAAGATCACAAACCTGAAGCAAGGTATCATTCCTATCTACGAGCCTGGTCTTGAAGAGATGGTTCACCGTAACCAACAAGCCGGCCGTCTCCATTTCACAACCGATTTGACGGAATGCCTGAACGAGGTCGAAGTCCTCTTCAGTGCCGTAGGTACTCCTCCCGACGAAGATGGCAGTGCCGACTTGAAGTATGTGCTGGAAGTAGCCCGTACCGTCGGTCGCAACATGACAAAACATCTCCTGGTCGTGACGAAGAGCACCGTTCCGGTAGGTACGGCCCGCAAGGTTCGTGAAGCGATCCAGGAAGAATTGGATAAGCGGGGATTACAGATCGAGTTTGATGTCGCTTCCAATCCCGAATTTCTGAAAGAAGGTGCAGCTATTAAGGATTTCATGAGCCCTGACCGTGTGGTTGTCGGTGTTGAATCCGAACGTGCAGAAGAGTTGATGACTCGTTTGTACCGTCCTTTCCTGTTGAATAATTTCCGTGTGATTTTCATGGATGTCCCTTCCGCCGAGATGACGAAGTATGCGGCTAATGCTATGTTGGCTACCCGTATCAGCTTTATGAACGACATTGCGAATTTGTGCGAGATCGTCGGGGCGGATGTGAATATGGTACGTAAGGGGATTGGCTCGGATGCCCGTATCGGCAACCGTTTCCTGTATGCCGGTATCGGTTATGGCGGCTCCTGCTTCCCGAAAGATATAAAGGCGTTGATTAAAACGGCTAAATCGAATGGTTACTGTATGCGTATCCTGGAAGCTGTTGAAGAAGTCAACGAAGAACAGAAATCGATCCTGTTCCGTAAGCTGAATGATTATTTCAAAGGCGATCTGAAAGGAAAACGCGTAGCTATCTGGGGGTTGGCCTTTAAGCCGGAAACGGATGATATGCGCGAAGCCCCATCCTTAGTTTTAATAGATAAACTGTTGGCTTCCGGTTGTGAAGTCTATGTCTATGATCCTGTCTCGATGGAAGAAACCCGCCGTCGTTTAGGTGATACGATCCATTATGCAAAAGATATTTATGATGCCGTAGTGGATGCCGATGCCCTCCTGCTTGTCACGGAATGGAAAGAGTTCCGTATGCCTTCCTGGTCGGCTGTCAAGAAGTTGATGGCTACGCCGCTGATATTGGATGGAAGGAATATCTATGATGTGAAGGAGCTGGAGGAGAATGGGTTTGTTTATCATTGCGTAGGACGATGACAAAAGAAGAAGTCTTGCAATTGATCCGTCAGGGGGAAAGTTTTCGGCTGGAAGCGAAGAAGGCCGAAAAAGAGGTTCCTGCATCTGTATGGGAAAGTTATTCTGCTTTCTGTAATACGGATGGAGGCGTCATATTGCTTGGCGTGTCGGAAGATAAGAAAAATAAAGAGCTTTATGTTTCCGGCGTTGAGGACAGTGGCAAGATTATCCAATCTTTCTGGAACCAGATTAATAATAAACAGAAAGTGAGCGATAACCTGCTTTTCAATCGTCAGGTTTATGCTCTTTCCATTGAAGATAAAGACGTTGTAGTTATTGAAGTTCCTCGTGCAGACCGTCATTATAAACCCGTTTTTATAAATGATAACTTGTTTGCCGGTACATACCGGAGGAATGCTGATGGTGATTATCATTGCCAGCGCGAAGAGGTGAAGGCTATGCTTCGCGACCAGGCGGATATTACTTTGGATAGCACAATAATAGAAAATGTCGATTGGCAGGAACTGGATAAAGATACGATTTATCGTTTCAGGATGCGTTTTCGTAATCTGAAACCCGAACATGTTTGGAACACTTTGGATGATGTCGAGTTTCTATTGAAAGTAGGTGCACTCAAACGTAGTAGTGACGCTCCTGAAGTTCATCCGACTTTAGCCGGTATTCTGATGTTTGGTACGGAAATGCTGATCACCAACGAATATCCGAATTATTTTCTGGACTATCGGGAGATCGAAGACGGGAACCGTTATACGGACCGTGTCTTTTCTGCTTCCGGTGATTGGTCGGGTAATCTTTTTGATTTTTATTTCAGGATTGTTGATCGTCTGACATCCGGATTGAAAGTTCCCTTTCAATTGCGTAACGGATTAGACCGTATTGATGACACGCCTGCCCGTTCTGCTTTACGAGAAGTTTTGGCAAACGCGTTGATTCATGCCGATTACCATGGTCGTAGGGGTGTTGTGATCGAAAAGCATAAAGACCATGTGATTATCTCGAATCCGGGAGCTTTGCGCATCACAATGGATGAAGCTCTTGAAGGCGGTATCAGTGATCCCCGCAATGCGAGTGTATTCAAGATGTTTGTTTTGGTTGATGTTGGCGAACGTATTGGCAGTGGTTTGCAGAACCTGCGTTATGTCTGGGGGCAAATGGGATTAGAAGTTCCAGTTTTACGAGAATCTTTTTCTCCTGATAGGATGCGATTGGATGTTCTGTTAGAAAACCCTGTTACCAACCCTGTTACCAACCCTGTTACCAACCCTGTTACCAACCCTGTTACCAACGGAAGTAATGTTGACCGAAACAGGGGGTATAATTTGTCAGAGAAGCAGAAAATAGTATTATCTTATTGTGCAGAGGCACGTAGTAGCCGAGAAATATTATCTTATTTAGGCGTCACTTATCAATCGAAAAATCTCAAACAGTATGTAAGTGATTTGGTTGAATTTGGTTTCCTGATGCCTACAATACCTGATAATCCGAGCCATCCGGGACAAAAATATATTACAAAAGTGTCTCTGCATGAGGTAAGCGGAATATCTTGATGGGCGGGTGAAGGAACAAGGAAATGACAAAGAAAGAAGCAATTGGGAAGCGACTTGCTGTATTTAGTCTAAAATTTCGTTATGACGAAAGGAAAAGGTGATATCCTTCTATATCAAACTGCAGACGGTAAGTCGAGAATAGAAGTTACGTTGTCAGATGACACTGTTTGGTTGACACTCGATCAGATGGCGGATTTGTTTCAACGTAATAAATCGACTATTTCACGCCATATCCGGAATATTTTGGAAACAGGAGAATTATCATCTGAGGCAGTTGTTGCATTTTTTGCAACAACTGCCTCAGATGGGAAAAATTATCGGGTGGCTTATTACAATTTGGACATGATAATCAGCGTCGGTTATCGTGTTAATTCACATCGTGGAGTTCAGTTTCGTATATGGGCAACGCAGGTACTGAAAGAATATTTGGTTAAAGGCTTTGCACTTAATGATGATCTGCTTAAAAGGGCAGGAGGAGGAAACTATTTTGACGAACTGCTTTCACGTATTCGTGACATACGTTCTTCCGAGAAGATTTTTTATCGGAAGATACTTGAAATATACGCTTTAAGCATCGATTATGATCCCCGTTCGGAGATCACACAACAGTTTTTTGCCACGGTACAAAACAAAATGCATTTCTCCACCCATGGGCACACGGCGGCAGAGATTATTTACAGCCGGGCTGATGCTGAAAAAGATTTTATGGGCTTGACCGCATGGACGGGTGCTTTGCCAAAACGTAAAGATGCAGAATATGCCAAGAACTACCTGACAGCAGATGAGCTTGATACCTTAAACCGTATTGTCAGCCTGTATTTAGATTTTGCAGAATTACAGGCAAAAAGCAAGACTCCGATGTATATGGAGGATTGGATTCACAAGTTAGATGATTTTCTGAAACTTTCAGGCAAGCAGCTGTTAGCTCATGCTGGAACAGTTTCAGCTGAAGTTGCAAAGAAAAAAGCCGATATGGAATATGATAAATTCCATGAACGGGCAAAGAATCAGCTGTCTCCTGTTGAAATTCATTTTATTGAGAGTTTCGAACGTGAAAGTAAGCGGTTGAAGGAGCAAGGAAATGAAAAAAGCAGAAATAGCCTCTGATTATAAACATTGGCTTCAAGAATTGAAGCAACGTATCCGGCAGAGCCAGATCAAAGCGGCAGTTCGTGTGAACACTGCTTTGTTAGAACTCTATTGGAGCATCGGGGCGGATATTGTCGACCGGCAGGTGGAAGAAAAGTGGGGAAGTGGTGTTATTCCTCAATTAAGTGCCGACCTACGTGCAGAATTTCCTGAGATGCAAGGCTTTTCTACTACAAATTTGTGGTATATAAAGAAGTGGTATCTATTTTATTCACAGGAAGATATAAAACTCCACCAACCTGGTGGAGAATTGAAACTACCGGCTATTATACTTCCTATACCTTGGCGACATTATGTGGAAATCATAACAAAATGTAAATCCGTTGAGGAAGCTCTTTTCTACGCTCGTAAAGTAAGTGAAGAAGGTTGGAGTCGTAAAACCTTGTTAGATTATATGGAGGTTGATCTTTATGCGACTCAAGGCCATGCGATTACAAATTTTACACAAACTCTTCCTGCCGAACGGAGTGGACTGGCAATAGAAACATTGAAAGATCCTTATACATTTGACTTTCTTACCTTATCGGTTGGTTATAAGGAACGTGAGTTGGAAGATGCTTTGGTACAAAATATTACAAAATTTTTACTGGAGTTGGGGACGGGTTTTGCTTATGTCGGTCGTCAGGTTGAAGTTGTGGTTGGCGACTCATCCTATTTTATGGATATGTTGTTCTATCACATTAAGTTGAAGTGCTACGTTGTAGTTGAACTGAAGACAGTTAAATTCGAACCTGAATTTGCAGGAAAATTAAACTTTTATGTCACTGCCGTTGATCGCCAAATGCGTGAAGAAAGTGATAATCCGACAATCGGTTTGTTGATCTGTAAAACAAAAGACAATGTGATTGCCGAATATTCTTTGTCCGATATTCACAAACCATTGGGAATATCAGCTTATAATCTGAAAAACATATTGCCGGAGGACTTGCAATCGTCTTTACCTTCAATAGAGGAGGTGGAGGAAGGGTTATCAAAGATATGATTCCTTAAAAGTTTTCTGGTGACGAAACAAAAGTTTCATGGGCATGAAACAAAAATTCCATGGGCATGGAATAAATAGAACATCTTGATAGGCGGTTGAAGGAGCAAGGAAATGACAAAGAAAGAAGCAATTAAAATATTTGAAGAGAAAAAGGTCCGTACAGTCTGGGACGACGAGACGGAAGAATGGTATTTCTCTATTGTTGATGTAGTGGGTGTACTGACGGACGAATGGAAACGACACGGCCTACAAGAAGGTGTGCAGTTCGCTACCCTGACAGATATTATCTACAAAATGTGGTTCGGTAACACCTCTGTGATAATATGACGAATACCGAACTTGCCCTCAATATGTTAGCAGAAGCTGCTATCACGGAGTTGTCAAAAGAAAAGGATCCTCAATATTTTGAGGAACACGCACTAATTGCCCAGCAAGGAGGAAAAGCAGCCGAAGCGGCCCGGAAGCAATTGGAAAGTGATTTGGGGCATTCGGTGATTTCTCCACTTAATGCGAAAACGGGGTTAAGATTGAATATTGCAAACGGAGAGAAAGAATAGATGGCAGAGCAAACATTAAAAGAGAAAACAGCTAAAGGTCTTCTTTGGGGAAGTATCAATGGTGGTATCCAACAGATTTTGAATATTGCATTTGGTATTTTTCTGGCTCGCTTACTTTCTCCTGGTGATTATGGTTTGATTGGGATGTTGGGTATCTTTATGGGGATAGCAACTGTATTACAAGATAGTGGGTTTAGTACTGCTTTAATAAATCGGAAAGAGATTAACCATGATGATTATAATTCTGTATTTTGGTTTAGCTTTTCAGTCGGAATTATTTGTTATGTAATTTTATTTTTCTGTGCTCCATTAATTGCTGATTTCTTTGGACATCCTGAATTAACAAATTTATCCCGCGTCCTTTTTCTATGGTTTTTAATAGGCTCGACATCAATAGCTCATTCAGCGATGCTGACAAAAAAATTGATGGTAAAAGAACGTACAAAAATAGAAGTGTGTTCATTAGTCGTATCAGGTTTTGTTGGAGTTTTATTAGCCTATAAAGGCTTTGCTTATTGGGGGATTGCAATACAAACAGTAACACATAGTTTGGTAGGTAGCATTCTTCGTTGGTATTATGTTCCTTGGAAACCAACTTTTACCTTTGCTCTAAGACCTCTGAAGGAAATGTATTCGTTTGGGGTTAAGATCTTGTTTACTAGTATTTTTGCCCAAATTAATGCGAATATATTCTCTGTACTATTAGGGCGATTCTATAAAGAAGATCAGGTAGGATATTATACTCAGGGTAATAAATGGATGACAATGGGATATACCTTTATTTGGAGTATGATTGGAAATGTTTCCCTCCCCGTTTTATCAGAGGTTGCTTTGGATGTAGAACGTCAAAGACAAGTTTTTCGTAAAATGTTGCGTTTTGTATCATTTATATCATTTCCTGCAATGTTAGGACTTGCTTTAGTTGCTCCTGAACTGATCGTTATAGGAGTTTCTGATAAATGGTTACCATGTGTTCCTGTTATGCAGTTGTTGTGTATATGGGGAGCAGTAACTCCTATAAGTAATTTATATACTCATGTTTTATTAAGTCATGGAAAATCAGACATTTATCTATATAGTACAATTATACTGGGCTTGGTTCAATTGATTGTTGTTATCAGTATGTTGTCTTTGGGTATCTATTATATGGTTTTGGCGTTTGTTGTTGTTAACGTACTATGGATATTTGTTTGGCATTATTTTGTGAATAGATATATTAAAATTTCTATTTTAGACGTGGCAAAAGACATTTTACCCTATTGCTTTATAGCTTTAATAGTATTATGTATTACATATTTTGTTACAAAATCAATAAGTAATATATACATGCTTTTCATTGCTAAGATTCTATTGGCTATGTTTGTGTATGGTATATTCATGCATTTGGCAGATTCTGTAATTTTTAAAGAGTCATTCACCTTTTTAGTAAAAAGAAAATGAACGTAGAAGAATATCAAAAAATAAATAAATCTTTTAAAAGAAAATTGATTTATAAGGTTGGTTTAGATTGTGGCTTTTTTTCAGAATATAATAATATGATATTAGCAATGGCTTATTGCATAACGCATAAAATACAGTTTATTCTAAGTTCAAATAACGCAAATTTTGATTATGAAAATGGCTGGTGTGGCTTCTTTGAACCTTTTTGTGAGGATATTGTATCTGAAAAAGAACAACATTACAAAACTGTGAATTGGAAATATATGCTTAAACTCCTTCTAAGACAGAAAGAGTTTAAGATATTACGTAATATTTTTCCTTATTTTTCTTTTTACAAAAAACAAATGTATACACAAGATATTTTTGGGCGAAGTCGAGATTATGGTTTATTAAAAAAGAGGATAAAAGTAAAGTCGTTGAAATCTAAGTTGTCGTTTCAGGAGCTTTGTTCTATCCTTGTAAACTTAACTTGGAAATATAATTCAGAAGTAAAAAAGGAAGTTCATGAATTGATTTCTTCTTTAGGGTTACCAGCGGAATATGTCGGTTTTCATATTCGAGGTGGGGATAAATTTTTAGAATATCAGATTGAACCAATTGAAAGTTATTTTGCGAAAAATAAAACGGGTATTAAGAATATATTTGTTTTAACGGATGATTTTACGATAATATCTGAAATTAAAAGAAAATATCCTGATCATATCGTATATACATTATGTGAAGAATCTGAACATGGATACTTTCATGGAGATTTTATGAATCAAGATGAAAAGTATAGACGTCGTAAGTTGATTCGGTTGTTTGCATCCATTGATATATGTGCAACATCAAAATTGTTTGTTGGAACATTTAGTTCGAACCCTGGTATGTATTTAGGTATGAGGTCACCTTCTATATCCCAAGGTATAGATTTTAATAAATGGATAATTTGGTGAATATGAAAACATTTACATTGGTTCCAATAGGGGGATTAGGAAATAGGATTAATGCTATTTGTTCTGCAATAGTATATTGTCAACAGCATAATCGTGCGTTAAAAATATATTGGTTTAAGGACCCTACTCTTAATTGCCCTGTAGGGGACTTGTTTTCATTAGATCCTCGTTTGCAGAATGTAGAACTAATAGATGGGAATTTTTGGGATTATTATAAAATAGATAAACCGAGGAAACGAAATTTGTGGATTCCACAAATTTATCAAAAGCATGCTTTTGATAAACGGATATTAGATAGTGATGTTTTTAAGGTTATATCAAATCATGAATGTGTCGATTTTGGTGATTTAACTCAATTTCGCCATATTTATATGGTTAGTTATTGGCGTTTCTGGACAGATCCTAATATGTGGAAAATTATTAGAGTTAATCCTATGATTCAAAAAAAAGTTAATGACTTTTTATCTAATAATAATTTAAAAAGGAAGATCGGAATTCATATAAGGAGAACTGATAATGTGTATTCAGTTGAAGAGAGTCCAATAGAACTGTTTGAAAATGTTATTGTAGAAGAACTGAATAAATGTGAAAATACTTTTTTTTATTTAGCATCTGACTCTGTTGAAGTTAAGAAGCGTTTAGTGAATAAGTTCGGAAATGTTATAAACACAAATTTAGAGCCAGCAGTAAGAAATTCTAGAGATGGAATTATTACTGCTTTTACAGAACTTAATATATTGTCAAAAATGGATAAGATTTACGCTTCTTCAAGAAGTTCATTTTCCGAGTTAGCTCATTTCTTGTCGAATAATATTTTTAAAGAATTAAAGATATGAAATATGTATTGAAAATTATGTGTGTTATAAAATCTATACTCCCATATAGTTTTAAGAAGAGGTTATTAAATCTATTTTATTATTTTAGATTTCGATATAATTATTGGTTAAATCATAGTCGGTATTTGCATATTGAAAAAAGAATTGCTAAACAGAAAAATATAAAAGTAGTTTTTTTTGTAACAAGTTCATATGAGTGGAAGGCGGATGAATTATATCTTTTGTTAGAGAATAGTCCTCGTTTTATACCATATATTGTTATCTGTCCAATTATTACTCAAGGTCAGTCTAAAATGATAGAAGATATTAAATCAGCCGAACTGTTTTTTTCAAAAAAACGGTATCGTTATTATAATAGTTATAATAATGAGACTAAAAAATGGATGGATGTTAATAAAGAAATAATGCCAGATATTGTGTTTTTTGCTAGCCCATATAGAGGATTAACGTTAAATAGATATTATATATATAACTATTCAAATAGTCTTTCTTGTTATATTCCCTATGGCTTTATGATTGCAAATATTGAGCAGCATCAGTTTAATGAGTATTTTCATAATTTACTTTGGAAAGGTTTTTATGAGACAAATATACATAAAAAAATGGCAGCTAAATATGCATTAAATAGAGGTGAGAATATCATTGTCTCTGGATATCCTCAATGTGATCAGTTTTGTAAATCTACTAGTTCCTATGATATGTCTGTATGGAAAAATACATCAAAAAGTATGAAAAGGCTGATTTGGGCGCCTCATCATACAATTGAAAAAAATAATGTTGATATCTCATATTCTAATTTTCTGGAATATGCAGATTTTATGTTGGAAGTAGCAGATAATTATTTTGATAAAATTCAAATAGCATTTAAACCTCATCCTCTTTTGAAATATAAGTTGTATGCTCATAAAGAGTGGGGAAAAGATAAGACTGATAATTATTTTGAATGTTGGAGAACTAGAACTAATACTCAATTGGAAGAAGGTAATTATGTAGATTTGTTTATGACTTCTGACGGAATGGTTATGGATAGTATTTCGTTTATGGCCGAATATTTATTTACAAAGAAACCGAGTTTGTTTATGGTTGCAGGAAATACAAGATCTAATTTTAATGATTTTGGGAAATTAGTATTTGATTTATTATATAAATCTGACAGTAAAGAAACTTTGCTTTATTTTATTGATAAAATCCTTTTGGAAGGTGAAGATGTAAAGAAACAAGAACGATTAGATTTTTTAAATACAGTATTATTACCTCCAAATCATCTTTCTGCATCACAAAATATTTTTAATACGTTAAATCAATTGTAATATGATTAAATTTATATTTGACTTGGATGGGACAATTACAAAACAAGAAACTTTGCCTCTAATAGCGGAAAACTTTGGCGTTCAACATGAAATTTCGCAATTGACTCAAGAAACTGTACAAGGGAATATCCCTTTTATTGAGAGTTTTATTCGACGAGTACATTTGTTGGGTGAACTTTCTGTTTCTTCAATCTCAAATTTGTTGATAAAAGTTCCTTTATACGATAGAGTTTTAGAGTTTATTAGAATGCATTTAGATGATTGTGTAATTGCTACTGGAAATCTTGATTGTTGGTCAGAACAACTAACAAGAATTGTTGGTTGTACAAGTTATTTTTCACATGCAAGAGTAGAAATGGATAAGGTTGTTAAGCTGGAGACTATTCTTCGTAAGGAACAAATTGTTAGGATGTATAAAGAGCAAGGTTATAAAGTTGTATTTATTGGAGATGGAAATAATGATCTGGAAGCTATGCGCTTAGCAGATGTTGCAATTGCAACAGGCTTGACACATTTTCCATCAAAAAGTATACTTCCTGTTTCTGATTATTTAATTTTTAATGAGATTACATTATGTCGTTTACTAAATCAGTTGTATTAAGTTGTGCTGGAATTGGTTCTAGATTGGGGCTTGGCCAAACAAAAGCCTTAATTAATATAAATGGAAAAACTTTGATTAGACTTCAATTAGAATTGTTGAAGGATGTTGAGGATCTAAGAATCGTTGTTGGTTATCAAGCACATGATATTGTTGAAGAAGTTCTAAAGTATAGGACTGATGTTGTATTTGTTTATAACCATAATTACTTTGAAACCAAGACGGGCACAAGTTATTATTTAGGGGCTAAAGACGCAAATGATTATGTTATAGAATGGGATGGAGATTTACTGGTACATCCCGATTCTATAAAAAGAATTTTAACTCAAGAAGGAGAGTTTATTTGTTATGCTGACCGAACATCAGAAGAAGCTGTTTTTGTACGCACAGATGAAATGGGTAATGTGCTTTCGTTTTCAAGAGCAAGTGGCTCATATGAGTGGACTGGCCCTGCCTGTTTGAAGCGCTCTAGAGTTCATTATACATCAGAAAATGTATATAATCAACTAGAACCATATCTGCCTATCAGAGGTTTAAAAATAGAAGCGTATGATATTGATACATATGAAGATTATAAAAATGTTATTCGTCGTATTCAAGAATGGAAAATTTAATGATAAATAATGCTCTTGCGATTAAGTTCTGGAAACAGAGAGCTCAAAATGTTATAGATCCAAAAGTCGTAAAGGTGAACTCCTGTAATGATTTTACATCGTATGATGTGAATTTTATATTAAAGTTTGTATGTAGTAAAACTACCCTTTTAGATATAGCTTCAGGAACAGGAATGACCATAAACAAACTGTATGACAAAGTATTAAAAATTGTTGCTGTTGAAAAATTTTCTCAGTTTACAAAAGAAATTATACAATCTCCTAATATTGAGATTTATAATGAAGATATATTGACTTTTGCAATTGATGAAAAATTTGATTTAATAACAATGTTTGGAATTGTTCAGTATTTTAACGAAGAGGAGGTGAAAAATATCTATGAAAAATATTATAATTATTTATTGCCTTCTGGTCATTTGATAATAAAAAGCCAATTCGGTTTGAAAGAAACTGTTACGATTTCAGGGTATTCATCTGAAATTAAAACTGATTATTATTCGCAATATAGAACTCTGGATTTGGAAGTAAATATGTTGCGTAAAGTAGGATTTAAAAATATTGTTTCTTATGATATTTATCCACCTGAGTGTAATCGTTGGAGCAACACTCATTTCTATGCGATAGTTGCTGAAAAATGAAAACTGATATTTTTTTGTTACCCAAAATAGCCGATAAACGAGGTAATCTTTCTTTTTTTGAAGAGGAAAATCATTTGCCTTTTATACTAAAGCGTGTTTATTGGATCTATGATGTTCCAGGCGGAGAGATTCGTGGTGGACATGCATATAGGCAGAATGAAGAGTTTATTGTAGCTTTGTCTGGTAGTTTTGATGTTGTAATTTCAGATGGTAAACAATCTAAAGTGTATCATTTAAATCGTTCATATAAAGGAGTCTATATTCCTAAAATGTGCTGGAGAGAATTGGGGAATTTTTCAACTAATTCAGTGGCTTTTGTTGCAGCTTCAACACTATATGATGAAACTGATTATATTCGAGATTATGATGAATATAAGGAAATGGTAAAATGAAAAGAACGTCAGTTTTTGATTGTACTCTTATTACTTTAGATAAACATCATCATGATAATGGGAACTTATCGGTAGTCGAAGGAGATGCTACCCTTCCTTTTCCGATACGTCGTGTTTATTATTTATATGATGTTCCTGGGGGTGAATCTAGAGGAGGGCATGCACATAAAGAACTTTATCAGCTGATTGTTGCTGTTAGTGGAAGTTTTGATGTGACATTAGATGATGGTTTTGTTAAAAGGACGTTTTCCTTGAATCGTTCATATCAAGGACTGCTGGTTGTTCCGGGGATTTGGCGTGAATTGAATAATTTTTCATCAGGGTCAGTATGCTTGGTATTGGCTTCTTTAATATATGATGAAAGTGATTATATAAGAAACTATAATGATTTTTTAGTTTATAAGAATGTTTGAAGTAAAAATATATTGTTCAGAAAAAATAGATTTGTGGGATCAGTTTGTACGAAAAGCTAAAAATTCTACTTTTTTATTTGAACGTAAGTATATGGACTATCATTCAGATCGTTTTTTGGATATGTCATTAATGATATATAAGAATGATGTACTATGTGCTTTATTACCTGCCAATAAGAAACGAGATATATTATATTCTCATCAAGGATTGACATATGGAGGATTATTATTGTCTTTCAAAATATCTGCAGAAGATGTTCTTTTGATATTTCAACAGATAAATGTTTTTTTGAAAGATCATGGTATTACAAAGGTTATTTATAAAACGATACCTTGGATTTATCATGTTTGCCCGGCAGAAGAAGATCTGTATGCTTTATTTAGATTACAGGCAAGATTAATAGGTCGAAATTTGTCTTCTACCATTATTCATTCACATATTCTAAAGTTCACTGAATCTCGTAAAAGTGGATTAAGAAAAGCTATAAAAAATAACATAAAGGTGAAAGAGTCTAATGATTTTGATTCTTTTTGGTATATATTATCCAATAATCTGAATCATAAATATGGTACTTCTCCTGTTCATAGTGTTGATGAAATAAAATTGTTGCATGAACGTTTTCCTGATCAGATTAAATTGTATGTGGCATTATTGGAACAAGACATTATTGCAGGTACTGTCCTTTATATCACAAAACAAGTTGTCCATACTCAATATATTTCAGCAAATCCAATAGGAAAAGAATTGGGTGCACTTGATTTGTTGTTTGATCATTTAATTAATTATGAATATTTGTCTTATCCATATTTTGATTTTGGTCAGTCTACAGAAGATAATGGGCTTTTTTTGAATCAGTCGCTTATTTTCCAAAAAGAAGGTTTTGGAGGAAGAGGAGTTGTTTATGATGTTTATGAATATGATTTGTAAATGGAACGGAATATAGAACAATATATACAAGATTATAAGTCTTCTGATTTTGAAAAAGTAATGGTTCATTATCGAAGACAACAGGTTTTGCAGTCAATAAATCAATATCCTCATCACCGAATTTTAGAAATAGGCTGTGGTGAACAGCCATTGTTTACGGAAATTGCAGATTTTGATGAATATGTTGTAGTTGAACCTGCCTCTTATTTTTGTGACAAAGCCTTTGCCGTCGCTAACGGCAAATCCTGTATAACAGTTATACAGGATTTTTTTGAAAATAGAGTAAATGAATTGTTAGAGAAACAATTTGATTTTATCGTGGTCAGCGCATTATTGCATGAAGTAATAGATCCTCAAAGTTTATTAGATGGTATATATCAATGTTGTACTGATCAAACTGTTGTCCATATCAATGTACCTAATAGTAGGTCTTTTCATATGTTGTTGGCTTATGAATCTGGGATTATTCCTAAAATAGGATTACTTAGTGATCGTGCAAAGGTTTTACAGCAACATACAAGTTTTGATTTGGATTTGTTAAAGAGTTATGTTACAATTAATAAGTTTATAATATTGGATAGTGGGTCATATTTTATAAAACTATTTAATCATGAGAAAATGCAACGGATGATAGATATTGGAATATTAGATTCCAATATATTGGATGGATTAAATCGTATGATAAAATATATGCCTGATGAAGGAGCTGAAATATATGTTAATGTAAAAAAGAAATAGTAATGATTAAGTTCTTGGAGTTAAAAAAAATAACAGATAAATATTCAAATGAGATCCATGAGGCTGTTGCAAAGGTAATTGATTCGGGATGGTATCTACAGGGTGAGGCTGTTGCTTCCTTGGAGATAAATTATGCCCAATATATAGGAACGAAATACTGCGTTGGTGTTGCAAATGGATTAGATGCTTTAATTTTGATTCTTAGAGCATATATAGAATTAGGCATCATGAAAAAGGGAGATGAAATAATAGTTCCTGCCAATACATTCATTGCAACTATTTTAGCAATTACAGAAAATGGACTTGTTCCCGTTTTTGTAGAACCTCATTTGGATACATATCAAATTGACGATGCTCGAATTGAAGCTGTAATAACAGAAAAGACACGTGCAATTATGATTGTTCATTTGTATGGACAATGTGCATATACAGCTAATATAGGAGAGTTATGTCGTAAATACTCTCTTAAGTTGATAGAAGATAATGCACAAGCTCATGGTTGCAAGTTTTTGGATAAGCATACAGGTTCCTTAGGGGACGCCGCAGGCCATAGTTTTTATCCAGGTAAAAATTTGGGCGCTTTAGGGGATGCTGGTGCTGTTACTACAAACGATGAACAATTAGCTGAGACTATTCGTTCATTAGCAAATTATGGTTCTACTCAGAAGTATGTATTTCAATTTACTGGGCGTAATAGCCGGATTGATGAAATACAAGCTGCTATTCTTGATGTGAAGCTAAAGTATTTAGATGAAGATATATTGCAAAGGAGGAAAATTGCTCAATACTATATAGAGAATATTGTTAACCCTCTCATTGTTATACCTGTAGTCCCTAATTGGAATGCTCATGTTTTTCATATTTTCCCGGTGAGATGTAACAGAAGAGATGAACTGAAAAAGTATTTAGAAAAGAATGATATTCAAACAAATATTCATTACCCGATTCCTCCACACAAACAAGAATGCTATAAAGAATGGAATAATTTGTTATTTCCTATAACAGAACAAATTCACCGAGAAGAGTTGAGCTTGCCGATGAGTCCTGTTTTGACAATCGATGAAGTTTCATATGTTGTTAATAAGCTGAATGAATTTGTATGATTAATCTAATTCGTATATCTGTTTATATTGTTTCTTATAATCAAGAGAAGTATATAAGACAATCGATAGAATCTGTTTTGGGACAATCTATTTCCCCTTATGAGATTTGTATCTTTGATGATCATTCTACAGATCAAACGTGGAATATTATTCAAGAGTATCAACAAATTTATCCAGATATTATAAAAGCATATCGGCATGAAGTAAATCAAGGGATATTTAAAAATCTGAATTTTGCGGAGAGCCACCTTAATGGAAATTTAATAACAGCAGTGGCTGGTGATGACTTTATTATGCCTGGGTATTTTGAGGATGCTGTACGCTGCATAGAGCAAAATAATCTAGACCCAGATAAAGACAGTTTTATTATTGTTCCTAATATAATTAGTTTGCTGGAAGATGGAAGTGAGATTCGATATAGCAATGTGAAATATCAAGATAAGGATTTACTTTTTTTGCGTTTAAGAGGGCTAATAGATGATCGATATGGGTTGGTAAGTCGTTCTTCTTTTAATAAAACAAGTGCTTATATTGAAAATATAGGAATTCATTCTGATTTCGTTTGGGGGATTGATCGTTACCTTCATACAGATAAGGTTTTGTTTATTGATGGGTATTATCCTGTCTACCGAATGGGGGTTGGTATAGTAAGCCGTACAAAAGAAATAGATTTTGCGCAATCTATGATTCAAGCAATCGATGTCATAGAGGAACAGTATAATGCAGATTTGACATATAAGGATCTCCGTTTTTTGAAGTATCTGCGTGCAAAGAGTGTATATCAGTTTCATAAGTCTTTGAAGACTTATTTTTCTTTATTCTGGAATACAGTAATTAATATAGGAAATTTTGGGAATACAAGAAAACAGCTTAAAGCATTTATTTTTTTAGGACTACCTTATAGGCTTAAGCAATTATTATTTCGTAGTAAATATATAAAGTCTTTATCTAAATAAGTCTTTTTATTGATCAGATTTGTGGATAACATACCTAATAGTCTATAGAAAAGGAGCTTTTCTTGTTGATAAATATAAAGTGTATTTCTTATGTCAGATATTAAGAATAAGTGGATGAAAAGTAGAACAATATATATAGATTTAAAAGTTATAGAATCTTTAAAAGATAAGAATTTTTAGAAAGAATAGGTTCTGGTAAAAATAGATATTGGAGAATGATAAAAGGTAAATGAATATTCTGATTTTAAATACATCCGAACGTACCGGAGGGGCTGCAGTAGCAGCCGGACGTTTAGGTAAAGCTTTAAGAAAGGGTGGAATACCAGTAGATAAACTTGTCCGGGAGGATACATGCTTAAACCGTTTTCGATTTTATTGGGAGCGGTTAATTATTTTTTTGTTTAATCATTTGAGTAGAAAGAACCTGTTTACAGTTTCCATTGCCAATACCGGAGTGGATGTCTCCAACCATCCTTTGGTAAAAGAAGCGGATATTATTCATCTTCATTGGGTTAATCAGGGATTTCTTTCATTAAAAGATATAAAGGCACTTATCAAACTGGGTAAGCCGATTGTATGGACTATGCATGATATGTGGCCTTGTACAGGTATTTGTCATCATGCGAGGGATTGCGAAAAGTTTCAAACACGGTGTGAGGCTTGTTTCTTCTTGAACTCAAGGGGTAAAGATCTTTCAACTTTTGTTTTTGATAAAAAGCAAGCTTTATATAAAGATGCGAATATGACTTTTGTCGGTTGCAGTCAATGGCTTGCAAACCGAGCAAGGCAGAGTCGCTTGTTGCAAAATAAAACGGTTCTATCGATCCCGAATCCAATTGATATGAATATTTATCATCCTATGGACCAGGGACAGGCTCGCCAATCTTTAGGATTGCCTTTAGGTAAGAAACTCTTGTTATTTGGGGCGTTGAATGTTACGGATAAACGAAAGGGGATAGACTATTTGATTGCAGCTTTGCAAGAAATAAAGAATCAAGATATTGAACTCGTTGTTTTTGGACAGGTAAAAGAAGATATTCGAAATCTTTTCTCTGTGCCGATTCATCCTATGGGTTATTTGTCTGATGAATCTAAGATTGTAGAGCTATATAATGCTGTAGATGTGTTTATAACCTCTTCCTTAGAGGAAAACCTACCGAATACAATTATGGAATCGATGGCATGTGGAACCCCTTGTGTTGGATTTGAAATAGGTGGTATTCCGGAAATGATCGATCATAAAATAAATGGCTATGTCGCAAACTATATGGATGCAAACGATTTCGCTAATGGTATCCAATGGATTTTAAACAATCCGAATCCTCAAGTTCTTTCAGATGCCTGTGTAAAGAAAGTGCAGGAAAATTATGCTGAACAAATAGTTGCAGAGAAATATCTTGCATTGTATCAGAATTTATTACATAATAGTGATGAAAGATTATAAGTTGGCTAAATATTATTTGATTTTGTTTTATGGAATAACAGGGATCCTTTTCTATCTGTTATCTGCTTATACTCCTTTAATGGCAGATGATTTTCCATATGCATATGTTTTTAATGAAGAAGGTACTAATATTTTGTCTCCTATAACTACTGTTAAAGATATTATCATCTCTCAGTACCACCATTATTTTATAGCTAATGGCCGGAGTGTTGTTCATTTTGGGGAGCAATTCTTTGTCGGGATTTTAGGTAGAAGTTATTTTAATGTATTTAATACTTTGATTTTTCTTTTACTTTTGTATGGTGGTAGTTATTTGATTTCTAACAAAAGAAAATTGACTGCTTCTTTTATCTTATTTTTATTAGTATGGTTTTTTATCCCTGTTCCAGGGGAAACTTTATTATGGACTGCTGGAAGTTTTAATTATTTATGGTCTACAACACTTGTTGTTTTATTTCTTTGCTTAATAAAGAGACCCAGTAGCTGGCTAAATAAATTTTGGCTTTTCCCTTTTCTGTTTTTAATAGGTGTATTTTGTGGTTGGACACATGAGGGATTATCTGCAGGTGTATCAGGTGCTTTATTTATTTATTACTGTTTGGATTATAAAAAGTTTACTGGGAAAATAATACCTTTAGTTGTTGGCTTTTGGCTGGGAACTGTATTGGTTTTGTTTGCTCCGAGTATCTGGGACCGAGCACAAGGAGCTTTAGAAGAGAGCAATCTTATTAGTATTCTGGCTGTGAGAGTTCGTTTTTTGATGTATACCAAATTGTTCCCGTTCTTAATTGTAGTAATGATTTATCTGTTTTTTAGGAAAAGGTTACGTTTAAAAAAACTTTTGAAAGAAAATACTCTTTTATGCTGGATTATCCTTTTTGAGTTTTTATTTGGTTGTATGATCGGATTGCAATCTATTCGGCAAGTTTTTTTTATTGAACTATTTTCAGCTATTTTGTTAGGACGTATATTTTGTGATTATTTAGATGTAAAATCTGTCCTGCTGAAAAAAATACTATATCCGGCTTTAGTACTACTTTTTATTACTGATTATTCCTCTGTCTTGAGAGCTTGTAATATTAATTACAAATTATATCAGGAAATATTTAATGCATCTATGAGATCAAAAGAAGACGTAATAGCTTCTTCTTATAAGAGGCAAGCCACATTTTTTACAACTCATGATTCAAACCGTTTTGTACATGCTTATTTTTTCACTCATAATCCTGCGTATTATTTGAATAGTATGCTTGCGTTTTATGTTCATAAATCGCATTTAGTTATTTTGCCAGAAGATATATATGTTAATTTGTATCAAGCAGATCATTTTTGTAACGAATCAAATTTTGTTTTAGAAAATATATATACAAAACCTGATATTGATTTTTATGTGATGCCAATCGCTCCAGATTCGATTGATTATGAAAAAGATGACGTGTTTTATGCTTTTGATGCAATACAATTAGATGAGCTACCTTGGTATATGAAAATGCTTCGTCCATTTGTGAAAAGATTAAATCCTCCGGAGTCCATGACGGTTTCCTCTGCTGTGACCCGGTTGAAGACATTACACGGTGATTATCTTTTGATCGACAAGCCGTATTTTATGGATATGGGAGTCAAAGTTAAGGATATTAGATTGGTCCAACAGGAATAATCGTTGAAATTTGATTATGGAAAAAGGCATAGGAACCTATTGGGAGGATTTGCCATTACAATGGCGTGAATTTATCAAGTTTGGTATTGTTGGAGTTTTTGCAACAATTGTTCATTATGGTGTTTATTTATTGATATATATTTACGTTCCTGTAAATGTTGCTTATACGATAGGTTATATAGTTAGTTTCTTGTTGAATTTTGCTCTCTCTTCTTATTTTACATTTGGAGTGAAGCCTACAATTCGAAAAGGAATTGGATTTGGAATGAGTCATGGGGTTAATTATTTACTCCATATGTTCTTCCTGAATTTATTTATTTGGTTAGGAGTTGGTAAAGAGATTGCTCCGTTTCCGGTATTTCTGATTGTTATACCGATAAATTTCTTGTTAGTACGTTTTGTCTTTAAATCCACGAAGATATGAAAAAAGTAACAATCTTGATACCTTGTTATAATGAACAGGAATCGTTACTCACTCTTTATGCGAGGCTAAAGCTACTGATGGATGCAAATGTTTCTTACTGTTGGGAAATATTGTTTGTCAATGATGGGAGTAAGGATAATACGATTCATATAATAAAACAGCTTCATTATAAGGACTCACGGATTTCATATGTTGATCTTTCCCGTAATTACGGGAAAGAAGCCGCCATGCTTGCCGGCTTTGATTATGCTACTGGTGATTGTATGGTCATTATGGATGCAGATCTGCAACATCCGCCGGAGTTGATCCCTGGAATGTTAATGCTCTGGGAAGAAGGGTATGATGATGTGTATGCTAAAAGAAAGAGTAGAGGAAAAGAGAGCTGGATGAGAAAACAGTTTTCTTTGCTATATTACAAGATATTACAGAAAACAACACGAGTAGAAATTTTACAAAATGTAGGCGATTTTCGCTTATTGGATCGGAAATGTATAGATGTATTGAGAACATTACGTGAGAGCCAACGGTATACTAAAGGTATGTTTTGTTGGATAGGCTTTAAAAAGAAAGAGATAGAATTTGAACAATGTGATCGTTTGGCTGGTACATCTTCATGGAATTTTTGGAGTCTATTTAGTTTAGCAATAGAGGGTATAACATCTTTTACAACAGCACCTCTTAGGTTATCTACTGTTGTTGGCTTTTTTATTTCTATTATAGCTTTTATCTATATGTGCTATATTTTAGCTAAAACATTGATATATGGAGATCCTGTTCAAGGATTCCCGACATTGATGATTGTTATTTTGTTTCTGGGAGGGGTACAATTACTGTCACTAGGCATTATTGGTGAATATTTAGGACGTATTTTCTATGAAACGAAGAATAGGCCTGTTTATGTGGTTAGGGAATATAGTGGAGAAATAAAGAATTAATTTATTGAGGGCTTACATTACAAATATACTGATTTATAATAAACTCAAAAGTCATTTCCATACCGGAATAACTTTAATCATTTTATTCTCAACCTCTAATATTTGTTCGCTTTCGTGTGTAATAATCATCAACCTTTTACACTATAACACGAATATATAAGATCAAAAGAACAACAAGAAAAATAAGTAACGATGAAACGAGATGAATTATTAAAGAATCCGGTATATTGGACAACAGCTCTTCAGATGGAATTATACCGCCAGATAAATGTATTTATGCAAAAGCGGGGCATGAATAAGACACAGTTGGCAGAATATCTCGGTTGTTCGAAGGGGTATGTGACACAGCTTCTTTCCGGTGATTATGATCATAAGATTAGTAAATTCGTTGAGTTGTCTTTGGCTATCGGAAAAATACCGGAGTTTAGTTTTATAGATGTGGACGAATATATTGAAAGCGAAAATTCGCTTTATGTCAGTACCGTCTCATCGAGTAGCTGCACGAGTGTGTGACATCATCCATACGAAAACCGAAGGTACAGTTTTGAATGCAATTATCCTTCCTCCAATCAATTTAGTAAATATGATCGAAAAAGGGATGCCTGTGTAAGAAAGTACAGATACGGGTTTATGATGATAAGTTGGTGATTGGTAACGAAGCTCGTTTGCAGGATATCACGGTAGAGGATTTATCCAGATCCCATCCTTCAAGGCCACATAATAAAGTGATTGCCGATGTCTTTTATAATTATAAAACTGGTTTTATCGAAAGTTGGGGGAGAGGGACGCAACGGATTATCGACACATGTATAAAAGAAGGATTACCCGCTCCTGTTTATGAGTATAAGATGGGCTTTTTATATCTGATATTTTCAAATGAGCGGATAAATGAGTTGACGGAAATGGAGCAGAAAGTGTATGATCTGATTCGCCTGGATCCGCACATACGTCAATCGGATTTGGCTGTGCAGTTGGACTTGACAGAGTAATATATTCGTAAGATCGTAGAACATTTAAGGGACGGAATGTTTATTGAAAGAGTGGGGGCTCGAAAGAATGGATTTTGGAAAGTAAAGTAAGACGTTTTTGGGGGATCTATTGAACTAAAAACACCTATGTTTTGTCATCAAAGCATAGGTGTTTTTAGTTTATCATGAATGTTAATCGGCTAAATGGAAAAAGGTTTTATGCGCAAATAAAGAAAAATAACGACAAATAAGTTGAATTTCAGAAAGGAAGGATATAGAATACTTAATAATTCTTATATTTGTTCTGTATCTATGGAAAGGACTGGTTTAGTCAAAATTGTTGAATAATATAATTAAAAATGGATGGCCTTGCATATTAATATAGAACAGCTACTATCTACTCGGACAATAGAAAGCAATCGCATTGAATTTAAAGAAGGGTGGAATCCTGCTCCTATCTATCGGACGATATGTGCTTTTGCAAATGATTTTGACAATATCGGAGGAGGATATATCGTTATTGGTATCAGAGAGAAAGACGGTATTGCTGCCCGTCCTGTATGTGGGTTGGAAGAGGAACAAATTGATAAGATCCAAAGAGAGATATTGCAGTTTAATAATTTGATAGAACCAGTATATTTCCCGAAAGTTTCAATTGAAGAGATTGATGATCGTAAAGTCCTTGTGATCTGGGTCCCAGGTGGCTCAAATCGACCTTATAAGGTTCCGGATGATGTGAAGGCAAAAAATAAAACTTATAATTATTATATCCGTTATAATTCGTCATCGATTATTGCAAAAGGAGAAAATGAGCAGGAATTGATAAGTTTATGTAATCAAATACCTTTCGATGACAGAGTTAATCAGAGTGCTACGATAAATGATATTTCAGGGACGTTGGTCCGGGATTTTTTAATCCGAACAAAAAGTAAGTTGGTGGATCAATTGGAAAGTATGAGTTTATCGGATATCCTTGCTCGGATGGATCTCATAGTCGGTCCACAGGAAAGAGTTTTGCCGAAGAATGTAGCTTTGATGCTTTTTAATTATGAACCGTATCGATTTTTCCCTTATACACAAATTGATATTGTAATTTACCCGGAAGGCAAAATGGAAAATCCTTCGAGTATAATTGAGATACCTTCGATAAAAGGGCCAGTGCATTTGATGATTGCAGAAGCGTTGAATTATCTGAAAACGAATGTGATTAAAGAGAAAATTAAAAAAGTTCCAAATCAGGCGGAAGCAATAAAGTTTTATAATTATCCGTATCAGGCGTTGGAAGAGGCAGTTGTGAATGCTCTTTATCATAGGAATTACCAAGAAAGAGAACCTGTTGAAATCGTAATTAATCCTGATAAAATAGAGATAATCAGCTATAATGGTCCTGATCGGTCAATCCATATCTCTGATTTGAAAGCGGGAAATAATATACGGGCTCGTAGATATCGCAACCGGAAGTTGGGAGATTATTTGAAGGAGTTGGATTTGACTGAGGGACGGGGAACCGGTATTCCTACTATACAAAAAGAATTACAATCCAATCGTTCCGAAAGAGCTGTTTTTGAAACGGATGAAGAACGAACTTATTTTCTGGTCGAAATACCTTGCCATAAAGATTTTATAGAACCTGAAATGAGAGAAATAGATCGTGAGGAATTAGCCAATATCCGGTTTGAATATAAGTATTTACAGAAGTATCAAAGTGTATTGTCTTTTCTGGCATCTCATAATGCAAAGAGAGGGGAAATATTGGAGTTCATTCATGTTTCTGATAATTATTATAATAAAACGAAATATATAAGTACATTGTTAAGTTATGGACTAATAGAAATGACCAAGGAGAATTTGCAAGATCCTAATCAAGGCTATCGAATTACGGAAAAAGGCTCGCGCTACCTTGAAATACTTAAGAAAGAGCAATTTTCAGGTAAAGAGTAGTTAGTAAGTTAGTTAGTAAGTTAGTTAGTTAGTTAGTTAGTAAGTTAGTTAGTAAGTTAGTTAGTAAGTTAGTTGGCGTTCATCCCTGTTAACTGGTACGACGCCTACTTCACTTCCAAATAAGCAAAGGACCTGGTTCACTTTATCCAACCGGAGCGATTCTTTTCCTTGTTCCAGTTCACGACAAAGCGTAAGCCTACACCTGTTTTGTTTGACTCTTGAATATCTTTCTTATCTTTGCACAGAAACAAAAATAGATCACTAAGTCTATATGCAGCAACCTTTATTCTCAATCATAACAATTACATATAACGCATCACGTTGGGCGGAACAGACTTTTCTGAACGTGTTGAGCCAGTCGTATCCACATATCGAGTATATCGTGATAGACGGCGGGTCGACGGATGGAACTGTCGATATTATCAAACGGTATGAATCGGGGTTTGCCTATTGGGTGAGCGAACCGGATAAGGGTATTTATGATGCGATGAATAAGGGGCTTCAAAAGGCGACGGGCGATTATGTCTGGTTTATCAATGCCGGTGATTCTTTATGTACGGCGGATACGGTCCAGCGGGTAGCTTCCCTGATACAAAAGAGGAAGGCTTTGCCGGATGTGGTCTATGGCGAAACGAATATTGTGGATGAGGAAGGCCGGTCGTTAGGACTCAGGCGGCTTAAGGCTCCCCGGATGCTTTCGTGGAAGAGTTTTCGGATGGGGATGTTGGTTTGTCACCAGTCGTTTATAACAAAACGTACGATTGCTCCGTTATATGATTTACAATATCGCTACTCTGCCGATTTTGACTGGTGTATCCGTTGCATGAAGCAGGCCGGGGTGTTGTATAATACGCATCTCACCCTGTCCAATTTTCTGGATGGAGGGACGAGTACGATGCAAAGAAAAGCATCATTGCGAGAACGATATGCGATTATGTGCAAATATTATGGTACTTTTGCTACGGTTTTGCTTCATGGGTGGTTTGCTGTCCGTTTCTATACGGCCAAACTTCTGAAAGGGCGCGTTTGATAGTATGAATTTTAATGACATATATATGAAGGATTTGCTAAAGCAGTGGGGAAAACACATTGTTGCCCTGATCTTGTTTTTAGGTCTGGTGATGGTCTATTTTTCACCGGCGGTGTTTGACGGGAAAGTGGTTATGCAGGGTGATAATATCAAGGCTGTCGGAATGGGACATAGCCAGATGGATCAGTATGCCAAGACTGCACAGCCCGGCGAGTTCAGTGCCTGGTCGGACGCTATGTTCGGGGGAATGCCGTATGTGACCGGATATGGACAGCCTGCGCCGAGTATGCCTTCTTACACGATTGTAGACGGTTGGTTGAAAAAGGTCGGTTATGGTGATGCGGCTATGGTTTTTGTCGGTTTGGTCAGTTTCTATCTTCTGATGTGTATCATGGGAGTGAACTGGTGGCTGGCCATTGCCGGGGCGATTGCCTTTGCTTTTGCTTCGTATAACATCATCATAATAGAGGCCGGGCATATTGTGAAGGCTTATGTGATTGGATATATGCCGGTAACGTTGGCGGGGATGGCTTTGTTGTTCAGGCGTTCTTACCTGTGGGGAGCTGTTCTGTTCTTGTTGGGGGTAGCTTTGTCTTTAGCGAACGGGCATATTCAGATTACCTATTATTTGGTATTGCTTTGCCTGTTTATCTATATAGGATATGTGATTAAGAAAATTCGGGAGAAAGCCTATGGAGAATGGTTGAAGACCTCGTTGATTATGGTTGCTTGCGTCATTTTGGCGGTATTGCCTAATGCACAAGGTATGTATTCCAACTGGGATTTGAGCCAGCATTCGACTCGTGGCGCAACGGAATTGACGCCTAAGCCTGATGCTTCGGGAAAGGTGGAAAAGGTTTCTACCGGTCTGGATAAGGATTATGCTTTCCAGTGGAGTTACGGATGGAAGGAACTGCTGACGGTTCTTGTGCCGAATACGTATGGCGGAAGTTCCGGAGGCACGTTGGACAGTTCTTCCGAGTTGTATAAAGAATTGAAGAAAAACGGGGCGCAGGTAGGGAAAGAGTTGCGGACTTACACATATTGGGGGGATAAGATTTTTACTTCTGGGCCGGTTTATTTCGGGGCGTTGGTTTGTTTCTTGTTCGTTTTAGGGATGTTTGTGGTCCGGAATCGGATGAAATGGTGGCTATTTGCCGGTTCTGTCTTTCTGACTTTCCTGGCATTGGGGCGTAACTTCGATGCTTTCAACGATTTGATGTTCCATTATCTGCCGATGTATAATAAGTTCCGTACAGTTGAAATGGCGTTGGTGATACCGGGATTGGTATTTCCGATTATCGGTATTTGGGGATTGCGGGAAATCCTGGCACAGAAAGTGGACGAGGCCCGGTTGAAGAAAGGATTCCTTTGGTCGTTGGGCTTGACGGGTGGTATTTGTGTGATTCTTTGGTTGATGCCGTCTTTGTTGTTGAATTTCCAGTCTGCTTATGATGCCCAGTTCCAGAATCAGGTTCCGGAATGGTATTATACGGCTTTGCTGATGGACCGTGCTTCATTGGCTTCGGCTGATGCACTGCGCTCTTTGATCTTTATTCTGTTGGGAGCCGGTTTGCTTGTCTGGTTCTGGAAAGCGAAGAATAAGAAAACAGCTGCTACGGTAGTGAGTGCAGGTGTGGCAGTTCTGATTTTGGCTGACCTTTGGACGGTGGACCGCCGCTATTTGAATGACAGCAATTTTGTAAAACAACAGCCGAGTGAAATGTATAAGGAAACAGTGGCCGATGAGGAAATCCTGAAAGATACGGATTCGACTTTCCGCGTTCTGAATATCAATAATCCCTGGCAGGAGACGAATACTTCCTATTATCATCATTCGATTGGCGGTTATCATGCTGTCAAGCTGCGCCGTTATCAGGAACTGATCGATCATCGTCTGGATGGAGAATTGCGTGGCATTATCGGGGCTTTACAGAAGGCACAGACGGCAGATGATGTGATGTCCGCATTGGCGGCTTGTCCTTCTTTGAATATGCTGAATACCCGCTATATTATTTATAATCCGGAGCAGCAGCCGTTGAGAAATCCGTATGCGTTTGGAAATGCGTGGTTCGTGGATAAACTGGATATTGTGGAGAATGCGGATGCCGAGATCGAGGCGTTGAATACAATTAATCCGTTAGTGACGGCTGTTGTCGATAAGCGTTTCCAGAAAGATTTGGAAGGATTTGTACCGCAGAAAGATTCAACAGCGACAATCGTGTTGGAAGAATACCGTCCGAACCGCTTGACATATAAGAGTAAAGCTGATAAGGAACAATTGGCTGTCTTTTCTGAAGTCTATTATCAGCCGGGATGGACGGCAACGATTGACGGCAAAGAAGTGCCGCATTTCCGTGCTGACTGGATTTTGCGAGGAATGCGTGTTCCGGCAGGCGAGCATACGATTGTGTTCGACTTCAGACCGCAAGGTTATGTCACGGCTGCTTATGTGGCTTCCTATAGCTCATTCCTGATCTTATTGCTGTTGATCGCAGCAGTCGGTTGGTCGGGGTGGCAGTATTGGAAAAAGAATAAAGAATAAGGATATGGTAGGGGCGAGGTTTTCTCGCCCTTATTTGTAGAATGTCTTTTGAAATGCCGAAAACTCCTCTTTTTTTAGGATTAACCGGTTCCATGTGGCATCCAGGAAACCGCAGCCGTATCCTAACAGCTGGATAAACGATGCAATGATCGACAGGAAGCCGATCTTAATGCTTTTATTCTGTATGGTGGAATCTGCAAAAATCAGCAGGCAGAATAGGCCGAGCGGCAATAAACTCCATGCACAGAAGATACTTCCGATCAGGAAGAATAATACGCCTAAAGTAAAGATTGCCGGCAGTAGGTGGACCAGTTTAAGTGAATCCGGATATTTCTTATACAGATTGATTCGGGCAATACCCGAATTGTAGACCTGGCGGAAAAACTTGCGCCAGTCTGTGCGCCGTTTGTGATAGACCCATGCAGATGGGAACAGGCATACTTTATATCCGTTTTTAAAGAGGCGGATGCTGAAATCTATATCTTCTCCAAAGCGCATGGCGGAAAAGCCGTTGAGCGCCTCGTATGTGCTTTTACGGATTCCCATATTGAAGCTGCGAGGATAGAACTTGTCCATTTTCTTCTTGCCTCCCCGGATGCCTCCTGTGGTGAAGAAAGAAGTCATGGAGTAGTTGATGGCTTTTTGGATATCCGTAAAGCTGTCTGAGGCCTTGTCCGGTCCTCCGAAAGCGTCCGCCCCGGTTTCCTGCAATTCTTTGTTTACCGATTTGATGTAATCGGGGGGGAGGATGCAATCCGAATCAAGAACGATCAGATAATCGCCTTTACTTTGTTTTGCTCCGTAGTTACGGGCATTTCCGGGGCCTCCGTTGGGAATATAGTAATAGGAAATAACCAATTTATCCTTAAAAGCATCGACAACATGTTCACAAGTTTCTTTGGAGCCATCTTCAACGATGACGACTTCGAAGTTTGTTTCGCTTTGCCGTGTAAGACTGTCCAGCAGCTCCTCCACCTCATTCGGGCGGTTGTAGACAGGGATAATCAGGGATAAATGGGATGTTGCCATATCTATGAATTCTTTAAAATGTAATACCCGCAGGTCGTATAGAAATTACGGATATAAGGGATATTCAATATGCCCCATAGTTTCCGGGGACGGAGATTGAATTTTGTTTCGTAGTTCGGATTGATGAAGTAGAGGACTTCTTCGAGTATCTGGTAGTTTTCTTTATGCACGATTGAAAGAAAACGTTCCAGTGAAATGCCGGTATCTTTGATCTCCAACAGTCCGTCCGGATTAACGTTACCCCATTCCAAAACTTTCTTATAGACAGGACGGGGCAATAGATGGATCCAGGGTGAATGGCTGAGAAGCTTGTTGCCGCATATTTGTTGATGTCCGCCGAATGGATTCTGCCAAGGAGGAAAAGCAACAAAAATGATACCGTAAGGATTCAAGAATCTTTTAATAAAAGGCAAGAATAATTCTTGGTTTGGGATGTGTTCTATCACATCCCGGATAATGATGATATCAAATGTGTTGTTTAGTTCTGTTACTTTGTAGATATCCTCGCAGATCAGTGTCAGGTTTTTATTGTTGGGGTGTGTACTGTAAATATCTTTTGCAATGGCGATCTGACCTCCGTTGATGTCGATACCTGTCACTTTACAACCGAGATCTAAGAACGGTTTGATATTACCGCCTTCACCACAACCTATTTCGAGAATATTGGATTCGGCAGTTATCTGTCGATGTTTTTCGATAAACGGTATTACATATTTTTGTGTAGTAATACTTTGTTCCTTGAAATATAATTGTCTGTCTGCGTGTCTTGTTTGCATGTCTACAAAATAGAAATCCGGAAGGAATCCTTGATTTAAACAAGATTCCTTCCGGAGAGATATTAATATCTGTAATGTTCAGCTTTGTACGGTCCTTCAACCGGCACGCCGATATAATCAGCTTGCTTCTGTGTCAACTTGGACAGCTTGACACCAATACGTTCCAGGTGGAGGCGGGCTACTTCTTCGTCCAAACGTTTAGGCAGGCGGTAAACACCGATTTCATAAGGCATTGTCCACAAATCCATCTGAGCCAGAACCTGATTCGTGAATGAGTTACTCATGACGAAAGAAGGATGGCCTGTTGCACAACCTAAATTGACCAGACGACCTTCTGCCAGCAGGAAGATGGAGTTTCCTGTTGGGAAAGTATATTTGTCTACCTGCGGTTTGATGTTAGTGTGCTTGATATTCGGATAGCTTACCAGCTTGTCTACCTGGATTTCGTTGTCGAAGTGGCCGATGTTACATACGATAGCCTGGTCTTTCATCTGAGCCATATGCTCGATAGTCAGGATATCGCAGTTGCCGGTAGTTGTAACAAATACGTTACCTTCCTTAACCGCTTCTTCCATTGTAGTTACTTCGAAACCTTCCATAGCAGCCTGTAAAGCACAGATCGGGTCGATTTCCGTAACCAGGACGCGAGCGCCGTATGAGCGCATGGAATGGGCGCAACCTTTACCGACATCGCCATATCCGGCAACTACTACCACTTTACCGGCGATCATTACATCCGTCGCACGCTTGATACCGTCAGCCAGTGATTCGCGGCAACCATAGAGGTTGTCGAATTTGGATTTCGTAACGGAGTCATTGACGTTGATAGCCGGAACCAGCAACTCGCCTCTTTCCATCATCTGGTACAGACGGTGTACGCCGGTTGTCGTTTCTTCGGAAACACCTTTCATTTCGGCTACTGTACGATGCCAGCGGGTATTGTCTTCAGCCAGGATACGGTTTAATGTATCCAGGATCACCTGTTCTTCATGGTTGCTACCTTTGCGGTTGATTGTTTCGGCATCGTTCTCTGCACGGTAACCCATGTGAACCAGCAGGGAAGCGTCACCACCGTCATCCACAATCATCTGCGGACCTTTACCGTCGGGGAAACGGAGCGCCATGTCGGTACACCACCAGTATTCTTCCAGTGTTTCACCTTTCCAGGCGAAAACGGGAACACCATCGGCAGCGATTGCTGCGGCAGCGTGGTCCTGTGTGGAGAAGATGTTACAGCTTGCCCAGCGAACATCTGCTCCCAACGCAACTAATGTTTCGATTAACACTGCGGTCTGAATCGTCATGTGCAGTGAGCCGGTGATACGAGCCCCTTTCAAGGGTTTCTGGTCGGCGTACTTCTTGCGGAGTGCCATAAGTCCCGGCATTTCGTGTTCGGCGATTTCGATTTCCTTGCGACCGAATTCTGCCAAACTCATATCTGCTACTTTATAAGGCAGATTAGTTGGAAATAATTGTGACATAAATTGATACTAAAATGTTAATGCTGCAAAGGTAGTAAAAAAACTTATACAGGCGTAATCCCTTGCTCTGCCAATAACTTTAATCCTAAGTCTTTCAATTTGAATTTCTGAATCTTTCCGCTACCGGTCATGGGGAAAGTATCGACGAAGAAGATATATTTCGGAATTTTGTGGCGGGCGATTTTTCCGCGGCAGAAATCCTTGACGATATCTTCAGTCATTGTGACGCCGTCATGCAGAATGATGAAAGCGCCAACCTCTTCCCCGTATTTCTTCGATGGGACGGCTGCGACTTGTACATCTTTCACGCCTTCCAGGTGGTAAAGGAATTCTTCCAGTTCACGCGGATAGATGTTCTCACCTCCGCGAATAATCATATCTTTGATACGGCCGGTGATCCGGTAGTTGCCGCTTTCGTCTTTCACGCCTAAGTCACCGCTATGGAGGAAGCCGTTCTTGTCGATCACTTCAGCGGTTGCCTGTGGGTTATTATAGTAACCTTTCATGTTATTATAACCCCGGTTACACATTTCGCCCTGTACGCCAACCGGACATTCTTCTCCGGTTTCGGGGTCAATCACACGTACTTCAGTAAATTCGTAGTCATGTCCGACCGTATTATAGCGCACTTCTGCCGGATCTTCGATACGGGAATGCGTCATGCCGGGCGATGTCTCAGTCAATCCGTACACGCTTGTTACACGCATATACATTTTCTCTTCCACCTGTTTCATCAACTCGACAGGGCAGAGAGAACCAGCCATGATGCCTGTACGCAGGGAAGTCAGGTCGAACATGCTGAACATCGGATGGTTCAGTTCGGCAATGAACATGGTCGGTACGCCGTATAGTGCCGTACAACGTTCTTTATGGATAGAAGCCAACACAACCAGCGGATCGAACTTCTCGACCATAACTTGCGTGCAGCCGTGTGTCAAGACATTCATGGATGCCAGTACGACACCGAAGCAGTGGAACAGCGGCACACAGCAGCAGAGTTTGTCTTCTCCTGTGAATTTCATATGCTCGCCCGTCAGCAAACCATTATTGGCAATGTTATAGTGAGTCAACATGACCCCTTTCGGGAAACCGGTTGTACCGGATGTGTATTGCATGTTGACAACATCGTGCGGTGTTACCAACTTTTTGGCTTCGATTAAAGTCTCGTCACTTACATTTTCTCCTAAGAGCAGCAATTCGGGTGTGTTATACATCCCTCTGTACTTCTCCTGTCCGATGTAAACGACATTCTTCAGGACTGGAAAACGCTTGCTCTTCAGGTAACCGCGTTGCGATTCTTTCAGTTCCGGAAGCATCGTGTACATCATGTCGACATAGCTGCCGTCGAATACGCCATCGGTAATACACATTGTATGGATATCGGCGTTTTCAACTAAAAACTCCAACTCGCTTTGCTTATAGTTTGTATTGACAGTAACGGCTACTGCGCCTATCTTGGCTGCTGCATACAGGAAAGTCAGCCAGTCCGGAACATTTGTTGCCCAGATGCCGACATGCGTACCATGCTTGATCCCGATCGAAAGCATGCCTTTTGCCATCCGGTCTACACGTTCGTTAAATTCCTTCCAGGTGAAACGCAAGTCGCGGTCTGAATATACCAGGTATTCCCTGTCCGGCGTTGTCTCGGCCCAGTGTTCCATCCATTGGCCGAGTGTTTTATCTTGTAATTGTATTTCCATAAAGACTGCGGATTAATAGGGGGTGTAAACGACTCCGAGTATTTTCGCCGTATTGTCGGCAGCGGCGTGTACATGGTGGGCTACGATCGAATCATAGTAGATGCTGTCGCCTTCTTCCAGAATATAGGTGTTTTTGCCATAGTTGATTTCGAGAATGCCTTCCAGTACGTAGATGAACTCTTCCCCTTCGTGAGTAGACAGGACAAAATCGACACCTTCTTTTGTCGGCGCAACGTCGATCAGGAACGGCTCCATGTGGCGTCCGGATTTATCCTGCGACAAGGAGTGATATTCCATGTGCTTGCGTGCTTTGCTGTCGTTATTGCTGAAGCCGATACTGTTCGCATCGTTGCTGTCTTTTTTACGGCAAATAACAGGACCGAGTTCGGCCTGATCGTCCAGGAATGTACCCAGGCGGACGCCCAATACGCGGGCTATCTTGATTAACGGGGCCAGAGACGGGAAGTCGATGTTGCCCTCGATGCGTTCTATTTGATCAATGCCTAAGCCTGAGCGTTCGGATACTTCCTCGATAGAAAGTTGTTTGGATTCACGGATGCTTTTGATTTTCGCTCCGATGATTTTGTTGTTTCCCATGAGTATTATTCGTTTATTGTTTGTTGATTCTTTTAATTTGTAACTGAACGGCGCAAAATTACATTAATTTTTCATTAATCAAAGTTCTTTCGTAAAAGAAAAAAAGGATGCCCTCCGTAGAGACCATCCTTTTCTGTAACTTCTTGCGAAGAAATTGTTTCTTACTTTCTGATACCAAGCTCTTTGATGATAGTACGATATCTTTCGATATCAGTCTTGATCAGGTAGTCCAGTAAACGGCGACGTTTACCTACCAACATCTTCAGAGCTCTTTCAGAGCTATGGTCTTTGTGATTAACCTTCAGATGTTCTGTTAAATGTGCGATACGTACTGTAAACAGTGCGATCTGGCTTTCTGCTGAACCTGTGTTTGTAGCAGATTTGCCATACTTTTCGAAAAGTTCTTTTTTCTTTGCTGAATCTAAAAACATGATTCTTTTGTACTTTAATAAATTAATACTATGTTATCTAAGCGGGGACAAAGGTAGGTATTCCTTTTTGATTGACCAATCTTTTTCAGTATCTTTTTTTATTTTGAAGCGCCATTGTCATATACTTCTCGCAAATTTATTGTAATTTTGTCGCCAATAAATTAGTTTTCAATGCAAAAGATTAGAAACATCGCGATTATCGCGCACGTAGACCACGGTAAGACAACGCTCGTGGATAAGATGTTATTAGCTGGTAAGCTTTTCCGTGAAGGACAGGCAGAGCCGGATCAGTTCCTGGATAACAACGACCTGGAACGCGAACGAGGGATCACGATCCTCGCCAAAAATGTCTCTATTAATTATAAAGGTTATAAAATCAACATTATCGATACTCCGGGCCACGCCGACTTTGGAGGTGAAGTGGAACGCGTATTGAACATGGCCGATGGCTGTCTGTTGTTGGTCGATGCTTTTGAAGGCCCGATGCCGCAGACGCGCTTCGTGCTTCAGAAAGCTATCCAGCTCGGGCTGAAACCGATCGTTGTGATTAATAAGGTAGACAAGCCGAACTGCCGTCCGGAAGAAGTACAAGAAATGGTGTTTGACCTGATGTTCAGTCTTGACGCAACGGAGGAGCAGCTCGATTTCCCGACTATTTACGGTTCTGCAAAGCAGGGTTGGATGTCGGAAGACTGGAGAGAACCGAAAGAAGATATTACGGCAGTGCTTGATGCTATCATTAAGTATATACCGGAACCTACGGTTCTGGAAGGAGCTTCACAGATGTTGATTACTTCATTAGACTATTCCAAATATGTAGGCCGTATCGCTGTAGGTCGCGTACATCGTGGAGAACTGCGCGAAGGTCAGGACATCATGCTGTGTAAGCGTGACGGCTCGATGGTGAAATCCAAGATTAAGGAAATCGACGTATTCGAAGGTTTGGGACGTACAAAGGTGGATGCCGTCCAGTCCGGTGATATCTGCGCCGTTATCGGTGTAGAAGGCTTCGAGATCGGTGAAACGATTGCCGATGCAAACGAGCCGGAAGCGTTGCCGACAATTGCTATCGACGAGCCGACAATGTCTATGCTCTTTACCATCAATAACTCTCCGTTCTTCGGAAAAGACGGTAAGTTTGTGACATCCCGCCATATCTACGACCGTTTGATGAAGGAGCTGGATAAGAACCTCGCATTGCGCGTTGTTCCGACAGATTCAGCCGATGCCTGGTTGGTTTACGGACGTGGTGTGCTCCACTTGTCTGTGTTGATCGAAACTATGCGACGTGAAGGCTACGAGTTACAGGTCGGCCAGCCGCAGGTAATCATTAAGGAGATCGACGGTGTGAAATGCGAGCCGGTTGAACAATTGACAGTCAACCTGCCGGAAGAGTGTTCCAGCCGTATCATCGATATGGTAACCAAGCGTAAAGGTGAAATGACGATGATGGAAAGCAAGAACGACCGTATGCATTTGGAATTTACGATTCCTTCACGTGGTATCATCGGTTTGAATAATGCTGTTCTGACTGCTTCTGCCGGTGAAGCGATCATGGCGCACCGCTTCCTTGAATACCAACCGTGGAAGGGCGAAATCGAACGTCGTACGAACGGTTCCATTATAGCCATGGAGACAGGCACGGCTTATGCTTATGCCCTGAATAACCTGCAGTCTCGCGGACGTTTCTTCATCGCTCCACAGGAAGAGGTTTACGCCGGACAGGTTGTTGGCGAACATACAAAAGACAATGATTTGGTTGTAAACGTAACGAAGTCCAAGAAACTGACAAACATGCGTGCTTCCGGTTCCGACGATAAAGTATCTTTGGCTCCTCCTACTGTCTTTAGTTTGGAAGATGCTCTGGAATATATCAAAGGTGATGAATACGTGGAAATTACGCCGAACAGTATGCGTATGCGTAAGATCATTTTGGATGAACTGGAGCGTAAGCGTCAGGGAAGATAAGCAATAATGTAAGAGAAATCTGTTTTCGGCGGCGCCGTGTATGTTTTTGACATTGCCATGAATATTTTTGGCATCGTCGAAAATATACACGGCGTTGTCGTAAATAGATTTTCCGTAGAATATCTTATATTTGCCATCCGAAATGATAAGCTTTGCTAATTAATGATGATGAAAAATGTATTTAAGGCAGTTGTGTGCCTCTGTTGTGTCTTTACATCTCTTTCTGCTCAGGACCGTGTAGTCGAATTGACAAATCCGGATGAAAGTTGTACAAGTATTGCTGCCGGAAAGTTGGCTACAGCCGATGGTTCGGTTATGACATCCCAAACCTGTGATGGAACTTCACGGACTTGGATGGAAGTTGTACCTGCTCATGATTGGCCGGATACGGCGAAGGTTGACATCTATTGGGATCTCCGCCATACCGAAAGTAAAAACGACCGTTTGGGAGTAATTTTGAAAGGCTCCATACCTCAAGTCCCTCATACGTTTGCTTATCTGAACACTGGCTATCCTTGTATGAATGAGAAGCAGTTGGCAATGGGTGAAACGACAATTGTAGGACGTAAAGAACTGCGTAACCCGAAGGGACTTTTCCATATAGAAGATTTACAAGGAATAGCCTTGCAACGTTGTAGCACTGCTCGTGAAGCCGTTCTGTTGATGGGACGCCTGGCTGAACAATACGGCTACCGCGATGGAGGCGAATGCCTGACAGTTGCCGATAAAAAAGAACTTTGGTTTTTTGAGATTACCGGTGCGGGACCGGATGATCCGAGTGCATTATGGGTTGCCCGGCGCATACCGGACGATCATGTGACGGTGTCTGCCAATACGCCCCGTATCTCGGATGTGGATTTTAAGGATAAAGATAATTTTATGTATAGCAAAGGGCTGAAAGAAAAAGCCCTTAAACTGGGATATTGGGATGGGAAAGAACCGTTCAAATTCTGGAAAGTTATCCATGAAACAGGAAAAAAGCCTTTTACGATTCGTGATTTCTTTGTCTTGAAAACACTGGCGCCTTCTCTGGATCTGACGATGGATATGGAGGAACTTCCTCTGTCTGTCAAACCGGACCGGCAAGTGTCATTGGCAGACATCAACCGCCTGCTGCGTGAAACATACGAAGGTACGGAGTGGGATATGACAAAAGATATAATGATCACAAAAAAGATCAAAGATAAAGATGGAATAGAGCGTGATACCACTTATAAAAGCCCTCTGGCGCAAAACTGGATGACGAACGACATGTTAGAATTCCTGAATGCGCAGCGGGGTGAAGAAAGGAAGATCGAGAAACAACGTACGATATCTGTCGTCTGGTGCTCTTATTCATTTGTGATACAATGTCGTGATTGGTTGCCGGATGCGATAGGAGGTGTTTGTTGGTGGTCGGAAGATAATCCGGGAGAAAGTCCCCGCGTTCCGTTGTTTGCCGGGATGACGGATGTTCCCGAGAGCTTTAAGGTTTGCGGGCATAAACGTTACCGGCCGGATGCAGCTCTGTGGACATACCGCCGCACAAACCGGTTGGCCCAGGTTAGTTGGGGGCATGGGCGTAAGTTGATTGAACCGGCCGTTCTTTCTTTTGAGCAAAAAGCGGCAGACGAGATGCCTCTGATCGAAAATAAAGTATCAGCCCTGATTAAAGAAGGTAAAGAAGAGGAAGCCAAGGCCTATCTCACCCGCTATTCGTCCGACTTTATCTATTCCACTCTGCGTTGCTGGGAAGAGATGGAAGGAGAGCTCTGGCATAAGTTCGGGCGGGGATTCTGAATGGAATCCCTTAGTGTAAATTCTTTTGAGCTTTTTCGCGCTGCTTCTCGATTTCTTTTCGATAAGAAAGCGGGTTTATGCCCGTTTTGCTCCTGAAGAAGTAGGAAAAATAATCCGCCGATTCGAAATTCAGTTTCATGGCGATGTCTTGTATGGACATATCCGTACTACTTAGCAAATCTTTGATCTTGCTGAGCTTCAGCTGCAACATGTATTGGTGTGGGGCGATTCCCGTATATTGTTTGAATGATTTCCTGAAATTGGAATAGCTCATGTTAATCGATTCCGCAACATCCTCGGGAGTAAACTTGTCATAGATATTCTCCCGCATCAGGACACAGGCTTCCTGTATTTTCTGCATGGATGCCGAACCGGAGTCCTGATTTTTGCTGATGGAATAGATCAAACCTATGGTGTGCATGACAATTCCGGCTAACACTGCCTGGAATCCAGTCCTCTGTGCCCTGGCACAGTCAAGCATTTCCCCGAAATGCTTGACTATTTGATCGTTTATACCAATATGAAATATAGGGTTTGCGTTATTCACAATCTTGTTTAATAAATTTTCAAAATATTCTCCGTGAAATGTAACGTAATATTCATCCCATCCGATATTGGGTTTGGGTTGATAATTATGCCATTGCCCCGGGAAAAGAAAAAAAGCGTCACCTTTGGAGAGCTTTTTTTCCGGACAGGTTATAGAAGAAAAGGTCCCTTCTCCTTTTATTATATAGACTAATGCAAATTCATCGATAATTCTACCTCTTTCAGGATTGAATGTATATCCGATCGGATGTCCTTTAAGAGGGTAGCTGTCTTTTGAGTCAATAGATTGAAATCCAATTCCGCTAATAGACATGCTCCAGATGTTTTCATCATTATTTGTCGGTAAGTACTTTATGACATTATGTTTGCTACGGTCGAAATCCATTTGGTGCTTTTTTGAAGTTATAGAATGAAATTTTATTATGTGAAATTTGCATCTTACTCGCAAAGATCATACTATATATAGTGTATCCTAATCACGCAAACATAATATTTATTTTTCAATTTCCTTTGCTACTTGTTTGTTTTTTTAGCAATATACTTGTTTGTAAGATTTTTTGTTTCGTAAAGAAATCCCTGAAAAACAGGATTTGATATTCGATTGAATTTCTCCAATAGTCGCTTTTGGAAATAATAGAGAATCTTATGTTCAAACCAGCATATATCAGGAATGTCATTTTTTTATTTCCTGGGACTTATTGTATAAAACGCATTTTTTAGACTCAAAAGATCTCCGAAACCAAACAAATGTTAATCTATTTTTTTGGCCTCAAAAAGGGCCTTTTTCGCCTTTTTTGAGCGTTTCCAGCAATTACGACCGTCCTTTTTGCCATTACGACCGTGCTAATGTGTAGTGCACTCGGCACCTCGCGAAGATTGGCACGGTCGTAATGGCGATTTGG
>NZ_QREV01000050.1:0-4627 GCF_003363715.1 Parabacteroides acidifaciens
AGGAATATATTGGAAAATATCAAAGTTATTGAAAATCATACGATAAGGTGTGGTTTGTTATTTTTGCACTCCAAATGTAGGAAATATTATTCAGAAGTGAAAGAAAGGAAACATATAATAGGTATAAAAGTAAATAAGGGTAACTTCACAGCCACCCTTATTCGATTTAACCAAAACCTTAACTATGAAAAAATTTACGTTTTTCAAGTGCAAATATAAGGGTACGGTTTGAACTGTGCAAGTGTTTGAGCATTTATTTTTGCCAAAAGAATATATTTAAAATTAATTAACAGAAGAGATGACAAATCAAGAAAATGGCGTGGACTTAAAATCCGCAGCCGGAACCGGAGAAAAGAAGTTGTTTATCGAAACTTACGGGTGTCAGATGAACGTTGCAGACAGTGAAGTTGTTGCTTCCATCATGCAAATGGACGGTTATGCCGTGACTGACAAAATCGAAGATGCAGATGCTATTTTCGTCAATACCTGTTCGGTTCGCGATAATGCCGAGCAAAAAATTTACGGTCGGCTTCAGTATTTCCAGTCATTAAAAAGAAAGAAAAAATCTTTAGTAGTCGGTGTGCTCGGATGCATGGCGGAACGGGTGAAGGAAGAGTTGATCAATGTGCATCATGCTGACTTAGTGGTCGGTCCGGATTCGTATATGGATTTGCCGAACCTGGTCGGGGCGGTTGAACATGGCGAAAAGGCGATTAACGTGGAACTTTCCACACAGGAAACCTACAAAGACGTAATCCCGTTGAAGTTAGGAGGTGTGCATATCTCCGGTTTTGTTTCCATCATGCGCGGGTGCAATAACTTTTGTACCTATTGCATTGTGCCATACACGCGTGGCCGGGAGCGCAGCCGTGATGTGGATAGCATTTTGAACGAAATACGGGATATGCGCGATAAAGGTTTTAAAGAAGTGACCCTTTTAGGGCAGAATGTGAACTCCTATCTTTTTGAGAAAGACGGCGAAAAGATTTCTTTCCCTGTCTTGCTGGAGCGCGTGGCGGAGGAAGTTCCCGGGATGCGTGTCCGTTTCACGACTTCCCATCCGAAGGATATGAGCGACGATACGTTGCGTGTGATTGCTACGCACGATAACATCTGCAAGATGATCCACCTGCCGGCGCAATCGGGCAGTTCCCGCATCCTGAGCGTGATGAACCGTAAATATACCCGCGAATGGTATCTGGATCGTATTGCCGCTATCCGTCGGATCTTGCCGGATTGCGCCATTTCGACCGACCTCTTTTGCGGTTTCCATTCCGAGACGGAAGAAGACTACCAGGAAACGCTTTCACTGATGCGCGAAGTGGGCTACGACAGTGCTTTCCTCTTCAAATATTCCGAACGTCCGGGCACATATGCCTCCAAGCATCTGCCCGATACGGTGAGCGAAGCCGAAAAGGTACGCCGCCTGCAAGGCATGATTGACCTGCAGAACCAGCTGTCGGAGGAAAGCAATAAACGTGATATCGGAAAAGTCTTTGAAGTGCTGATCGAGGGGTTCTCCAAACGTTCCCGCGAGCAGTTGTTCGGGCGTACGAGCCAGAATAAGGTGGTGATCTTCGATAAAAAGAATTATCACGTCGGACAATTTATAAAGGTACGCATCAACCGCGCCTCTTCCGCTACTTTGTTCGGGGAACCGGTGGAAGAATAATCTTTATTGGTGCTGATTCAGTGTTTCTTGCCACGGAACAAAAGTGTCTGCGGTCGAAACTTTAGTTTCAAGGCAGGAAACTAAAGTTTCGACCGGTGGAACAAAAGTTTCATCGGCATGGAACAAAAGTTTCAAGGACGGAAACCGTTTGAAACAAAAGTTTCACGAAAAAAAATCACTGAAACTTTTTACCAGTCGAAGCTCTCCCTGTATGAATCGAAAACCGGTTCTTCGTTGATCCCGTTCTGTTTAAAGAGTTGTTTGATAAAGAGTTGATGCTCGGGTAACAGCTCGTTTTCTTTGCGTTGGAAGCGGTAATAAAGTGTTTTCTTGAAGTGGCTGACCATCTGTCTTCTTAGTTGCAGGGCCATTTTATGCGGTACATTATCGAGCAGATTTGTAATTCCCAGGGCAATTCGTTTTTTGATTTGTGATTTGAAGAAAGGGCAATCGTCTCCTTCCTTCGGGAAACAGGCTGGATTTACTATCGGAAGGAATTTACGGATAGATGTACTGTTGGCTGCTGCCAGGTGGCGTAAACAATTGTCCGCTTGCGTACATTGGTCATTGAAGCAATGTGCGAAATCGTATGGGACGTCTTGATAATCAAATTCGTTTTTCATAATGCGCAAATGTACGGATTATATTTGAGTCCGTATCTTATTTTTGCATTTGTATTAAGTACAAACTTTTTTTACTTATTCAGGCCATCTTTACCCAGACACGTTTGCCGTCGAATGTGATAGCCATTTTGAGGATGTCGGTGACGCCGGCTGCCCGTAGCGTGGCGGTATACTGTTTGTCCTCAATCTGCTGAAGCGCGGAATCTAACACACTTTCGACGGATTCGTCGTACACCGGATCATAGAGCTTCAACTCCATGATCACGCCTTGCAGGTTCAGGTCACGCGGACGGAGCAGAATATCATAACGGCCAAGCCCCGATTCGCGATTGCTGCTCACTTCGTAAGCGCCGCTGCTGACAAGCATACCTAACAGGAAGGCTTGGTAAACCTTCTCCGGCTCACGGCCGCTTGTGTCATAATATGATAATGTATTGACGACAAAGTCGTTCAGGATACGCTGGAAGATTGGCATGTTTTTTTCTTTCAACGCTTGCAGCATCAGCTCCAGGCGGTCGTTTTTGACCGGACCGTTATTGATCCAGCTTCGGATTATGGTGAAGAAAACGGTTCTGACCTCACGATTAGGTACTTGCAGGGTATATTCCATCAGGTCGTCATTGTTCTTTACCGGGTCTGTAGCCTTCAGATAACCGCTGAAAAGCATGAATGACCAGATATTGGATGCTTCTGACAGCAAATCCGGAAAAGCTAACTTGTCGTTTATCACGCTACGGATCGGTTCGCCCTGTATCAGTGATTCCACACCCATGCGTATTTGCGACGGGCCGTCGGCAAGCAGGTGCCGCAAGAGGACATCCGAGCCTGTGTTTACCCAGTAAGGTGCCAGGACGCCGCCTTTATTTATAAAGGAAAGCGCAGACCAAGGATTATAGACTGTTTGATCTCCGAACAGGTAGCCGTTGTACCAATTCTTCACCTCATCTTTCTGCGCGTCTAATAGATAGTCGGTTAGCATTTGGTCGGTTTCCTCTTGTGTAAAACCGAAAGAGGTACACATCGGAAGTTCCAGGATCGTATCTACATCAATATTATTCAACCCACTGAATATCGATTCCTTGCTGACCCGCAAGATGCCGGTGATGACGCCACGAAAAATATCCGTATTGTCTTTGAACACCAAACTCATAAAGTTACGCATAAAGCCAATCATACGGTCGTAATATCCTTTATCGAAAGCGACATGGATCGGCGTGTCGTATTCGTCGAGCAGCACGAGGGGCGGCGTGCCCCAATAGGAGGTGAGCAATTCGGAGAGCAGTCTGAGCGAACCAGTCATTTCATCAGGAGTCGCTTTCCGGTTTTGCAACCGGACAAACTGATCCAGATAATCTTTCTGTTCGATATGTTCCCGTAAATAATCGTGACGGATAAATTCCGACTGCAGTTCGCGTGCCAACAGTAAAAGCATCTCTTCGAACGTATCGCCCTTGCAGTCTTTCAACGTGACCAGTATCACCGGATATTTACCTTGATATCGGTCGAAGTCTTTCCACTGTTCGATGTTTTTCCCGTTGAACAGCGGACGATAGATGTTGCCTTCCGTCCTCTCGAAAAAATAGCGGAGCGTGGAAAGGTTCAGCGTCTTGCCGAAACGGCGAGGACGCGGAAGAAGCGTGATTTTGCTTCCTTCTTCTATGATCTGGCGGATAAAATCAGTCTTATCCACATAATAATAATCTTCGTCTATCAGCTCTTTATAATCGCTGATGCCTATCGGTAACTTTTTCCGGTCCATACGTCATTGTTTTTATTGCATTTACAAATATAGGAATTATTCTTTCACTCCTTCTTATCGGTCGATTCTATTTCTCCAAACTTGCAAACTCATATTTAAAATCGTTGGAAGGAAAGTCACTTTCTTTTCTTGGATGGAAATGTGAATAACTATTATTGCTTAAGGAAAAAGTAACATTTGCATCTGTTGTTCTCTGAAATTGCCTATTTTACCTGCTTTTTTAGGGTGGAATTGATATTTAGCGTGTCCACAGTTATAGGGTTGATTATCTATTGTTTAGGATTTTATATAATGTACACGCGTACATTAGTAATATATGGGCAAATTGTATTTGTTTTATGATTGTAAGAGATTGAAAAATAAAGAGGTAGATGCTGTTTATGGAATGACTAATGAAAACGTACGTTTATTTTCGTCACAAATTTAAGCATAGTTTCCGAACCTGCAACTGTTTTCTCCAAGAAATTTCTTGTTTCTATATCCTTTCTTATCAATTAGATAGCTTAAGCTGTACGAAAAACGGCTTTTGGACGACAAACCCTCCAAAAATGACTGAAAAAAACGTACGTTTTC
>NZ_QREV01000050.1:4649-34054 GCF_003363715.1 Parabacteroides acidifaciens
TCTCGTCAAAATACAGAAGTTTAGTTAAAAGACGAAAACACGAGAAACGTCCGTAAGATCGATCGAACTTTTAGTATATGTATTATTAATATTAATTCAAATGATTATGAACAAAAAGTTTTCTACTCTTGTAGCCGGTCTTGTGCTGGCTTCTGGTGTGGCTTATGCTCAGCACAGTCCTTCTGCAGGTGCGTTTCCGTACCGCACGCAGAATACATTAAGTACTGCTGTAGGTGATGACATTAACCAGATTCAATCAATGAACAGATGGTATCAGTTAACTGATGGAACAAATGTCCTGGTTCAGGTTCGTGACCAGCAAACAGGTGCTGTTACTTTAAAAATGTTGGATCCGACTGAAGTCCCTTCTGAAGCTCCTCTGAATGCTTCATTATGGAAGATTAAGGTGACAACTCACCCGACTACAGCTTCTAAAACGTTTACTTATATTAATAAGGAAACAAATCTGGAACTAATTTTGGATCACACAAAAGCAGTAAAATATGATGTTGATACGGATATTTCTGCATTAACAATTGACGGAACTATTCTGGATGGTTGCACAAGTGATTGGGGTTGGTACAGTACGGATGTACAGACTTCTGATTTTACAGTAGCACCTATCTATTCCTATTTCAATGCCGCTTCCGACTCTGTTATGGTAATGCAGCTGAACGCTGCTGACGAAGTTGTTGCTGTCAAGTATTCAAAAGATGTTGCTAAAACGGGTTTAACCGGTTTGACACATACTTTGAACTTGAAACCTGTTATAGCTGGTGAAATAGTGCTGACTGCTCAGGATATCAATCAGATGATCGATGCACAGGCTATTGATTCTGCCAAATTTAAGTTTAATATTCCGAACGGATTGTTGAACAGCGGTTTGCAGGATATTTTCAGTAATACATTGGCTTCTACTAAATATGAGGCACAGGACGCTGTTTTCTCACAGGAGTTTGGTAACCTTGCATTGAAGGTCGCAAATGCAGAATTGGCTGCAGCTAAGGATGCTTTAGATGATGCCAAAGCTGCATTGGATGCTGTTACGGTAAAAGGTGATGCTGCTTTAGGTTCAACAGCAACTGCAGATGCTGCAACCGCTGCTGCAACTGCTGCAACCACTGCTAATAATGCCGCAACCGCTGCCTCAACCGCTGCAACCGCCGCTCTGACTGCAACAGATAATGGTGCTGCCGCTGCGACTGCTCTGGAAACTGCAAAAAATGCTTTGGATGCAGCAAAAGGCGCTTTGGATGCAGCAAAGACTGCATTGACAAATGCTGCTACAGCCATTGAAAGTTCTCTAACTGCTGAAGATGATAAGCCTGTCAGTGACGCAGCAAAGATCGCTGCTGATTTAGTGGGAATAGCTTCTAAGGCTGCAGATGAAGCAAGCCCGAAACTGACTTCTGCTAAGACCGCATTGAGTGATGCTAAAGTTGCTGATTTTGACGAGTATGCTATCCGTTTAGCCGCTCCGATTGAACCGGTTGCTATTCAGAAATATTTTATGGTAGATACTGCTCGCTATGAAGGAGCACAGTCTCCTTCTTTGTCTCCGGCTTACAAATTGGTTAACAAAGAAATTAAAAATCTTGGTGCAGATGGCGGTTATGTGTTTGCCCGTTACTTCTTTAAGTTGACTTACTATCCGTCAAACGACAGTTTGTTTATCGAACCGTTGAATGCAGCGTCTGCTACAGATGCAGAAATGCAGGCCGGAACTCCTTGGTTAGAAACTAAGGCGGGCTCTCAGTGGGTGAAAGATGCTGATGTTACAGCAGCAAACCTTGGTATTGCAGTAAGTAATACGGATTGTACGACTTCTCCTGTATCTTTGACAACTACAGTGTTATCTTCAACAGGAAAGACAGTTGCAACTGTTGGTCGTTTGAATCCGGCAGGTGGTTTTGATACTCGTATTTCTTTCAACCACGAATATCCGTATTTCGTTCGTACATCTTTGCCTCAAGGCGCTTACTATGCTAAGCTGGTAACAAAGAGACATCCTGTTTCTTCTACAAACCGTGCTGACGGTCAATATCTGGTAGCAAATATGGCTGGTACTATTGTTTATGACGAATGGGCTTCTACCCAGGACTTTGAACACATGCCTGCAACTCAGTGGGTTGTTGAAACACTTGGTTGTGTAGATGCTGTTAATCCACGCGTTCGTATCACAAACCGTGAATATAATAATCTGGTTGCATTTGAAGGTCAGCTTTATAAAGCAGGTGAAGATACCGTTTATTTCATTAATCATACTTGGAATGAATTGAACGTTGATTCTCGTGCTCCGTATAGCCGTTTCACTTGTCAGGATACAATCATGTTCACTGCAGTTAAGGATGTAAAAGCTGCTCAAGCAGGCTTCCTGAACTTAAGCCCGGATCAGGTGATCGACAATTCTTTCAAACTGAAACATTTCTCTGATTACGGAGATGTTTACCTGAAGGCTTTAGTTGGAACGAAAGATACATTGTTGAATGTTGCTGCAGATGGTTCTAACTTCGAATTGGTTCCGTATTATAATAATAATGAATACGGTAAAGTTGTTGTAGGCCGGACAGATGATACTGATACAATTGTTCCTCAATTATATCGCTCTGTATATTTGTTGAAAGTAAAAGACTTCGATAAGGTTAACAATGACCTGCGGTTTGTTGGTATAACGAAAGAAGGTAATTATGCTGTAATCGATACGATTACCAAAAAGAGTGAATTAGCTTATCCGGCTTACTTCTTCTTGAAAGAAAATGATCATAAGGATGCTCATGCTTATGCTTTGGTCAATAAAAATGCGGGTTATAACTCTGATGGAAGCAGTAAAGGCATATATTATGATGGTGCCGATAAACTGTTTGTGGAAAACAAGACTTCGATGGCTAAGAAAGGTCTGTTGTCAGAACGTCAAACAGACGCATTCTTTATGGTTCAGGATACAATGCCGTATTATAAGAGACTTGCCGGTGTTGACACTGTAGCATTCTATGATGCTATCAACGAAAACCGTGTCTTGATCGAAGATTGCAATAGCCCGTATTCTAAAGATAAAGGTGCCGGTTTCTTAGGATTCCGTAGCTTGGCTGAAGCTCCTGCTTTGAATGCTGCTCCTTCCATGTATGTTGATACAGCTTATGTTCGCAATGAAACTCGTATGCCGTTGTATCTGTTGGCTGTTGGTGCTGAACTCAAAGATACTAAAGCTTGTGACCATGCATTTGACGTGGCTAATCCGGGACATACTGAACATTTTGCTTCAAGACCTTATGTTCAGGGTCGTTATCTGGTAGATTTGTCAAATAACAATTTGGTAGATAGTATTCCTTATATCGATGCAAAGAATGCAATTCACGAAGGAATCTACACTCGTTTGGCATTTGTAAATGCAATCCATATGGGTGACAGTGTTTATATTCTGAATGATCCGGAAGCTACTTATGAATATGAAGATTCAATCAAACATTATGCTGTAGCTACTTTGCCTATCAGCGCTGAAACTTATAATGGTGCAACAGTAGCATTCCGTTTGAAAAACCAGGATGATGATGAAAACTTCTATATTGAAACAAACGGACGCTTTGCTGGATTTGCTTCTAATGGTGGTGCTTGGGTTAAGAACCAGAATAACGTAGCTGTATTGGCAACAAGCGCAAATGAATTCTACGAAGATCATGACGGTATGATGGTTAGCTATGCTCAGGAAGATATCTATCAGGGAACTGTCTTTACATTGAAACAGAGCACTGAAAACCCGACTGCTAACGAAGAAGTGGTAGTAGAAGGTGTTAAGGTTCTGGCTCAGAACGGTAAAGTTCAGATTGCCGGTGCTGCTGGTAAGAAGGTTGTTATCACTAACATCTTAGGTCAGGCAGTAGCCAACACTGTTATCACTTCCGACAACGCCACAATTGCTGTTCCTGCCGGTGTAGTAGTTGTTGCCGTGGAAGGTGAAGATGCTGTTAAGGCAATCGTGAAATAATGATTGTAGATAAAAAATTATAATCAAATAATTCTAAATAAGATCGCGCGGGGTTGTAGAGGCGGACGGAAGTCCGTCCCCCAATCAACATCAAGTATCCTGCGACAGGCGAACAAGCGATCGTATTATTAATACTAAAGTATTGAAATAAAGTTCTTCTGCCGGTACTCCTGTGAAGGACGAATGCAGATAAAAATAAGAGGTTGTGTCAAACAGTTGGCACAACCTCTTTTGTAGTTAAAGAATTGTAAAGAAGCCGCTATCTCGTAAATTATTTGTTCTTTTGCAGAAAAATTGGGAGGTGTGTTCTCTGGACGCATCTCCCCGCTTTATTCAACAACAATAAGGTATTGTCTAATGGCTGAAAGTAAAAAGGTTAGTTCGGTTTCTTTCTTTAATTCTCGCTTGACTTCCATAATAAGTATCGCATTGGTACTGTTTCTGCTGGGACTTATTTTTCTGATGGGGTTGTTGGGAAACAAACTTTCCGTATATGTAAAGGAAAACATCTCGTTTTCGATTGTGTTGAAAGATAACCAGAAAGAAGCGGAGATAAAGAAGATGCAGAAGACATTGGATGCATTACCTTATATCAAATCTACAGAATACATATCGAAAGAACAGGCAGCTAAAGAACTGGAAGAGGAGTTGGGCGAGAATCCCGAAACGTTCCTGGGCTTTAATCCCTTGCAGGCTTCGATCGAGGTAAAGCTGTATTCGGAATATGCCAACCCGGACAGCCTCAAACTGATTGAAAAGAAGATAAAGAACTATACTTCCGTTTCTGATTTATTGTATCGGAAAGATATGATGCAGATGGTGAATGATAACGTGAAACGTGTCAGCCTGATTCTGTTGACCTTGGCGGTAATTCTGATGGCAATATCGTTTGTGTTGATTAGTAATACGATACGGTTGCTGATCTATTCCAAACGTTTCCTGATTCACACGATGAAGCTGGTAGGCGCTACGCCCAGCTTTATCCGGAGGCCGTTCGTCCGGTATAATGTGGTTAGTGGCATTTTTGCCTCTATCCTTGCAATATTCATGCTGACAGGAGCGTTGTATTATTTACAGAATGAATTGTCCGGCTTCATTCAGCTGCTGGATATAAAGGCGTTGGTGATTGTTTACGCGGGTGTGTTGGTGATGGGGATTTTGCTCTCTATTACGGCAACTGTTTTTGCGGTGAACAAATATCTGCGGATGGGAGTTGATAAATTATATTATATATAAATGTATGGCAAAGAGAGATTTCGCTTTTGGAAAAGACAATTTTATCCTGATTGCTGTTTCTGTCGTTATTATCGCAATCGGTTTTATGTTGATGAGTGGCGGCGGTTCGCAGGACCCGACCGGATTTAATCCGGAAATATTCGGTTCCCGCCGTATCGTTGTGGCTCCGGCTGTGACGGTGATCGGTTTTGTGATGATGATTTTCGGGATATTGAGAAACAGCAAGAATAAAGAAGTAGCAGAATGAGTTGGTTTGAAGCCTTAGTGCTGGGGATCGTTCAGGGACTTACGGAATATTTGCCGGTCAGCAGTAGCGGTCACCTGGCAATCGGTTCTGCTTTATTTGGCATTCAGGGAGAAGAAAATTTAGCATTTACGATTGTCGTCCATGTGGCAACCGTACTTAGTACGTTGGTTATCCTGTGGAAAGAGATTGAATGGATATTCCGGGGGTTGTTTAAGTTTCAGATGAATGCTGAAACGCGCTATGTGATAAACATCCTGATATCCATGATTCCGGTCGGAATCGTAGGACTGTTCTTCAAAGATACGGTTGAAGATATTTTCGGGTCAGGATTGCTGATTGTGGGATGCATGTTGTTGTTGACAGCTGCATTGCTGGCATTTTCGTATTATGCGAAGCCCCGCCAGAAAGAAAACATCTCGATGAAGGATGCCTTTATTATCGGTTTGGCGCAGGCATGTGCCGTGATGCCGGGACTTTCCCGATCCGGAACAACGATTGCAACCGGTTTGTTATTAGGGAACAATAAAGCAAAACTGGCTCAGTTTTCTTTCCTGATGGTTATTCCTCCTATTTTGGGTGAAGCCTTGTTGGATGTGATGAAAGCGATGAAAGGAGAAGCGGTTGCCGGAGATATTCCGACGCTTTCGCTGGTTGTCGGATTTCTTGCCGCATTCGTATCGGGATGCATCGCCTGCAAGTGGATGATCAATATCGTGAAGAAAGGGAAACTGATTTATTTCGCCATCTATTGTGCAATTGCAGGTTTGATAACAATCGCCTGTACGTTACTTAAATAAGAATGGATTTTATAGCAGGAGAAGTATTATATTTTAATAAACCCTTAAAGTGGACCTCTTTTGACCTGGTGAATAAGTTCCGTTACAAATTGTCGCGGAAGCTGAAGGTGAAAAAGATAAAAGTAGGACATGCCGGAACGTTAGATCCCCTGGCAACAGGTGTGATGATCGTCTGTACCGGTAAAGCCACTAAAAGGATTGACGAGTTTCAGTATCAGACGAAAGAATATGTCGCAACCCTTAAATTGGGGGAGACGACACCCTCTTTCGATCTGGAGAAAGAGATAGACGGGATCTATCCGACAGAACATATAACCCGTGAGGAAGTAGAAAGAGTCTTGCAGTCGTTCGTAGGAACGATCCAGCAGATTCCGCCGGTTTTTTCGGCTTGTAAAGTTGAGGGCAAAAGGGCGTATGAGTTGGCCCGTAAGGGGGAAGAAGTTGAGTTGAAATCGAAAACGCTCGTAATCGATGAAATGGAGTTGCTGGAATGTAACCTGCCGGTAGTCAAGATACGGGTGGTTTGCAGTAAAGGTACTTATATCCGGGCTTTGGCGCGCGATATCGGTGTTGCCCTTCAGTCAGGAGCACACCTGATTGCTTTGGAACGTACCCGTATCGGTGATATTACGTTGGATAAATGTATGTCTCCCGATGATATAGACGCCTTCCTGGAGGAAAATATAGAAGAAATAAAACCGAATGAATAAAAATAAAATAAATATAGAATTAGCATTATGAAGCTGTCGAAATTCAAATTTAATTTACCGCAGGAGCTGATCGCCCTCCATCCGGCAAAAAACAGAGATGAGTCCCGGTTGATGGTTGTCAATCGCAAGACCGGAGAGATCGAACATAAAGTATTCAAAGACCTGCTGGATTATTTCGGAAAAAAAGATGTGTTTATCTTCAATAACACAAAAGTCTTTCCGGCACGCTTGTATGGAAATAAAGAAAAGACTGGTGCCCGTATCGAGGTTTTCTTGCTGCGTGAGCTGAATGAAGACCTCCGTCTGTGGGATGTATTGGTGGATCCCGCCCGCAAAATCCGTATCGGAAACAAACTGTATTTCGGTGAAGACGATTCGATGGTGGCTGAAGTGATCGACAATACGACATCGCGTGGCCGTACGCTGCGTTTCCTTTATGACGGTAACCATGATGAATTTAAAAAGGCATTGTATGCATTAGGTGAAACCCCGCTGCCTAAATATATTGACCGGCCTGTGGAACCGGAAGATGAAGAACGTTATCAGAACATTTTTGCAACGGAAGAAGGGGCTGTCGTCGCTCCTGCCGCCGGCCTTCATTTCAGCCGTGAACTGATGAAACGCCTTGAGATCAAGGATTGCCAGTTTACTTACCTGACATTGCATTCCGGTCTGGGTAATTTCCGCGAAATCGATGTGGAAGACTTGACCAAACATAAGATGGATTCCGAACAGATGGTTGTAAATGCCGATGTGGTGGAAGTCGTAAACACGGCAAAGGATAACGGTCGCCAGATTTGTGCAGTCGGAACATCTGTCATGCGCGCAATCGAAACCGCTGTAAGTACGGACGGGCATCTGAAAGAATTTGAAGGATGGACGAACAAGTTTATCTTTCCGCCGTATGATTTCAGTGTTGCATCCAGTATGATCACAAACTTCCATATGCCGCTGTCTACTTTGCTGATGATGACAGCATCTTTTGGCGGATATGAGCAGATTATGGATGCATACGAAGTGGCCTTGAAAGAAAAATATAGTTTCGGAGCTTATGGCGATGCCATGCTGATCCTGTAAAAACGGAATTATGGCGATTGCATACCTGAGCTTGGGTACCAATATCGGGAATAAACGACGGAACATGATAACAGCCGCCGCACTGTTAGCTGAAAGGGTGGGAGATGTTCTCGCCCTTTCCGGTTTCTATGAAACGGAGCCTTGGGGCTTTGCATCGGAGAACCTTTTCCTGAATGCGGCTGTTAAATTAAAGACCTCTTTTTCTCCGTCGGAACTGCTTTTAGCTACCCAACAGATCGAAAAAGAGCTGGGTCGTACGGAGAAGAGCAACGGGGCGTATCACGATCGGATCATCGATATAGACATCCTGCTCTATGATGACGAGATCCGGCAAACAGCGGAACTGACGTTACCGCATCCTCTCATGCATGAACGGAAATTTGTGATGGACCCTTTGTCCGAAATAGCTCCGTTTGTCGTGCATCCTATATTGAAAGAACGTATAATAGATTTAAAGGAACGATTATGAATGATAAAGAAAAAATAATAACCGAGGGCGGCATGGTCTTTAAGAAGAAAGCTAAAGATGAAAATGCCGGAGAAAAAAAACTGAAGTTCTCGGACTTCTTGCGTGGAACGCATAAATCAGGCTCTGCCAAGATGAGAGCGGAGTTTAAATATAAAAAAGCGCTGCGTAACACCAAAAAGAAAAAATAATTTTCGATTATCAGTTGTTAATTGTCAATTGTTTTGTATTTTTGTGCCCGAATTGATGTGGATAGATTTGTATTGCTTGCAACCACAGGAAAAAATGCTAAAAACAACTTCTTTTACTGCCGCGCGGCAAAGCAAATTTCCCCTCGTCAATCCACCTATTTAATTTGATTTATTAACCGTCAATTGTAAATTGGCAGTTGGCTTTAGAGGCTTTGCTCTTTAATTCTCAACTTTCAATTTTCAATTTTCAATTAAAACAAGATGAGTTATTTATTCACCTCCGAATCGGTGTCCGAAGGGCACCCCGATAAAGTAGCCGATCAGATATCGGATGCTTTGCTGGATGAGTTCCTGGCTTATGACAAGAACTCGAAAGTTGCTTGCGAAACCCTTGTAACAACCGGACAGGTTGTCTTGGCTGGAGAAGTAAAATCAAGTGCTTACGTGGATGTACAGGATGTAGCCCGTAGCGTGATCGAGAAAATTGGTTACACAAAAAGTGAATACCAGTTTGAAGCTAAATCATGTGGCGTGTTCTCTTCTATCCATGAACAGAGTGGCGACATCAATCGTGGCGTTGAACGCGAAGACCCCTACAATCAGGGTGCAGGCGACCAGGGTATGATGTTTGGTTATGCCACGAATGAAACTGAAAACTACATGCCTTTAGCATTGGATCTCTCACACAGCCTGTTGTGGGAACTTGCCGAGATACGTAAGAATGAAAACGACCTGATGCCTTACCTCCGTCCGGATGCCAAGAGCCAGGTTACTATTGAATATGATGACAACGGCAAACCGTTGCGCATCGATACGATCGTTGTTTCTACGCAGCACGACGAATTTGTCACAGCGAAAGGCATTACGCAGGAAGAAGCCGATCTGGCCATGCAGAAAAAGATCGCCGAGGATGTGAAGAATATCCTGGTTCCGCGTGTAAAAGCTCAATATCCGGCTTATGTGCAGGCTTTGTTTAACGATGACATCATCTATCACGTGAACCCGACCGGAAAGTTCGTGATCGGTGGTCCTCACGGTGATACAGGTCTGACCGGCCGTAAGATTATCGTTGACACATATGGTGGTAAAGGTGCTCACGGTGGTGGCGCTTTCTCCGGAAAAGATCCTTCGAAAGTAGACCGTTCTGCAGCTTATGCTGCCCGCCATATTGCCAAGAATCTGGTGGCTGCCGGTGTTGCTGATGAAATGCTGGTACAGGTATCGTATGCGATCGGTGTTGCTAAACCGATGAACATCTTCGTAAATACATTTGGCCGTGCAAACGTGAAAATGACAGACGGAGAGATTGCTGAGAAGATCTGGGACCTGTTCGATATGCGTCCGAAAGCCATTGAAGAGCGCCTGAAACTGCGTAATCCGATCTATCTGGAAACAGCTTCTTATGGCCATATGGGACGTAAACCGCAGATTGTAACGAAAACATTTACTTCCCGTTATAATCCGGAACCGACCATCTGTGAGGTGGAACTGTTCACATGGGAAAAACTGGATTATGTCGATAAAGTAAAAGAAGCATTCGGTCTTTAATTTACCGTTTGTACGAACACATACCAGCTCCCGTCCGGAAAAAATGGGCTTTAGCCCTGTTTTTTCCCGGACGGGAGCTTTTTTTATTTTAAATTTCATATATTTGACGCAGTAATTATCTAAATTTAAATTATATGCGTAAAACGATTCAGTTTCTTCAGTTAGCCTTTATTCTTCTCTTGGCTACTGCATGTGCAGAGACTTCCCCGTTTAAATACGAGTCGGTCCCTAATGATCCTCTGAAAGCCCGTATCTATACTCTGGATAATGGCCTGAAAGTGTATATGACTGTGAATAAGGAGACCCCCCGTATCCAGACATATATTGCTGTCCGCGTAGGCGGAAAAAACGATCCGGCTGAAACTACAGGGCTGGCACACTATTTTGAACACCTGATGTTCAAGGGTACTAAACAGTTTGGAACGCAAAACTACGAACAAGAAAAACCGCTGCTTGACCAAATCGAACAGCTTTTCGAAGTCTATCGCAAGACGACGGACGAGGCGGAACGGCAGGCTATTTATCACCAGATCGACAGCGTTTCCTATGAAGCATCCAAGTTGTCTATTCCGAATGAATACGACAAGCTGATGTCTGCTATCGGTGCTACCGGAACAAATGCTTATACCGGCTTCGACCAGACGGTATATGTGGAAGATATTCCTTCCAACCAGATCGATAATTGGGCTAAGATACAGGCAGACCGTTTTGAAAATAATGTAATCCGCGGTTTCCATACCGAACTTGAAACGGTGTATGAAGAAAAGAATATGTCGTTGACCAGTGACGGGCGTAAAGTGTATGAAGCTGTTTTGAGCGCCCTTTTCCCCGATCATCCTTATGGAACCCAGACTGTTCTCGGTACGCAGCACAATCTGAAGAACCCGTCAATCACGAATATTAAGAACTACCATAATGTTTGGTATGTTCCTAACAATATGGCGATCTGTTTGTCCGGTGATTTTGATCCAGACCAGATGATTGCTACGATCAATAAATATTTCGGCCATCTGAAACCGAATCCTAACCTGCCGAAACTTCCTGTAACGCATGAATCTCCGATTAAGGCGCCGGTGGTAAAAGAAGTTTTGGGTGTAGACGCTGAAAATGTTACATTAGGATGGCGTTTCCCGGGAGCTGCTTCTCCGGAACAGGATCTGTTGAACCTGACAGGTGAAATCATCAACAATGGCAAAGCCGGTCTGTTGGATGTCGATTTAGTTCAGCAACAGAAAGTATTGAGCTGTTATGCCGGTACTTACGGAATGTCCGATTATAATGCGTTTGTCATGAGCGGCCGTCCGAAACAAGGCCAGACCCTGGATGAGGTAAAAGACCTTTTCCTGGCGGAAATCGATAAGTTGAAAAAAGGTGATTTCGACGAAGGCTTGTTGGAAGCATCTATCAACAACTATAAGCTGATGCAGATGTACCGGTTGGATCGTAACGACGGTCGTGCCGATATGTTTGTGTCTTCCTTTATCGATGGTGTAGACTGGAAAGACGAGGTGGCTTCTTTGGATCGCATGAGTAAGGTGACAAAACAGGAAATTGTTGATTTTGCCAACAAGTATTTTGGTGATAACTATGCTTTAATCTATAAGAAACAAGGCAAAGACCCGAACGAAAAGAAAATCGACAAGCCTAAAATCACACCTATCGTGATGAATCGTGATAGTTCAAGCGCATTCCTGAAAGAAATCCAGGCATCCAATGTCGCTCCGATCGAACCTGTATTCCTGGATTACAATAAAGATTTGCAGAAATTGACAGCTAAATCCAATATTCCTGTCCTGTATAAAGAAAATACATCGAATGATCTTTTCTCTCTGATGTATGTTTTCGAGATGGGAACGAATAATGATAAGGCAATGGGTACTGCTTTCGAATACATGAAATATCTGGGCACTTCCAAAAAGAGCTTGAAGGAAATCAACGAAGAATTTTACAGACTGGCTTGTTATTTCAGCGTATTCCCGGGTTCTGACCGTACGTATGTAATGCTGGAAGGTTTGAAAGAAAATATGCCGAAAGCGATGGCATTGTTCGAAGAAATCCTGGCTGATGCACAGGTTAATAAGGAAGCTTACGACAATTTGGCTGGCGATATCCTGAAGAAACGTTCCGATGCTAAACTGAACCAGGGACAGAACTTCAACAAATTGATCCAGTATGCTATCTGGGGACCGAAATCTCCCTCAACAACCGTGTTGACAACTGCCGAATTGCAGCAGATGAATCCGCAGGAACTGGTAGACCGTATCCATAAGATCAACTCTTTCGAGCATAAGATTCTGTATTATGGTCCGGAAAAACCGCAGGCAGTTCTGGATATTATCAAACAATATCATAATGTCCCCGATCAGTTGCAACCGGTTCCGGCAGGTATCGAATTCCAGCAGCAGGAAACTCCGGCCAATAAAGTACTGTTTGCCCAGTATGATGCAAAACAGATTTATTATTCTGCCGTGTCTAATCGTGGTGAAAAGTTTGATCCGGCTATCCAGCCTACATTGAATATGTACAACGAATACTTTGGTGGCGGTATGAATGCAATCGTATTCCAGGAAATGCGTGAATCACGTGGGCTGGCCTATTCTGCCGGTGCATTCCTGATCACTCCGTCCAAGTTGAAATATCCGTATGTCTACCGTACGTTTATCGCTACCCAGAACGATAAGATGATCGATGCCATGAAAGCGTTCGATGAGATCATCAACAATATGCCGGAATCAGAAAAAGCGTTCAATCTGGCTAAAGACGCGCTTATCACTCGTCTGCGTACCGAACGTATCACGAAATCCGATGTTCTCTGGTCTTATCTGAATGCACAGGATTTAGGTCTGACAACGGATAGCCGCAAGGAATTGTTCGAAAAAGCCCAGACCATGACATTACCTGAAATCAAAGCATTCCAGGAAAAATGGGTAAAAGGCCGTACTTATACGTATTGCGTATTGGGCGATGAAAAAGACCTCGATATGAAAGGTCTTTCCCAATATGGTCCCATTCAGAAGCTGACGCAAGAGGAGCTGTTTGGATATTAATAAAATTGATAAATAGAGAGTTGAGTCTAAAAAAAATACTCAATTCTCTATTAGAAAAAGGAGGGCGTGTCAAAAAACTTTTGTTATTTCGATATGCCCTCTTATTGTCTTAACAAAAACATAAAAAGAAAATACCTATATTTGGAAAATAAAGAGTACGTAAAATGAGAATCAAAGAGGACTTACTGATACGTTTAAAGGCTGGTGAAGAAAAAGCCTTTGAGACTCTGTATTGGACTTACAATTCTCAGGTTTATCATTTTATTAATTCTTTATTGTTTGATAAATCTCTTGCGGAAGATTTGACACAGAATGTCTTCTTGAAAATATGGGAGAAGCATGAACAGATAGAACCGGAACAGGGATTTACAGCTTATTTGTTTACTATTGCTCGCCATTTTGTGTATAAGGAAACGGAACTCCGTTTGTCTCAACATGCAGCGCTGCATGTTGAGAATTTTGATGTAAGTGATAATGCTATAGAAGAGCAGCAACATGATGCCGATTCTCTTCGTGAATATATTGATAGTTTAATAGAAAACCTGCCTCCTGCACGAAGGGAAATTTTCCGTTTAAGTCGTTTTGAACAACTGTCTAATAAAGAAATTGCCAAAAAACTATCCATCTCTGAAAAAACGGTAGAAACGCAACTCTATCGGTCTTTCCAATATTTACGTTCCAAACTGCCTTTAGACAAAGGTTTGGTTCTCCTCTTTCTTTATTTGGTTAATCAAAGTTAAATACAGGGCTTCTTGTAAGTGATTTCCCGTTGTGATGGATATACATAAGTATAGACATGGATAAGCATATATACATAGATTTGCTGGATCGCTTTATGCGCGGTGAACTCCCGGTTGAAAGGGAGCATGAATTGTTGACTTGGTTCCGACAAGCGGAGGCGCGTGAACAACTATTCCAACATTACCGGCAACGTTGGGTAGAAGCGGAAGATAAAAGTCTTCCGGTAGAAGTTCAAACTCGTATGTTCCGGGAGATACAGGCTCGTATGCATGCCGGTATGGCGGAGAAGAAAAAACGAAAGGCCATTTTCAGGCTGAAGATACCGCAATGGGTATCATATGCAGCTGTTGTGATTCTTCTAATTGGCTTTTCAACAACAGCCTTTCTGTATAAGAATTTGGCAGATGAGATCGCAAGCGATCCGTTACGGACTTATAGAGTCTTGGTCGATAAGGGACAGCATGCAAGTGTCATGCTACCGGACGGAACGAAAGTTTGGTTAAATTCCCATACGGAGTTGACCTATAATGCCGATTACGGGAAAGAGAACCGCCTGGTCGCCTTGTCGGGAGAGGCCTATTTTGAAGTAGAGAAAGATTCGACCTGCCATTTTATTGTCAAAGCTGGAGAGATGGAGGTTGAGGCTTTAGGAACCGCTTTTAATGTAAGGGCTTACGAAGAAGATAGAAAATTGACAGCTACACTCTTTGAAGGAAAGGTCCGTACGGCGGTAGGAAAAGATGAAGTTATTTTAAGGCCGGATGAGAGTCTTAGTTTTGATAAGGTTTCCCGGAAAATGCAAGTATCCAAGGATATTGCCGTTTATGCACGGATGTGGAAAGATAATGAGCTCTTCTTTAAGGGAGAGACGTTGCAGGAGGTGGCAGTGATGCTGGACCGTTTGTATAATGTCCAGGTACGGTTTGCATCTGAAAAGGTAAAACACTATCGTTTTTCCGGAGTTATTAAAAATAATAGTTTGGAAAATGTGATAGAATTGATAAGTCTTACAGCACCGATTACTTATAAAAAAGTCGGAGGTGATATTGTAATAGATGAGAGAAAATAGATAGTTCAATTGTTAATTAAAAATGAAATGCTTATGAGAAAGGAGTTATGAAAAAACGCAGGTGCATCTACGGATAGATACACCTGAGATTTGTGCAATGTAATTTTGCTGGATTGAAATCACGCTTCTCACCACTTGATTTCACCACAAAGTTACCTGATAAATTTATTACTAATTAAAGAAGAACACTAAAAAACATGAATGTCTTAAAGAATTTCTTTCGGAAAGGACTTGTTATTGGAAGTTTTTGCCTTGTTTCAGGTACTATACTTTCTGCGCAGATTTCCTTATCCATGCAAAACAAATCAACTCGTGAGGTCATTCGCGAGATAGAAAAAGTCAGCGATTATCGTTTTTTTTACAATGATAATCTGTCCGGTCTGGATACCAGAATAACAATCTCAGCAGATGAAGAAAATATTCAAAATTTGCTGGAGCAGATAAAACAGCAGGCTAAAATCAGTTATATTATTAAAGAAAACAAGCAGATTGTACTTTCTGCGTTAAATCTGCTTTCTTCGACTCAACAAAACACAAGAAAAATCACCGGTACGATTAAAGATCAGAATGGCGAACCGGTAATTGGTGCAAATATCGTTGAGAAAGGAACAACTAACGGTACGATTACGGATGTTGAAGGGCAATACTCATTGGAAGTAACTTCGAAGAGTGTTTTGGTTATCTCTTATATCGGATATGTGACCCAGGAAGTTGTTGTAGGAAATAACAACACGGTGGATGTATTGCTGAAAGAGGATACGGAAACGCTGGACGAAGTAATTGTCATTGGTTATGGTACGACAAAGAGAAAAGATTTTACCGGTTCTGTCAGTTCTGTTAAATTGGAAAATTCTCCGATAGCCTTGTCACCCAATTTGAATGCGTTGGAATCTTTGAAGGGAAATGTTTCCGGATTGGATATCGGTGCAACCAATTCCGCGGGAGGGGAACCTTCCATGCAGATGCGCGGGCAAAAATCCATATCAGGATCAAATGATCCGTTGCTTGTTGTTGACGGAGTTATCTATATGGGAAGTATCAATGATATAAATCCCAATGATATCGCTTCGTATGATATCTTAAAGGATGCAACGTCTGCTGCCGCCTACGGTTCCCGTTCGGCGAACGGTGTAATTATCATTACCACGAAAAAGGGTAGAATGGGTAAACCTGTGATCACTTTTAATGCGACGGGAAGTATGCAAACCTGGCAAAATCGACCGGAGTTGATGAAAGGTGAACAATGGCTGGAGTCGGTTATGGCAAGAAACAACAGTACGGATTTAAGCTGGCTGAAACCCCAGGAACAAGCTAATATGGAAGCGGGAAGGGAAACCAACTGGCTCGATGCTTCGACACGTACCGGTTGGGTGCAGGATTATCAAGTATCTGTTTCCGGTGCAGGTGAAAAAATGAATTACTATTTGTCCGCTGCTTATTCTGATAATCAGGGTATTGTCATTGGTGATAATTATAATCGTATAACAGCATTAGCTAAGATAAACACGGATATAACCAGTTGGTTGCAGATCGGTGTGGATGCCGCATTTACAAAGTCGGATTATTCCGGTGCCGGTGCCGACTTGGGCCAGGCTTCAAATATGTCTCCATACGGCGTTATGTATAGGGATGAAGGAGAGAAACTATTAGAAAAGTTCCCTTATACACAATCCGGTGTAAATCCTTTGTGGAATACCGATAGAAGTATCCGTGATAACAAAGATCTCCGGAATAATTTCCGGGCAAATGCATATGCGGTTGTTAAGCTGCCTTGGGTGGAAGGTTTGAGCTACCGTTTTAATTATGCCGGGAATTTGAGCAAAATTCAATCCGGAGATTTCTATTATGAAGGATATTATGTCAAGGAAGGTGATTATGATGATGAAACCCGATATTCTCCTTCTGCATTCCAGGATCTATTGTCTCGTGCAAACGGAAAGATAAATAATAATACAACAAACAGTTGGGTAATCGATAATATTCTGAATTATAAAAATACGTTTGGAAAGCACACGATCGATTTGACAGCCGTTGCCACACGTGACCGGAAATCATATAAAGAAATAATCACTACCGGAACAGATTTTGCTGCAAATGGGAATACTACTTTAGGTCTCAATGGTTTGCATAAAGCAACCGTTCAAAAAATAGACATGAATAATAACCGGCGTTCTAATATCGGTTATTTAGGGCGTGCCTCTTATTCTTTTGACGATCGTTATTTCCTGACCGGTTCTTATCGTCGTGACGGTGCTTCTGTTTTCGGTGCCAATCAGAAATGGGGTGATTTCTTTGCTTTCGGTGCTGCCTGGAGAATGACCGGCGAAAAGTTTATGGAACCTGTCTCTTTCCTGGATGATTTGAAGTTGAAATTGTCGTGGGGTAAGAATGGTAACCAGGGACTGGATCCTTATGGAACGCTGTCGACTATTAATAATGGCTCTTCCGGAGGCGTTCGTTATGAGTTCGGGGGAAGTGATATTATTTATGGCTTAAATCAAAAAGCATTGGGTAACGCCAATTTAGGTTGGGAATCTACGGAATCCTGGAATACGGGTTTTGAGTCCGCATGGCTTGGAAACCGTTTATTTGTCGATCTGGACCTCTATTTCTCTAAAACGACAGACCAGATATTCACGAGAGATATTCCGGTTATGACTGGTTTTAAGAATATCAAATCATCGATGGGACAGGTGAACAACAAAGGTGTCGAACTGACGGTACGTTCGGTGAATATCACTACGCAGGATTGGTATTGGACTACAAGTGTAACCTTCTGGTTGAACCGGAATAAACTGACCCACCTTTATGGCGAAGATTTGAACGGTGACGGAAAAGAGGATGATGATATCTCCAACAGCCGTTTTATCGGCAAACCGTTAGGTGCAATTTACGGATATCAGCAGGATGGTATTGTCCAGGAAACAGATGTGGACTATATGGAAGCGAATGGTGCTACGGCAGGTATTCCGAAATATAAAGACTTGGACGGAGATGGCGTTATTACATCTGCAGACCGTACCATTTTAGGATATACGACTCCTAACTTCAAGTTGAACATGAGTAATACGGTTACTTATAAAAACTGGGATTTGTATTTTATGTTAACAGGAACATTCGGTGGCGGCGGATATTATATGAAATCCAATACCAGTGCATACATGACAAACGGATCCGGATTGTTTAATTCGAATGGAATTTATATCCCCTGGTGGACTCCGGAAAATAAGAGCAATGTATATCCTTCTGCTACATTCTCCGGTGATGGAGGCCGTTACCAGGGATTACAGAACCGGGCATTTGTTCGCCTGCAAGATGTGACGTTGTCATATACATTCCGTGAACCTTGGGTAAAGAAAATGCTTATCAACAATTTGAAAGTATTCTTTACGGCAAAGAACCTGTTGACAATAACAAATTGGGAAGGTGGAGATCCTGAAGTCGGAGTAACGGTGGGTGCGAACACTTATCCCGTATTGACCTCTTTCTCATTGGGAGCGAACATTAGTTTTTAATTTATAAGAAAGATGAAAATGAATCACTTAATAAAATATGGTATCTATAGCCTGCTGTTTGTAGGCCTATTCAGTAGTTGTAATGATTCGAAGTTTCTGGAAGAAAATCCTGAAACATTCTATACTGTGGATAATGCTTTTTCGACATCTGAACAGGTTGACCAGGTTTTGGTCGGCTGTTATTCCCACATACGGGTCATGACGTGCATGGTTGAAGAGAATATGACTGCTTTTGCTTTTCGCGGCGGAAACGGTACGGATATGTTTGATGTTGCGACGATCAGGCGTAGTAGCCGTTTCAATGACTACGGTATATTGAATCCGTCGAATGAAGTTTATTATACTAATTATTCACATTGGTATCAATTGATCTCGAAAGCGAATTTAGCTTTGTATGCGGCGGAACTTCCGCAAATAAGCTGGGGTTCGGAGGCCGACAAGGCTTATGTGATTGCACAGGCCCGCTTTTTCAGAGCTTTTGCATACAGGAACTTGGGTGAATTATACGGAGGCGTTCCTATCGTTACCGAAATTACGACTACTCCCCAGTATGATTTTAAGAGAACCAGCCGTGTGGAAACATACCAGTTCGCAATCGATGAACTGGAAGCTGCTCTGAACGACCTGCCCGAAACGACCAATAGCCCGGGCCGTCTGGTAAGAGGCGCTGCACAGCATAACCTTTGTCAGTTATACATCGATAAAGGTGTCGCTTTGGAAGAAGCCGGACAAGGCGGGGAAGCTCCCGCTGCCTATGCAAAAGCCATTACTTACGGGAATGACGTGATAGACGGTTCCGTATATGGCCTGATGACAGAACGTTTTGGCAGTAGAAAAGATGAGAATCCCGATTTCTATTATGCAAACATAGAAAGCCAGCAAACACCGGATCATTTATATTCGGCTGCCGGTTATCCTATCGAAGGAAATGTCTATTGGGACTTGTTCCAGGAAGGAAACCAGAATTACCAGGAAGGCAATAAAGAAGCTATATGGGTGGCACAGATCGATTATGACGCCTATAAGGCGGAAGACGGGCAAGCTAAATTGCAATACACCCGTGTTTATGGTCCTGTTTACAGAGACCCGATGTCTGCCCACCTGTCCGGTGCGTTGGAAGATGTAGGAGGGCGCGGTATCGTGCAAACAATGCCGACCATGTACACTCGCGATGTCATTTATGACGGTAAATGGGGGAAAGATATGCGTAATTCCGAAGCTGTATTCAGACGCACATTCTTAGGTAATGTTCCGACATCTCCCTATTACGGCAAACCTGTTCCCTGGAGTGTCATTTACAGGGATGGAGAAAGCCAGGATGCCATCGATGTGGCAAAGACGCAGTGTTTTCCGGTCTCATGTAAAATCTCGACAGATAAATACAGAGGTATTGCAGACGGGGAAAACAGAAGTAACCTGTTCCGGGATGAATATCTGATCCGTTTGCCGGAAACCATCTTGTTGCGTGCGGAAGCGAAGATGCGCGCCGGTGATAACGCAGGTGCTGCCAACGACATTAACTTGTTGCGTAAGAGAGCGCAGTGTGATTATCTGGTACAAGCTTCGGATGTGAATGTCGATTTAATACTGGATGAGCGCGCCCGCGAATTGGTCTATGAAGAATGTCGCTGGAATACCCTGTTGCGTATGGGTGGAACGGTTGCTGTCGACCGGATTAAGAAATATTCCTATTGGAATGATCCGAGAGCGACATTGACTAAGAACTTTAATTTGTGGCCGATCCCGCAGGTCGTGATCGATACGAATAAAGATGTGGTAATGGAGCAAAATCCGGGCTGGAATTGATTCCTGTGCCTTAGTTAAGCAAGAGCCCGCTAAAGTTTTATTGATAGAAAGAAAATAAGATTTTAGCGGGCTCGATTTTTTAGACTGATAATATACATGAATTATGAATTGGAAGATAATAGTATGGGAGCTTATGTTGGTTAGCTTCCTGTTTAGTTGTACGGACCCGGGAAAAGTGGGTGTAAACGATGATCAGCAGGTTAATTATGACTATCTGAAAAGCCATTTTCAGCAGCCGGAACAGGTTTATGGCGTAAATTGCTGGTGGTGGTGGCTGAATGGAAATGTGACAAAAGAAGCCATCACGAAAGATTTGGAAGCTATGAAATCCAGAAATTTCCAAGGTGCCATGATCTTTGATGCCGGTGGTCATAACCAACGGGGAAATAAAGATATTCCGGCCGGTCCCTTGTTCGGCAGTAAGGAATGGACCGATCTTTTTGTTTTTGCCTTGGATGAGGCCAAACGTTTAGGATTGGAGATGGGTTTCAATATCCAAAGCGGCTGGAATTTAGGAGGTCCTTGTGTCACTCCGCAATATGCCGCCAAGCAATTGACCTATTCGGAATTGAAAACGGCAGGAGGAAAAACGCTCCATTTGCAGTTGGTGAAACCGGAAGAGCATAAAGGGTTTTATAAAGATGTCGCAGTGTTAGCCTTCCCGGCAAACGGAGAGAATCAGACTGATAAAACAGTTGATAAGTTAGATTTGAAATTGGGCCTGCACGAATTGGGTGGCTCTGCTCCGGACTGCCGCTTCTTATTGGAAAATACATCCCGGAACGAAGAACGGAAAACGGGTAAAACGGTTTTTCTCGTTGATCCGTCAAAAATAGTAGACCTTACGGCTCAGATGGATGAAAAGGGGGCGCTTAGTTGGGATGCTCCCCAAGGCGAATGGAACATTATGCGTATAGGATATACGTGTACGAATTCGGAAGTCTCGACTTCCAGTAATGAATGGCAAGGCAATGTGTTGGATTATATGAGTAAGGAAGCCTTTGACTATTATTGGAATACTGTCGTCGAGCCGATTTTTAAAGCTGCCGGAGACCATGTCGGTTCCACCCTGAAATTTATGGAAACGGATAGTTGGGAGTGTGGAGGAATGAACTGGACGGATTCTTTTTCCGATGAGTTTCGCGCTTATTGCGGATATGACCTGAAACAGTATTTGCCTCTCATCGCCGGTCATGTAGTCGGAAATGTAGATGTTTCGAATGCTTTTTTGGCTGACTTCAGAAAAGCGATTGCCCATTTGGTCGCCAATAACCATTATGCCCGTTTTGCAGCGTATGCCCATAAGAATAATATGGGGATTCAGCCGGAGTCTGCCGGTCCTCATGCCGGTCCGCTGGACGGTATCAAGAATTATGGTTTTAGTGACATCGTGATGAGCGAGTTCTGGTCTCCGTCGCCGCATCGCCCGAGGCCGCAGGACCGTTTCTTTATCAAGCAAGCCTCTTCCGCCGCCCATATCTATGGAAAGAAAATCGTAGGAGCCGAGTCTTTTACGACCATCGGCCCGCATTGGAATGATGAATTGTGGCATGACCAGAAGTCGGCGTTCGACCATGAAATCTGTGACGGCCTTAACCGGCTCTATTTCCATACTTTTACTTGTTCTCCTGCGGAACAGGGATTGCCGGGGCAGGAATATTTTGCAGGTACGCATGTGAATCCGCGCGTTACGTGGTGGGATCAATCCGGACCTTTTATCGACTACTTGCACCGGACACAAATGCTTGTGCAAGAAGGTAAGTTTGTTGCAGATGTCCTTTATTATTACGGCGATCATGTTCCTAATGTCTACCCGTTCAAACACCGGGATATGGCTGGTGCAATGTTCGGATTTGATTATGACGTGACGGATGAGACCATTTTTATGAAGTTAGATGTGGACAACGGGAATGTCACGACACCGGCCGGCGGAACCTACAAAGTGTTGGTTCTTCCGGATCACCGCGTTTTGTCTTTGGCAGTGTTGAAAAAACTGGAAACATTAGTAAAAGAAGGCGCTCATGTGATCGGTTATAAACCGTTGAAAACCGTGTCTTTGGTCGGAGGCAAAACCGCAGATGCCGAATTTAAGCAATTGGCGGACAAACTTTGGGGTGAGGCAACCGAAGCTACGGGCCGGAATGAATATGGCAAAGGCACTGTCTCATGGGGAAAGAATGCAAAAGAATACCTGCTTTCGCAGAATATACCGGTGGATTTCTCCATCGAAGGAAATGACAGTAAAACGGACTTTGATTATATCCATTACATGATCGGTGAAACCCATCTCTATTTTGTAAGTAATCAAACAGACGAAAAGCAAACGGTTACGGCTCAATTCCGCGTATCCGGGCTACAGCCTGAACTCTGGGATGCTCTTTCCGGGGAAATACGCGAAGCGGAAGCCTTTGCCCAGAAAGACGGCTTGACCTCTGTCCCTCTGGTATTGGAACCTTACGGTTCGGTGTTCGTTGTGTTCAATAAAGAGATCGGCAAGAACCGGCAAGGTACGAAACAACACAATTATCCGGATTATGAAACCGTAAAGACCTTGGACGGCCCCTGGACTGTCTGCTTCGATCCGAAATGGGGTGGCCCGGCGTCTGTTGTATTTCCGGAATTGATGGATTGGGCGACACATCCGGACAAGGGCATCCGGTATTATTCGGGTACGGCCGTCTATAACAAGAGATTCACTGTCGATTTTGAAAAGACTCCGGCAAACCGTTATTTCCTGCAACTGGAAAATGTAAAGGATGTCGGAATTGCTGCTGTCCGTATCAATCATACGGATAAAGGCATTGTCTGGACCAAACCTTTCCGGGTGGACATAACAGATGCCTTGAAAGAGGGTGAAAATGAATTGGTCGTGGAAGTTACGAACTCATGGTTCAACAGGGTTGCAGGAGATGAAATGTCGGTAAGCCCGACCCGATACACGCAAACGAATGTTGTTTTGGGAAATGATTTCAGGGGAAACCCGGTTTCCGAAATACAGTTGGAACCTTCCGGCCTGTTAGGGCCTGTGACGATTGTCCGGACGAAAACTCCGGATAACGGATAGTGGAATATGAAAACGGATGGGCTGAAAATTCGATGCCCATCCGTTTTCAGTCCGATGCCCATGGAATTTTCATTCGATGGGCATCGGATATTTTTATTTCGCTTTCGCTTCTTCTTCTTTCAATTCTTCCTCTTCCACCTCTTTCACTTTGCGGAACAGATCGGATGCAAAGATGAAGTCGTTCAGTGCCTTGTTTTGGGAGGTAATGACATCTTTGCTGTTTCCCTGCCATTCCTTGACGCCTTCTTTAATGAAGATGATGTTTTCACCGATATTCATAACCGAGTTCATATCGTGCGTGTTGATGATAGTCGTCATCTTGTACTCGCTCGTAATATCGTGGATCAGATCGTCGATAATCAGAGAGGTCTTCGGGTCGAGTCCGGAGTTAGGCTCGTCACAAAACAGGTATTTCGGATTCAGGGCAATCGCCCGTGCAATAGCGGCGCGTTTCATCATACCGCCACTGATCTCGGAAGGATACAAATGTCCGGCCTCCGACAAGTTGACGCGGTCCAAGCAAAACTGAGCCCGTTTCAGACGGTCTTTGTTGGTATCGTTGGAGAACATATCCAGCGGGAACATGACATTTTCCAACACCGTCATGCTGTCGAACAAGGCTGATCCCTGGAACAGCATACCCATTTCACGGCGCAGCATATTCAGTTCATGCTTTCCCATCGATGTCAAATCACGTCCGTCATACAGGATTTCTCCCGAATCCGGCCGCATCAACCCGATGATATTTTTAATAAGAACCGTCTTTCCGGAACCGCTTCGGCCGATAATCAGGTTCGTCTTCCCTGTTTCAAAAACAGCGCTGATGTCATTCAGTACTGTCCGTCCCTCAAAGGATTTTGTAATATGTTTTACTTCTACCATTTCTTTATGTCAGCATTAAGTTGGTTAAGATCACGTCGGCAAGCAGGATCATGATACTGCTCATTACGACTGCATTCGTACTGGCTTTACCTACATCCAAGGCACCGCCTTTTACATTATAACCGAAATAGGCTGCGATTGACGAGATGATGAATGCATATACCACCGATTTAATGATGGAGTACCAGATATAAAAATCGTTGAAGTAGAATTGCAAACCATATTCGAATGAAGCCGGTGTCATGCCTGTCCCGGTGGAATGACTGGCTGCGATACCGCCTAATATCCCAGTGAACATACTGAAAATAACCAGTACCGGAATGAAAACCATCAGACCGACAATCTTCGGGAGTATCAGGAAATTAGCCGAGTTAACACCCATGATCTCCATTGCGTCGATCTGTTCAGTCACGCGCATGGTGCCGATTTCGGATGCAATGTTACTGCCGACTTTACCGGCCAGGATCAGTGACATGATAGAGGATGAAAACTCCAGCAGGATGATTTCACGCGTTGTATATCCGATTGTGAATTTAGGAATAAGCGGCGAACTGATGTTCAGTGAGATCTGGATGGCGATAACCGTACCGATAAAAACGGAGATGATGATAACAATCCAGAGCGAGTCGACTCCTAATTTGTAAATCTCTTTTATCAGCTGCTTAAAGAACATGCTCCAACGGTTCGGGATGGAGATGCTTTTGCCCATCAACATGACATATTCACCTAATTGATGTAATGCTTTATTCATTATTATATATTTCTGTTCAATTTCAGTCTGCAAATATAACGCAAATCTGGGAACAACTGTTCATTTCCTGTTGATACTTCTGGTTTGGATTTAATCTAAACTGGGTTGTAAATTATTTAAGGAGAACATCCGGAGAGCAGATTTGTCGATTATTTGAATAAAAGAATATACCTTTGAGGGTTCCATTAAATAAGTATAGTTACATGAAAACACAGACCATTAAGCAATATCTTTTTTGTAGTTTTATGTTTGCGGGAAGCGTTCTTTTGATGGGGGCTTCTGCTGGTAAATCATATCGGGACACCTCTCTTTCTCCGGCCCGGCGTGCCGATTTATTGTTGAAGGAGATGACCTTGGAAGAAAAAATCGGTCAGATGTGCCAGTATGTCGGACCCGGCCATATCAAGCAAAACGAACAGAAAGCCGATCAGAACAGCAGTGATATGGGAAATATTGATGCCAATGCTTTCGGCTTGAAATCACAGGCGATCATCGATAAAGTGCGGAAAGGCGAAATCGGTTCTTTCCTGCATGTCCTTTCTGTCGATGAGGCGAATGCCTTGCAACAGGTGGCGCAGCAGACCCGTTTGAAAATACCCTTGTTGATCGGTGTGGATGCGATTCACGGCAACGGGCTTCATGCCGGTTGTACGGTGTATCCGACTTCGATCGGTATGGCTTCGACGTTCAATCCCGACCTGTTGGAAAAAAGCGGTCGGGAGACGGCTTCCGAAATGCGTGCCAGCGGCATGCACTGGGCGTTCAATCCGAATCTGGATGTGGCCCGCGATGCGCGTTGGGGACGTATTGGGGAAACATTCGGCGAAGATACTTATCTGGTTACCCGCATGGGAACAAGCCTGATTTTAGGTTTGCAGGGCCGGGACGGTGTGGAGCCGGATCGCGTGCTGGCTTGCGCTAAACATTTGATCGGCGGCGGTGAGCCGGCCGGCGGCATCAATGCAGCTCCGATGGATATGTCGGAACAGAAATTGCGTGAAGTCTTTCTGCCGCCTTTTATATCGGCTGTCCAATCGAAAGTCTTTACCGTAATGGCTGCCCACAATGAGTTGAACGGCATTCCCTGTCATGGCAATTATTGGTTGTTGAACGACCTGCTGCGCGATGAAATGGGGTTCAAAGGATTTATCGTCAGCGACTGGATGGATATCGAACGTATGCACTCCATGCATCATTACCTGCCGAGTGAGGAAGAGGCTTTCCGGGTGTCGGTGGAGGCCGGTATCGACATGCATATGCAGGGTGATAACTATTATGAAACGATCCTGACTGCCGTTCGGGACGGACGCATTCCGGAAACCCGGATCGACAAGGCCGTACATAAGATTCTGGAAGCTAAATTCTTATTGGGACTGTTTGAAAAGCCGGTAGTCGATATTCCGGCAACCCGCAAACTGATCGCTCCGGCTGCTCATCGCGAGACAGCGCTGGATGCTGCCCGCCAGTCGCTTGTCTTGTTGAAAAACGACGGGTTGCTGCCCCTGAAGAAAGGTGCATACCGCAAAATATTTATTACCGGTCCGAACGCCGACAGCCAGACGATATTGGGCGACTGGGCTATGCCGCAGCCGGATGATAACGTGGTAACCGTTTACGAAGGTATCCGCGCCGCTTGCCCGGATGCCTCGATTGATTCCTTGTGTTTTTCCGGTGTCATAACCAGCATAACACCGGAAGATGTCGAGATAGCCGGACGGAAAGCACAGGAGGCCGATCTGAATATAGTCGTGATAGGCGAAAATTCGCAGCGCTACGAAAGTAAAGGCCGTACCTGCGGTGAAAATTGTGATCGCGACAACCTCGATTTCCCCGGCTTGCAACAGGAATTGCTTGAAAAGGTTTGTGCATCCGGCAAACCGACTGTCCTGGTGATGTTGAACGGACGTCCGTTGAGCATTGTCTGGGCGAATGAACATGTTCCGGCTATCCTGGAAGCATGGGAACCGGGTATGATGGGCGGACAGGCGATTGCCGAAGTTCTTTTCGGCGATATCAATCCTTGCGGAAAACTTCCGGTAACCGTTCCGTATAATGTCGGACAGATCCAGACAATCTATAATCATAAGGCTTCCCAATATTCCCGTCAGTTTGCTTTGGGACATACGGGCCCGCTTTATCCGTTTGGCTTCGGACTGAGCTACACCTCGTATCAATATGGCAAACCGGCCCTTTCAAAGGATAAGATCCGGAAAGATGAATCTGTAACAATCTCTTTCGATGTGACAAACACGGGCAAAATGGATGGAACAGAAATCGTGCAGTTGTATATCCGCGACGAATACGGTTCAATCACTCGTCCGGTCAAAGAGCTGAAAGGTTTTCAACGTGTTTCCCTGAAAGCCGGCGAAACCAAACGTGTCGAGTTTGCGATCACTCCGGACGACCTGAAATTCTATACCGTCCGTAAGCTTTGGGAAGTAGAACCCGGTGATTTCACCCTAATGGTCGGCTCCTCTTCAGCGGATAAAGATTTGCAGAAATTAGCGTTAACGGTGGAAGGGGATTAGCCCTTCCACGCTTTTGATATGATCTCCTGGCAATTTTCGTAGACTGTTTGGAATAATTCCATCCCCTTTTTTCGATTAATGCGGATACTTTCTCCGACGGTAAGCATATCGTCCAAAGTAGGTGTCCCATTGTTATTGACAGATGTCGCGCGTTCTCCATGATATCCGATACTGCATAGTGTCAGATCATATGCAGGTGATAATATCCATCTGTCATTTTCATATATGAAACTGAAATTTTTTGCGTGATCGTCTTTGTTGTCTGTCAGTACGTTGAAAACCATGCGCCGGAACATTTCGTCTACCTGTTTCGGGTCTTGAGTCAAAAAGCCTGTTAAATGGAGCAGTATTTTGTAATCCAATTTCGGTTGACTGATCGATTCGTTTAATAATGCTCCAGCTGTTGCAATATGCAAACGTTCTCCGGCTTTTAGATCAAAACGTTTGCTTGCAAAATATTTTCCTTCCAGCAACTTGAAATCGGCGACTTGTATATTGCATTTTCGGGCTGTTAGATTATAGCGATACTCCATTGCTCCCATATCTTCCGGATCATAATTATGACGGAATTTAACCAACCAACTACCGTCTTGATCATGTAATAGGCATTTGGGGCGGCATCCGCCGGAATTACCACTGTTAAAATAAAGGATATCAGTTCCTACGTCTGATTTTTCAGAAAGAACGTCAAGAGCCATTTGTTGTAATGTGTCTAATTCCGGTAAAGATTTTTCTTCGCCGATGTATGATTCGGGTACATAGCATAAGGCTCCCATTCCGGAATTTCCAACAATACTTAAACGTTGTATAGGGGTCAGATTTGAGTCGTCTATATTTTGTTTTCTCAATAGCCGGTTTAATAGATAACGCCCGTATCCATCGGGTAAGCTATCTTCAAAAATTCCGAAATTGCCCCAAAAGGGTTCAGGCTTAGCTATGAACAGGTCCGGCTTTAATGGCAGTTCTATAGGAGAAATTGAAAATCCAGTAGATAACCATTCCTTGTCATATTGGAAGGCGCATCTTGTATTATCCGGTGTCATTGTCAGTATCCCTACTTTTTTGTCACGATACAACACAGACAACTTATCTATCCATTTCATAGCGTCCTCTCTTTCTGTTTTTGTTTTTATTGATGTTTTCCAATTCTTCCATTGTGCTGTATTGAGGTTCGGATAACAATGCTTTTATCTCTTTCGCATATCCTAATGCTTTTGCAAGAGCAACGAAAGAAGCCAATGAAATAGTATATTTCTGTTCAAATTTGGCAATTGTTGGAGCCGGTACGCCGCTAAGCTGGGAAAGAGCTTCTCTGGAAAGATTCTTCTCTAATCTCCTTTTTTGCAGATTCTGGGCTATTATCTGTAAAAGGCTCTGTGCCGTATCTAAATCAAATGTATATATTAAAGACATTATTGTATCTTTTATATGGTGAAATTGGCTATAATGAATATTATTGTATTTATTGCAAATATACGGAAAACTCACATAGTTGTATCCGTTTGATAGTAAATTAACATTTGTTCTTATTTGTCTTCTATCAGTCCGTTATTTAAGGGGGGCTTATTGTATAAAACGTATTTTTTAGCTTCGAAAGACATCCGAAACAAAACAAATGTTAATCCGCTTTTCGGACGTCAAAAAGGGGGTTTTTAGCCTTTTTTGAGTGTTTTCAGCAATTACGACCGTCCTCTTTGCCATTACGACCGTGCTAATGTGTAGTGCACTCGGCACCTCGCGAAGATTAG
>NZ_QREV01000051.1 GCF_003363715.1 Parabacteroides acidifaciens
CACTACTTCTCAAATAATTCGCTAAAAGTTTATTCCTCAATTGGTTAAGTCAAACCGATGAAAATCTAAAATAATAAATTGATATATTTGTTCCCGAATTGTAAAATAGGATCAACACATAAGATACTTGCCATGAAACTAAATTCATCTTTTCTACTCACATTTATGCTGGCGGTTCTGCTGACAGCCTGTGCCGGTCAGTCGTATAATCTTGCCGACTATGGCTTGAAACCGGACAGTAAGGAAAATGCATCCCCCTTGATTGCGAAAGCTTTGCAGGAGATCGCCGCGACGGATCATCCGGACGGCGTTACAATCGTTTTGCCGAAAGGGCGTTACGACTTCTATCCGGAAGGGGCTTCCCTTCGTGAGTATTTCATCTCCAACCATGACCAGGACAATCCCAAGTCCGTAGGGCTGCCGTTCGAAAACATGAAGAATGTTGTCTTTGACGGGCAGGGTTCGGAACTGATTTTTCATGGGCGGATGCTTCCCGTTTCCTTAGTGGGTTCGGAGAATTGCACGTTGAAGAACTTCAGTATCGACTTCGAGAATCCGCATATCAGCCAGGTTAAGGTGTTGGAAAACGATACGGTGAACGGCCTGATTACCTATGAGGTGGCGCCTTGGGTACAGTATGAGATACGCGACAGTAACTTTGTCGCCAAAGGGGAAGGCTGGGAACATATTCCTGCCTGGGGAATCGCTTTTGAAGGAGATACGAAACGGCTGGTCTATACCACCAGCGATATCGGCGTAGGCAGCAGGCATGTGGCAGAGATCGCTCCCCGTAAGATACTCGCCTCCTGGAAAAACAAGAAACTGATACCGGGAACGGTTGTCGTTTTCCGTGGGTACGGTCGTCCGACTCCGGGCGTATTCATGTATCATGATACCAATACGGCATTGGAGAATATACAGGTTCATTATGCCGAAGGGATGGGCTTGCTGGCACAGATGAGCGAGAATATCACGTTGGACCGCTTCTCGGTCTGCCTGCGCGGCAAGGATGATCCGCGTTACTTCACGACACAGGCGGACGCCACCCATTTCTCTGGATGCAAGGGACTGATCCGCTCTGTCGGCGGTTTGTACGAGGGGATGATGGACGATGCGATCAATGTGCATGGCACTTATCTGAAGGTGCAGCAGCGTGTCGACGACAAAACGCTGGTGGGCGAGTATATGCACGGTCAGTCATATGGTTTCGAATGGGGACGTCCGGGTGACACCGTCCAGTTTATCGATTCCAAAACAATGGAGATACTCGGAGAGCAGAACACGGTGACGGCCATTCAGGCTGTCGACAAGCCGGATGATCACGGTGCCAAGCAGTTCCGCATCACATTTGAGAAGCCTGTCGATCCTGCGATCAGCGAGGCGGGGACGTATGGTATCGAGAACCTGGAATGGACGCCGGCGGTCTATTTCGCCGACAATGTGATTCGTAATAACCGTGCCCGCGGTTCACTGTTCAGCACGCCTAAGCGGACTGTTGTGGAAAATAATGTCTTCGACCATACCTCCGGTACGGCTATCCTGCTGTGCGGCGATTGCAACGGATGGTTCGAGACGGGAGCTTGCCATGACGTATTGATCCGGAATAACCGGTTTATCAACGCGTTGACGAATATGTTCCAGTTCACCAATGCCGTAATATCCATCTATCCGGAGATACCCGACCTGAAAGACCAGAAGAAGTATTTTCATAGCGGTATCGTGATTGAGAATAACACATTCGATACATTTGACGCCCCGATCCTGTATGCAAAGTCGGTCGACGGGCTTGTCTTCCGTAATAACGTGATCCGGCAGAACCAGGATTATCCTGCCTTCCACTGGAACAACCACCGTTTCTTCTTCCAGCGTGTGATTAATGCGGAGATAAAGGATAACCAGTTCGACGGAGGGTTCGATGAGGCGCGGGATATACTGAATGAGGAATAAGTTTCCCCCTTTTCATTTTATTCTTCTATTAATTCATATTGAAAATAACTGTTATCTCCATAGTATAAAAGTAAACATCCATCATAATATATCCATGAATATATAGACCTCAATGTGTCCATATATTGATAGCCGAACTCGCTCTCTCCAAGGTCTGTTCCAAATATCTCCGTTAAATAGATGGTGGATTGTTTGTTATTGGCTGTGTATGTGCCTTCTATGGCATTCGTTGAACTGTAACCTTTGAACTTTCCAGTTTCTTTGAAACTGCCGTCTCCTTCGAAAGACAAAGTGAAAACCTTGTAACTTTCGTAATCTTCTTCCTCTTTGATGTTCTTGATGATCTTACCGTTCTCAACAGCTTTTGTCAGTTTCCAGTAGATCCCTTCTCCGGTGAGCTTGTATGAGGGAACTTCTTCTTCTAAATCATCAGGGTTCTTTAATTTATACTCCAAATAACTGTCTTCCCCGAAATACAACTTGATGGTCTCTCCCTCTTGTTTAAAGGAAGAAACATCCCTTAGATAGCCTAAATACATATGTTCGGCATCACTATATGGGCTTGGGCTACCGAGCTCCGTCATTACTAATTCATCGATTTTGAATTTGCTGTTGTCTGTATTATACATATAGCTTCCCCGGATCTCATTGATCACCGCAAGTCCTTCCAGTGTATTGTCTTTTTTCAAAGACAGGCTGGGGGATATCTTTATCGGGTACTCGACTTCCGTACCGTTTTCCACAGTCTTGACCAAAGTGCAGGATATTTCCATTCCTTCCTGTTCCCACTCGTCCGAATCGTTGCATCCGGACCATACTGCCATGCAGGATAGCAGCAGGCAGATTTTGAATAATGTTTTGAAGATTGTTGTTCTCATAAGATTTTGTATTTATGGGGTTAATACTTTGTAAAGGTATGCTTTCTCTTTTGGAAAAGCAACTAAAAGCAATGAAAAACAACTGATATAGGGTGTTTTTCTCTTTATAGGTGGATTTATGCAATAAGGTCGGAAGTGAACATCGTCACCTTCTCTGGAATATAGCTGGTGCGGATACGCTATTGCTGTGGATAAAGGTTATTGGCCCGGTTGCCGGAATCCTCTGTGGCTTTTGTCTTATGATAAATATAGTTCTCGTTTATATTATACAAAGGTAATACAAAAGAGCCTAAAAAAAGAGGGAAGGTTATACAAAAAGAAAGCGTATCTCGTTATATTATCATACATTTGTAGAGAAGAAAAGATAAAACTATGGCAGTAAAGAAAGACAGAGTACTTTGGGCGGACGATGAGATAGATTTGTTGAAACCTCATATCCTTTTCCTGCAAGATAAGGGGTATGAAGTGGTTCCGGTGATCAGCGGGCAGGATGCCATTGAATGCTGCAAGGAGGAATCATTCGACATCATTTTCCTGGATGAGAATATGCCGGGTCTGACCGGGCTGGAAACACTGGCCCAGATCAAGGCGATCAATCCCGATCTCCCTGTCGTCATGGTTACCAAGAGCGAGGAAGAGAGCATCATGAACCAGGCTATCGGCAATAAGATCGCCGACTACCTGATCAAGCCTGTCAATCCGAACCAACTGCTTTTGTCTATCAAGAAGAATGTCCACAAGAATGTGATTATCTCTGAGACGACGACTGTCGGCTATCAGCAGGAGTTCGGCCGTATCGGTATGCAGATCAACGACTCGCTGACGACCGACGACTGGATGGAGGTCTATAAGAAACTCGTCTATTGGGAACTTGAGCTGGAAAGCAGCCAAGTACCGATGACCGATATGCTCCGGATGCAGAAACAGGAGGCGAACAATGCTTTCGGTAAATTTGTCAAGAAGAATTATGTGGACTGGATTCAGAACCCGGCCGAACGCCCGTTGATGAGCCCCGATCTGTTCAAGAAAAAGGTGTTCCCGATGCTCGACAACGACGAAAAGGTGTTCTTTATCCTGATCGATAACTTCCGCCTCGACCAGTGGCGTGAGGTGAAAGACCTGCTTGCCGAATATTTTACTTTCGACGAAAGCCTCTACTACAGTATCCTGCCGACCGCGACACAATATGCCCGCAACTCGATATTCTCCGGTCTGATGCCGCTACAGATCGAGAAAATGTTCCCCGAGCTTTGGGTGGACGAAGACAGCGAGGAAGGCAAGAACCTGAACGAAGCGCCGCTTATCCAGACGCAGATCGAACGGTTCCGCAAGAAATATACGTTCTCCTACCATAAGGTGCACGACTCGCAGTATAACGACAAGTTGCTGAATATCGTCCCTTCCCTCCTGAATAACCAGTTGAATGTGGTTGTCCTTAACTTTGTCGATATGCTTTCGCATGCCCGTACGGAAAACAAGATGATCCGCGAACTGGCCCAGAGCGAAGCGGCTTATCGCAGCCTGACGCGTTCCTGGTTCCAGCATTCCGGCACGTTGGAACTCTTCAAGCGTATAGCCGGGAAAGGCTACCGGGTTATCGTTACGACCGATCACGGGACGATACGCGTGGATAACCCCCTGAAGGTGATAGGCGACAAGAACACGAACACCAATCTTCGCTATAAGGTTGGCAAGAACCTGAATTACAACCCGAAGGAAGTGCTCGAAATCCGCTATCCGGACAAGGTCGGATTGCCCTCCCCGAACCTGAGCAGCAAGTATATATTTGCGATGAATAATGATTTCTTCGCCTATCCGAATAATTATAATTACTACGTTTCTTACTATAAGAATACGTTCCAGCATGGCGGCATTTCGATGGAAGAGATGCTGGTCCCTTTTATTACGATGATGCCAAAATAATTGACAATTGACAATTGACAATTGACAATTGTTTTATCTTTGTACTCGAAATCTCAATTGCCGATTTTCTATTGATAATTCCTCTTTTGAATTGTCAATTGTCAATTGTCAATTGTCAATTTAAAAGATCATGAGCGTAATTAAAATCGACAGTTTAGATACGATCCGCCAGGCCGCGAAAGCGTTTATCGCCGGGATGGACGACCGTACCGTTTTCGCTTTTCGCGGAAGCATGGGCGCAGGAAAGACTACCTTTATCAAAGCTATTTGCGAAGAATTGGGTGTGGAGGATGTGATCAACAGCCCGACGTTCGCCATCATCAACGAATATCGCAGCGATACGACCGGCGAGCTGATCTACCATTTTGACTTTTACCGCATCAATAAACTGAGCGAAGCGGAAGATATCGGTACGGAAGATTATTTCTACAGTGGCGCGCTCTGCTTTATCGAATGGCCGGAAAAGATTGAGGAACTCTTGCCGGGTGATGTAGTGGAAGTTGCCATTACAGAGAATCCCGACGGATCGCGTACCGTAGAAGTCAAGTAAGCGATGGAACCTACCGAATATTTTATCCTGATCCTCTTTATCGCATTGGGGGCTTTCTCCATTGTTGCTGCCATCCTGAACCTCGAATGGTATTTCCAGACCAGCGGAGCCATGACGTTTGTCCGCTGGCTGGGTCGCAAGGGTGCCCGTATCTTTTATGCCCTGTTAGGGTTGGGACTGATTGCTTGCGGGGTGGCAGGATTTGTCTTTTGGAGTTAAACTATCGCAAAGTCCAACTGTTTTCTTTCCAGGTTCGCCTGTGCCACTTTGACTGTGATGGAATCTCCCAAACGGTATATGCGTCTTGTTTTACGGCCTAACAGGCAGTAGTTTTTATCGTCGTACTCGTAGAAATCATCATCGAGGTCACGTATCGGGACAAGCCCTTCGCATTTATTGTCATTCAGTTCCACATACAAGCCCCATTCGGCTACGCCGGAAACCTTGCCGTCGAATACCTGCCCTAACTTATCTTTCATAAATTCCACCTGTTTGTACTTGATGGAAGCGCGTTCGGCACTGGATGCCAGGATTTCCATTTCGGAACAGTGTTTGCAGAGTTCTTCATACTTGCTTTTGATCACACTGCGCCCGCCCGCCAGATAACGTTCCAGTAAACGGTGTACCATCATATCCGGATAACGGCGGATCGGGGAGGTGAAGTGTGTATAATAGTCCATTGCCAATCCGTAATGCCCGACATTATCTGTCCCGTAAAAGGCTTTCTGCATGGAACGGATAGCTAATGTCTCCACCAGATTCTCTTCCGGTTTGCCCTGTACGGTCTCCAATAAGCGGTTGAAGCTCTTGGAAATGTCCGTTTTACTTCCTTCCGTACGTACTTTGTGACCGAATCGGCTGATAAATGCGGAGAAGTCTCTCAGCTTCTCAGGATCCGGCTGTTCGTGAACACGGTAGACGAATGTTTTCTTTGTCTTATTCTTGGTCTTTCCGACGAATTCGGCTACTGTACGGTTGGCCAGCAACATGAATTCTTCGATCAGCTTATTGGCTTCTTTTGACTCTTTGATATAAGTACCCAATGGTTTACCTGTCTCGTCGATATCGAATTTGACTTCGAACCGATCGAATGCGATAGCTCCGTCCTTGAAACGCTTTTCACGCAATTTTTGTGCCAGTCTGTTGAGTGCCAGGATTTCTTCTTTATAATCGCCTTCTCCTGTCTCGATCACTTCCTGCGCTTCTTCGTAGGCGAAACGGCGGTCGCTCTTGATGATCGTACGGGCGATATGGAATTGCTGGACTTCGGCGTTTTTATTTAATTCGAAGATAGCCGAAAAACAGAGTTTCTCTTCGTCCGGACGAAGTGAACATATCTTGTTGCACAAGCGTTCGGGCAACATCGGGATGGTACGGTCTACCAGATAAATGGAGGTGGCCCGGTCATATGCTTCCCGGTCTATCAGGCTTTCCGGTCTGACGTAATAAGTGACGTCGGCAATATGTACGCCAACTTCCCAGTTGCCATTTTCCAGAAGACGTGCGGAAAGCGCATCGTCGAAGTCTTTGGCATCTTTCGGGTCGATGGTGAAAGTCGTGATATTACGGAAGTCCTCACGTTTGGCTATTTCCTCTTCGGGGATTGCTTCCGATATCTTATCCGCCGCTTTTTCCACATTGGCCGGATATTTGTATGGGAGGTCGAACTCTGCGAGGATTGCGTTCATCTCGGCATTGTTGTCACCGGCCGCACCTAAAATGTCTACCACTTCGCCCAGCGGGTTCTTGGCTTCTTCCGGCCATTCGGTGATACGGACAATCGCCTTATCGCCCGTCTTGCCGCCTTTCAGCTTGTCTTTGGGGATAAAGATATCGTTTGCCAATGTCTTGTCTTCGGTAATCAGGAAGGCAAAGCCTTTTGTCACTTGCAGCTTGCCGGTGATTGTCCGACGTTCGCTTTCCAGGATTTCAATCACTTCACCTTCCGGATCGGCGCCTTTTCTCTTTGCATGAAGCTGTATTTTTACCTTATCGCCGTTAAGCGCATGGGCGGAGTTGCGTTCTGCCACAAAGATAGGCGTTCCGCCGTCTTCGGGGATAAAAGAGTTCTTTCCGTTCTGCCGGCGCATGAAAGTCCCGACGGCTGTTGTTCCCCAGTCGTTATAGCGGTAGCGTCCCCGGTCTATTTCGGAAATGAAGTTATCAGCGGAGAGATCATACAGGATGTCCACCACCTGCAATTTCTGCACTTGGTTAGTCACTCCTATCATACTGCTGATTTGTCGATAGTTGAAAGGTTCCTTGGGAGAAGACTTGAATACGTCGATGATGGCATTGATCATTGCCTCTTTTTTCATCCGTTTGTTATTGCTTTTGGAGCTGTTTTGCTTCTTTCCCTGTTTATTACTTTTCTTTTCAGATTTATTCTTAGTCATATTTTTATTTCAATGTTTTACAAAGTAAACAATAAATATCGAGAAGCTGTTTACATTTGTGATAAATTATGTCCGGAAGGCCTTAATTCCCGAAACTGTTGGCTGCTACTCCTTTAGCACCCGGTTTGCAACTGAAGACGCTGCCGCTCAACGGATACTTGCGGAGTTGTTCTTCGGACAGGCCGGCGCGAGCCGTTGTGATATAAAGCGTGTCCATCTTTTTACCTCCGAATGCGCAGGAGGCGACATTCGGGGCCGGAACGTTCACCTTGGCCAATAATTCTCCCGTATAAGGGTTATAACAGTAAACGCCATAGCCTCCCCATTGAGCCACCCAGAGGTGGTCCTGGCTGTCGATTGTCATCCCGTCCGGCGCCCCTGTCCCTTCCGGCAGATCGACCGCAATTCCGTCAAACAGGATATCGCCGTTGTCGGGATCATAGCGGTAGCGGGCTATTTTGCCGGTCGGCGTATCGTTGTAGTACATGAATCTCTTGTTTGCTGTCCAGACGATACCGTTCGAGATCGTTACTTTTTGTAGTTTGGTGCTGATTGTTCCGTCGGGTAAAACACAATACAAGGTTCCGGCTCCTTTCGGCGCACCAAAACCCATTGTCCCGATCCATAGACGTCCTTCCGGGTCGCATTTCCCATCGTTGCAGCGTACTTTTCCGTCTTTGTCGGGTATCGGAGCGACGGATGTCGTCTGCCCGTCAGCCAGGTTTACCCGTACGATTTCGTTTTGCAGGGCGATGATAACGGTGCTGTCGCTTTCCGGTACGACAGTAGATATCATGCGGTCGAATTTCCACGAGTCGCATTTCTTTGTGTTCGGGTGATATTCGTACAACGTCTGACCTTCAATGTCTACCCAGAATAATGTTTGGCGGTAGGGGTCCCAGATCGATCCTTCTCCGGTAGTGGCTTCGGCCTTGTAGGCCAATTCAGCCGGAATGATTTCTACTTTAGGCGAACAGGATATTGCCGTGATTAAAATAGAGAATAAAGTCAGTATGTTAATAAGAAAATGCTTCATGATACAAAATGCCGGTTTTAGTTCGTGATAGAGATATTTGATGCAAATATATTAAATTAATCCTGATTACCAGACATATTTATATGTTTTATTGCATATTGTTGGATATGTTTTCGTTTTCCTTTAAATTAGAACCCAATTTGATTACCGGCTTCGATTGCCGTTAATGAACGGATTTTAAACAGAAATTGGGATGAGAGAATTGAATAAAAAAACAGCCGGAAAGGTGCTGCATCCGGAACGGATCATACAGTTCGGCGAAGGGAATTTCCTTCGTGCCTTTGCGGATTGGATTATCCAAAAGATGAACGAGAAGGTGGGTTTTGACAGTAGTGTGGTTGTTGTCCAGCCGATTGACCGGGGGATGGCCGATATGCTGAATGCGCAGGATTGTCTCTATCATGTCAATCTGCAAGGCTTGGATAAAGGAGAGAAGGTAAACAGCCTGACCCGGGTCGATGTGATCAGCCGTGCGTTGAATCCCTATACGGATTTTGCCGCTTTCATGAAATTAGCGGAACAGCCGGAAATGCGTTTTGTCATTTCCAATACGACGGAAGCGGGAATCACTTTTGATCCGGCTTGCAAACCGGAAGATGCGCCGGCTTCTTCTTATCCGGGAAAGCTGACTCAGTTACTCTACCATCGCTACAAGACATTTAACGGCGATAAGGGCAAAGGGCTGATAATCTTCCCGTGTGAACTGATATTCCTGAACGGGCATAAGCTGAAAGAAACAATTTACCAATATATCGAACTGTGGGAATTGAGCGATGACTTTAAAACATGGTTCACAGAATCCTGCGGGGTGTATGCGACACTGGTGGACCGCATCGTACCGGGATTCCCACGCAAGGAGATCGATGCGATCAAGGAAAAGTTACAGTATAACGATAACCTGGTTGTCCAGGCGGAGGTCTTCCATCTGTGGGTGATTGAAGCGCCCGGTTCGGTAGCGAAGGAGTTCCCGGCGGACAAGGCGGGGCTGAATGTCCTGTTTGTTCCGAGCGAAGAGCCTTATCACCAGCGGAAAGTGACTTTGCTGAATGGCCCCCATACGGTTTTGGCGCCTGTCACCTGGCTTTCCGGGGTGGATATCGTACGGGATGCCTGTCGGCACGAGGTATTGGGGAGATACATTCATAAAGTGATGTTCGAAGAATTGCTGGAAACGTTAGACCTGCCGAAAGAGGAACTGATGCAGTTCGGCCGCGACGTGATGGAACGTTTCAATAATCCGTTTGTCGATCATTCGGTTGTCTCGATCATGCTGAATTCATTCCCTAAATATGAAACGCGCGATTTGCCGGGCCTGAAAGTCTATCTGGAGCGGAAAGGCGAGTTACCGAAAGGGCTCGTTTTAGGTCTGGCTGCCATTATTACCTACTATAAGGGAGATGTACGTGCCGATGGTGTAAAAGCGGAGCCGGATGACTCTGCGGAAAACCTCAAGTTGCTACAGGAACTTTGGGCGACCGGTTCGACGCGGAAAGTGGCGGAAGGCGTATTGGCAGCCTCTTCCATTTGGGGTGAAGATCTGAACCGGATTCCGGGGTTGACGGAAATGCTGAAAGGGTTCCTGGATACCATTCAGGAAAAGGGAATGCTTACTGCCGTTAAAGAAATTTGCTGATGCGAACGTATATACAGATAAATCCGGCCGATAATGTGGCTGTGGCCGTCGAAGACCTGCATACCGGCATGTCGTTGGACATTAATGGAAAGACTGTTGTTGTGCGACAGGATATTCCGGCAGGTCATAAAGTAGCCTTGCAGGATTTTGAGGAAGGCGATTACATTGTTAAATACGGCGCTCCTATCGGGCATGCCCGGATGGCGATTGCTGCGGGTTGTTGGGTAAACGAGAAGAATATCAAAACCAATCTGGAAGGATTGCGTGAATATGAATTTAACCCGCAGCCCATTCCTGCACAACCTTCACGGGCTTCGCTTGCTTTTAAAGGCTATCGCCGCAAGAACGGGAATGTCGGTATCCGGAATGAGGTCTGGATCATTCCGACGGTCGGTTGTGTGAATGGCATTGCCCGTCGGCTGGCCGATGAGTTGCAGCGGGAGACACAAGGGGCGGGAGTCGATGCGATTGTCGCTTTTCCGCATAACTATGGTTGTTCCCAGTTGGGTGATGACCACGAGAATACCCGGAAGATATTGCGGGATATGGTGTTGCACCCGAACGCGGGGGCGGTTCTTGTTGTCGGTTTGGGATGTGAGAACAACCAGGTCGGCGCTTTTCGCGAGCTATTGGGAGAATACGATACGGAACGCATCCGCTTTATGGAAACGCAGAAGGTGGACGATGAATTAGAGGCGGGCATGGCGCTTTTGCGTGAGCTTTATGCAGTCGCTTCACAGGATGAGCGAACGGATGTCCCTTTAGGCGAATTGCGTGTGGGACTGAAATGTGGCGGTTCGGATGGTTTTTCCGGCATTACGGCTAATCCGTTGCTGGGCGTCTTCTCCGATTATCTGGTGGCAGAGGGAGGAACGACAGTTCTGACGGAAGTACCGGAGATGTTCGGAGCCGAAACGATCCTGATGAACCGGAGCGAATCGCGGGAAGTTTTTGAAAAGACTGTTCATTTGGTCAATGACTTCAAGTCTTATTTTATTGAAAATAAACAACCTATTTACGAGAATCCTTCCCCGGGCAATAAGGCGGGAGGTATTTCTACACTGGAAGAGAAATCGCTGGGGTGTACGCAGAAAGCCGGGACTTCGGCTGTGCGCGATGTGATGCTCTATGGTGAACGGTTAGTAACAAAAGGTCTGAACTTGTTGAGCGCTCCCGGAAACGACCTGGTGGCCAGTACCGCTTTGGCAGCTTCCGGCTGCCATCTGGTTCTGTTTACAACCGGAAGAGGAACGCCTTTCGGCACGTTTGTCCCGACAGTGAAGGTTTCGACTAACAGTAATTTGTATGTACGCAAGCCAAACTGGATCGATTTCAACGCCGGTTCCCTGTTAGAAGGTAAAGGTATGGAAGAACTTTGTGAAGGGTTTATCCGCTTTGTCATCGATGTCGCAAGCGGATGCCCGACCAATAATGAAAAGAACGGTTACCGGGAGATCGCAATCTTCAAATCCGGGGTAACATTATAATTAATCGGGATAATTCGTTTCTTGCCATATTTGAACTATCCCGTTCCCGCGCTCCGACGCGGGATCGCAGAGGAACAGGCTTTATCAAAACTTGTAAATGATGATTTAGGATGCGGCAGGCTGTTTTGCGATCCCGCGTCGGAGCGCGGGAACGGGATAGCTCACTTTTTCTTACAACTGTATCTGTATAAGCAAGCAGGAAGGTCCTGGCTTGTCAAGATTGCCTGTAAAATGGTTTTGCAGTACTTCATGGGGTTATAGTGCCGTAAAGGAATGAATAACCCGGCAGATAGAATGAACGATGCGGGATGTGTGCCCCCTCCGTACCTACCTGCTATTCATGTCACAGCCGTGAAACAAAAGAAATCCAATTGTAACATAGAAGGAAGACAATTGTGACATGAAAAGAATACGACTGTGACATGCAATAGAAGACCGGATAAAATAGTTTATCTTATATCTTCTTCTCAATAACCGCCTGCACTACATTCAATACATAGTCGCCAAGCTTTTCTGCTTCGCCGATGATATCCATGTAGTAGACGCCATCCTGATACTGGTATTTCTTGTTGTTGATGTCTTCCACGTTGTGGTTCTTCAACTGGTTGCGGTAGTTGTTGATTTCGTTCTCAATGTTGTAAGACGGGTTGACATCATCGCGGACGAGTTCTGTCTTTTTCAGGATCTCGATCATGCGGTACAAGGCCTTTTCCGTCAGTGCCAACATCTGGTCGACGTTATGGTTTTGCTCGTCCGTAAACGTCGATTTGAACTCGTTGCGGCGCTTGATACTTCGTGCCATATTGTTGCAGGAGTCGGCAATACTTTCTATCTCCGATACGGCACGCAGCATGATGCGGATCTCTTCCTTACCTTCCGAACTCAGGCGGCCTTCAGCCACGCAGGTCAGATAGTTGGCAATCTCGATTTCCATCCGGTCGCTGATACTTTCGTATTTCTCGATGCGGCTGTAGGTCTTCAGGAATGCTTCTTCATTCTTTTCGTAGAACAGTTCTTTTACCATGCCCAACATACGACCCGTGCGTTCTGCAAAAAGAGTGATTTCCTTGTGTGCCTGCAGGATGGAAAGCTCGGCTGTAGACAACATACCGCCTGTAATATAACGTAAGCGGTATTCTTCTTCCTCCTCTTTTTTCCCTTTGATGAGAGCGCGAACCGTCTTCTCGATCAGGTTGACGAACCAGATCATAATGAACGTATTGCTGATATTAAATGCCGTGTGGAATGCCGCCAACTTGAAGGAAACGGCAACTGCCGGATCGCTTATGCCCATGATATTTGTCACGAACCAGGAAACGGCATTTGTAAACGGATAGAACAGAACAAGCACCCAGCAAACGCCGAATATGTTGAATACCAAGTGTGCCAGAGCTGCTCGCCGAGCCTGTATATTTCCGGTCAACGCTGCTAAGTTGGCCGTGATGGTTGTTCCGATATTTTCGCCCAGTACCAGCGCCACACCTAATTGATAGTCGATCCAGCCGTTGGCACACATGATAAGCGTGATTGCCATTGTGGCGGCGGAAGCCTGTACAATCATGGTCAGGATCGCACCGATGAAAAGGAACAGGATGATGGAGATGAATCCCATATCGGTATAGTTCTGCACGAAAGCAAGCATATCGGGGTTGGCTCCAAGATCAGGTGCGTTGGCTTTCAACGACTGCAAACCCATAAAGAGGAATGCGAAACCGAAGATGAACTCACCGATCGACTTACGGGAACTTTTACCGGAAAAGAGTAGAGGAATACCAAATGCTAATAGAGGGAGGGAAAAGGCTGCGATGTCGACTTTAAATCCGAGGGCGGAGATCAACCAGGCGGTTACGGTCGTACCGATATTGGCTCCCATAATGACCCCGATGGATTGGGTGAGGGTGAGCAACCCGGCGTTGACGAAACTGACCACCATGACTGTAGTGGCGGATGATGATTGGATCAGGGCCGTGATCAAAACGCCGGTCAAAACACCGGTTACCCTGTTAGTCGTCATGGCCGTCAGAATCTTGCGTAAACTGTCACCCGCAAATTTCTGCAGACCTTCGCTCATGATTTTCATACCGTACAGGAACAAGCCTAAAGAACCTATCAGGCGTAGAAAATCAAAAAATGAATAGTCCATTTAAAATACGTTTAAGTGGATGTATATCCGATTAATATTCCTAACTTTAGGGGACAAATTTACAAATAATAACTGATATACCATGTCTGAAACGATTACAATTTATTGCAAAAATAACAATACCTATAAAGAGGTTCCCATTGGTTCTTCACTGTTAGACATCTATGCGCTTGTAGGCGCTCCGCTCCGGTTGCGGCCGATGAATGCGCAAGTAAACAATAAAACGGAAGGTTTGAGCTTCCGTTGCTGGCATCCGAAAGATGTAGAATATGTCGATTATTCCCAACTGTCGGGAATGCGTACGTATGTCCGTTCCCTGTGTCATATCTTTTCCAAAGCGGTAAACGATGTGCTGCCTTCGGCGACGTTGAACCTGGAACATCCGATTTCAAAAGGTTACTACTGCGTCATTCACAATGGAAAGAATATCGATGAAGAAACGATCGGCAAGATCAAAAAACGGATGTGTGAGATTATCGATGCCGACCTGCCTTTCCGTTTGAAGACGGTCCGTACGGCCGACGCGGCGGTCTTGTTCCGCGAAAGGGGCATGAACGACAAGGCGCGTCTGATCGAAAGCGCCGGTATGCCTTATACCTCTTATTATGATTTGGATGGTTACATCAATTATTTTTACGGTTGCCTGACGCCGTCTACCGGCTATGTGCGGCTTTTTGATCTGGTCCCTTATTTCGACGGCGTGTTGTTGCGTGTCCCGCAAAGAGGCAATCCGTTGGAGCTGGAACCTGTCATCCGCCAAGATAAGATGTTTCAGGTCTATAAGGAACACCTGACTTTGCAGCGTACGGTCGGGCTGGATAATGTAGGCGACCTGAACCGGGCAATCGAGAAAGGCCTGTCTTCCGAGATTGTCATGGTATCCGAAGCCATGCAGGAGAAGCAGGTTGCCAAGATCGCGGAAGAGATTGCTTCGCGCTACGACGACGGCATCCGCATCGTCTTGATTTCCGGCCCTTCCTCTTCCGGGAAGACAACCTTCTGCAAGCGTTTGGAAGTGCAGTTGATCACGAACCTGATTCATCCCGTCAGCCTCTCGTTAGACGATTATTTCTTGAATCGCGAGGATACGCCTAAGGATGAAACGGGCGAATATGATTTTGAATCCCTCTATGCGCTCGACCTGCCTTATTTCAACAGCGAGTTGCAGAAATTGCTTTCGGGTGAGGAGATAGACGTGCCGAGTTTTGACTTTGAAACCGGCCGTCGCGTGTATAAAGGAAAGAAATTGAAGATGCACCAGAATTCGATCCTGGTGATCGAGGGCATTCACGCCCTGAACCCTGAACTGACCTCCATGATCGAAGATCGCTATAAATACCGGGTTTATGTTTCGGTGCTGACCTCTATCTCGTTGGATAACCATAACTGGATTCCGACGACCGATAACCGCCTCTTGCGCCGCATTATCCGTGATTACCGTTTTCGTGGTTATTCCGCCCGCGATACGATTGCCCGCTGGCCCAGTGTGCGCCGGGGCGAAGATAAATGGATTTTCCCGTATCAGGAAAATGCGGATGCGATGTTCAACAGCGCCATGTTGTATGAACTGGCAGCCCTGCGGAAGTTTGCCGAACCGATTTTAGGCGAAGTGCGCGAATGCGATCCGGAAAATGCGGAGGCTTACCGCTTGCTCCGTTTCCTCCGTTACTTTAATTATATTCCTGATGTCGGCCTTCCGGGCACTTCCCTCTTGCGTGAGTTCTTAGGAGGAGGAAGTTTCCGTTACTGATATTTGTTTTTCGGCGGCGTCATTTATATTTATGACGTCATCGTGTATATTCCTGACGCCGTCGGATTTCTTTTCGACGGCGTCGGGAACAGATTTCCTTTGCACCGAAATTTATTGTACTTTTGTGCGCTCTAAATGAATGGATAATGGAAAAAGATTACTTCTCGCATATATTGCCGAACGGTTTGCGTATTGTGCATCTTCCCTCTGCTTCCCCGGTGTCGTATTGCGGTTTTGCCGTGAATGCGGGAACGAGGGATGAGGAGGCGCATGAATTCGGATTGGCTCACTTTGTGGAGCACATGGTATTCAAAGGGACGGAAAAGCGGAAGTCCTGGCATATCCTGAACCGGATGGAGAATGTGGGAGGAGAGTTGAACGCCTATACGACAAAGGAAGAAACATTCGTTTATTCCATCTTTATGGAAGAACACTTCCGCCGGGCTTTCGAACTGTTGGCCGATCTGGTGTTCCATTCCCAGTTTCCGGAACAGGAGATCGAGAAAGAGGTGGATGTTATCCTGGACGAGATCAACTCGTATGAGGACAGCCCTTCGGAACTTATCTTCGATGAATTTGAAAATTTATTGTTCGACGGCCATGCCTTAGGGCATAATATCTTGGGAGATGAACAGTCGCTGCTGAGCTTCGACAGCGAGTCCGGCAAGTCGTTTATGAAACGTTTCTATGCGCCCGAAAACATGGTCTTTTTCTCGATGGGACGCATTCCGTTCAAAAAGATTGTGCAGATGGCGGAAAGCGCTTTGTCGGATGTCGCCTTCCCGATGGCGTCGCGTAACCGGGTTGCGCCTGCCGGGATTCTTCCTGTGACGCGACAGGTCCATAAAGATACGCATCAGGCGCATGTCCTGATAGGCGGTCGGGCATACAGCATGCACGACGAAAAAAGATTACCGCTGTTCCTGCTCAATAACCTGTTGGGCGGTCCGGGAATGAATAACCGGTTGAACGTCTCCCTTCGGGAAAAGCACGGGTTGGTGTATAATGTGGAATCAAATGTAACTTCCTATACCGATACAGGTCTTGCGAGCATCTATTTCGGTACTGATCCGAAGAATAAGGAGAAAGCTGTCCGGTTGGTCCATAAGGAGCTGGCAAAACTGCGTGATATGAAACTGTCGGCCACCCAGTTGGCTGCCGCCAAGAAGCAGGTGATCGGCCAGTTAGGTGTCTCGGGCGACAACCGCGAAGGCTTGTTCTTGGGCTTGGGAAAGAGTTTCCTGCATTATAACCGTTACGACACCTTACCGGAAGTCTTCGCCAAAGTAGAACGCCTGACAGCAGAAGAAATACTGGAAGTCGCCAACGAGGTCTTCGCTCCGGAACGGTTGTTCAGTTTGATTTATCAATAATTACCAGCATTCCGCCTTGTCCTTTAACTCCGGTATCCTGTTCTTGTCGAACGTTGGACTTTTGATTCCATTGCGTTTCTGTCCGATATAATCATGGAGCAACAGGAATGCTTGTTTACTTAACAGCGAGATGGCGATGAGGTTGCAAATCGTCATCAACGCCATTGTGATATCCGCCAGGCTCCAGGCAAGGTCGAGGCTTGCCAGTGCACCGAACATCACCATTCCGCCAACCAGCAGGCGGTAGATGTATAAGACGCTTTTCTTAGGCGTGATAAACCGTATGTTCGCCTCCCCGTAATAGTAGTTTCCGATGATGCTGCTGAATGCGAACAGGAAAATGGCTACCGCTACGAATATGCCTCCGGCTTTCCCTATCTCGAGCGTCAGGGCGTGTTGCGTCAGTTGCACCCCGTTTACCGAGCCATCCAGCGGAGCTCCGCTGAAAAGGATGATGAAAGCCGTACAGGTACAAATCAACAGGGTATCGGTGAAAACGCCCAATGTCTGGATAAGCCCCTGTTTCACCGGATGCGTCACGGATGCTGTTGCCGCCACATTGGGAGCCGAACCCATACCGGCCTCATTGCTGAACAGTCCGCGTTTGATCCCTTGCATCAGAGCTGCGCCGACCGTACCGCCCAATGCCTGTTCCCATCCGAATGCGCTGCCGACAATCAGTTTGATGACACCCGGCAGCTCTGTGATATTGAAAAGGACAATGCCTAATGCCAATGCCACATATCCCAATGCCATTATCGGGACAATCACACTGCTCACCTTGGCAATACGCTGGATTCCTCCGAAGATAATGGCGAGCGTCAACACTGTCAGGATTCCCCCGACGATGGCCGGATTGAAATCGAATGAACCTTGCAGGGCGGCACAAATCGTATTGCTCTGTACCGAATTGAAGGCGAAACCGAAAGTAATGGAAATAAGGATGGCAAACAAGACTCCCATCCAGTTCAGCCCTAACCCGTAGCGCATATAATAGGCGGGTCCTCCGATAAAAGAGTCTTTCCCTTTCCGTTTATAAAGCTGTGCCAGTGTCGATTCGACAAAGGCGCTGGATGAACCCAACAAGGCGATAATCCACATCCAGAACACCGCTCCCGGTCCGCCTACGGCAATGGCAGTGGCTACTCCGGCGAGATTACCCGTCCCGACACGGCTGGCAAGTGACACGGCAAAAGCCTGGAAAGAGGAGATATGTTTCTCGCCCTCATGGGCTTTGTTGGCGGAGTCGCCGAGTACGCGAATCATCTCCCGGAACATACGGAATTGGACGAAACGGGTTTTGAAGGTGAACCAGAGGGCGCATCCCAATAACATAATAATCAGAATATACGACCATAAAATATCGTTCGCTCCGCTGATCCAGTTGTTTAGTATTTCCATTGAGGCAGTTTATTGTCTTGATAATTACGCGAATATTAGCGTACAAACCTAAAGAAAATATTCCGTATAGACAAGAAGGATATCCGGATTAAGGATTAATAAGTATATGATAAATAAATAATTCCGTATCTTTGAGTGTTTATTAATAAGGTATTGAGTTATGAAAGCAATTGAACCGAGTCTGATCAAGGACAATTTTATAGAGATTATCGGAAAAGAGTGGATGCTGGTGAGTGCCGGCGACAAGGACAAGTTTAACATGATGACGGCGAGTTGGGGCGGCGCGGGCTTCCTGTGGAACAAACCGGTGGTGTTCGTCTTTATCCGTCCGGAACGCTATACCCGCGAATTTGTCGATGCCAAAGGCGCTTTTACGCTCTCTTTCCTGGGTGAAGAACATAAGGCAGCCCATAAGATATGCGGATCGAAATCGGGCCGTGATATCAATAAGGTCGCAGCAACCGGCCTGACTCCGTATTTCACCGAATCCGGCAATCCCTGTTTCAAGGAAGCGCGCCTGACGCTCGAATGTAAGACTCTTTATGTCACGAAGATGGATAAAGATCATTTTGTCGACCCTGCCCTGTACGAGAAATGGTATAACGCAATGGCCGGCAATCCGCATTATGTATATGTTGCGGAGGTCGTAAATGCCTGGGAGATATAATCTCCAGGCATTTTGTGTAAATAAGTGTCGAAACATACAATTAAATCAAAAACTTTATCTATTTTTGCCCGGAACACAACAAAAACACAATGTCTAATGCTATGTTAATTCGTTTATGGCTTGTAGCTTTGTTATCCTTTGGCATTTCTTCTTTATGTGCATCGGATAGCGCTCTTCCTGTATTTCATTTCGGGCATATATCGGCACAAGATGGCCTTCCGACGGATGAAGTGCGCCAAATTTATCAGGATAAGGACGGGTATATCTGGATCGCGACTAATAGCGGGCTGTGCCAATATGATGGCTATCAGATTAAGACATACAAGTCAAATCTGCATACACCCGGACTGTTGAGTAATAATACGATCTGCTGTGTGGCGGAGGATAATCATCATAATTTGTGGATCGCCGCTTACGACGGAGTGAATGTGCTCAATAAAACGACCGGACATATCCGGAAAATTGACAGTAAAGAGTTGCGGCGCAGTATAGTCGACCGTTTACTGGTAACTGCAACAGACCGTATTTTTATTGGTACGGAAGCGGGAGTGTTCGAATATTTCTCCGAAAAAGATTCTTGTGTAGCTTTCAAACCGGACGTGCTGAAAGGCTCTGTCAAGGCAATGATCGAGGATTCCAATCATAACCTATGGATAGGAACTTGGTCTGATGGGTTTTACCGGTATGACCCGGAGGTTGACAAGGTGTTTGCTTATCCGGTATTGAATGGCCGGAACTCGGCATATGATATTTTCGAAGACAGTAAACAACGGATTTGGATCGGCTCATGGGGGTATGGCCTGTTTCTACTTGAGAATCCTTACGAACCGGAACGTTTGTCCTGGAAACAGTATAAGCATGATGCGAATAATCCGAATAGCCTTTGTGACGATATAATATATGATATCGATGAGGACCTGAATACAGGTACGCTTTGGATAGGAACCCGGAACGGGCTTAGCATACTCTACGATGAAGCAGCTTCATCGTTTCAGAGTTATCGACCGGATAACTCTGAAATTTCCGTTTACCATAATGAGATCAGTTCTGTCTTCCGCGATCGGGAGGGAATGATGTGGCTTGGACTGCTGGGAGGTGGCGTGAACACCGTTATTACACGCAAGCCGGAGTTTAGTCTGGACCGGATGGATGCGGTAAAAAACCCGTTGCTTACGAACTCTTCCGTCCGCAGTATCCTGGTTGACCGGGATGGTTTGATCTGGCTTGGATTGGGTAGCTGGGGATTCTTTGTCTATAACCGTATTGCCGGAACATACACGCACAATCTGGATATGCCGGAGTTTAAAGGATTGGGGCGTCTTCCTATTGTCAATACGATTATTCAATCTCCTACCAGCGGTAAGATCTGGTTGGGAACCTATGACTGGGGGATTGTTTCGTATGATAAAACAGCTCCTGCCGGACAGCAAGTCCGGTTGTTCAATTACGATACTGATTACTGGTTGACAAACCAGTGTGTTTTTTCTATTTTTGAAGATAAGGACAAGAATACCTGGTTTGGTACCCGTAATGGGATATGTGTCCTTACGGCGGGGGATAAGGGCGTCCGCTTCGATTCTTTCAAACTGAACGGGGCATCTGTCAATGCCTATGCTTATTTGTCCATCGTGCAGGATTCGCAGGGACGTATTTGGACGGGTACGAACAATGGGGGCATTATCAGAATCAGCGGTAGTCCGTCACAACCTGAGGAGATGGTGTTTGAACGTTACTCGTTCGAGGATGAGAAATTGAACAGCATCTCCGTACTTTGTCTTTTTATCGACAGCCATGGACGTCTCTGGGCCGGAACGGAAGGAGGAGGTCTGAACTTGTATGATCCTGTTCAGGACCGGTTTATTCCGGTACACAAACAAAGAAATCTGCCAGGCGATGCTATCTTCAGTATCCAGGAAGATCAGCAGGGTAACCTTTGGATGGGGACAAATGTCGGCTTGATGAAAGTCCATATCCCGGACGATCTTTCGAACGTTACCTACCGGCTTTATACTACTTCCGACGGTTTGCAGGATAACATCTTTTATCGTAACACTGCATTTACCGATATAAACGGTGAAATGTTCTTTGGCGGTTATAAGGGGTATAACAGCTTTTTCCCCGACCGGATGATGGAAGATGAGTCATTCCCGCCGATCAGTATAACGGATATTAAGATTTATAACCAGTCCTGGTCTTTGCTTGATGAAAAGGTACAAAAGAAGATATCGGAACAGGCTCCGGATTTCACGGAACGAATCCGGCTGGATTATCGCAGGAATAATTTCAGTATCGAGTTTGCCGCTTTGAGTTTCTCTAATCCGCAACAGATCAAATATGCCTATATGCTGCAAGGATTTGATACGGATTGGCAATATGCGGATGCTTCGCGCCATTTTGCCTATTATAATAACCTGAAGCCCGGTACTTATACTTTCTCTCTGAAATCTACCAATTCGAACGGAACCTGGAATAAGGACACCAGGCATCTTGAAGTCGTGATCCTGCCGCCACCTTGGAAGTCCGGTTGGGCGTATGCCGGCTATGCTTTGCTGTTGTGTCTTTTGGCTTATATCGCCTACCGGATTGTGCACTACAGGGTGGAGATGCGGAACGCGTTGCATCTCAGGGAGCTTGAACAGGCAAAGGCGGAGGAAGTCAATCACTCCAAATTGCAATTCTTTACGAATATAACGCATGAACTGTTGACTCCGCTTACTATCATATCGGCTGCCGTGGATGAGCTGAAGATGATTACACCGCAAAACGGGGAGTATTACCAGATTATGACGAGCAATATCAACCGGTTGATCCGCCTGCTTCAGCAGATTCTGGAATTCCGTAAGGCAGAGACCGGTAACCTGAAGTTGAAAGTCTCACAAGGTGATTTGGCGTCGTTCATACGCAACAGTGTGGATAGTTTCCGTCCATTGATTAAGAAGAAAAGAATGCTTTTTTCGCTGGTTTGTGATCCGCAGGAGTTACCTGCCTGGTTCGATCCGGATAAGGTGGACAAGATTTTGTATAACCTGTTGTCCAATGCGGCTAAGTATAATGAACCGGGCGGCACGGTACGGGTTGAACTGTCTGTTATTGGCTCCGGAAATGCGAACTTAATTGTCAGAGATAATGGAAAGGGGCTTTCTCCGGAAGCTATAAAGAATCTGTTTAAACGGTTTTATGAGGGTGACTATCGCAAATTCAATACAATTGGGACAGGTATCGGCCTTTCATTGACAAAAGATTTGGTGGAATTGCATAAAGGAAGCATCTCGGTATCCAGTAAACAGGATGAGGGAACCGCTTTCTCCGTAGTAATTCCAATCCTCCGTGAATTTTACACTCCTGAAGAAGTCGATGAAAGTTTGCATATTCCGGTTCTTCCGTCTGATAATAAAGAAGAGTGGAAGGAACCTGAAAAAGAATCGGTGAAACCGTCAGATAAAGAGAATCTCCGTTCACTGTTGTTGATTGAAGACAATGAAGATTTGTTGCGCCTGATGACTCGTTTGTTGAGTCCTTCTTATAAGGTTTATACCGCAGTAACGGGAAAAGAGGGAATGGAGGTTATAGACCGGGAAGAGATCGATTTGGTAGTCTCCGATATTATGATGCCTGAAATGGACGGTATCGAATTTTGCAAACAGCTAAAAGGACATTTGGAAACCAGCCACATCCCTGTCGTTCTGTTGACAGCCAAAAACCGGGAAGAGGATCGTGCAGACGCTTATGATGCCGGAGCTGACGGGTTTATTATGAAACCGTTTAATTTGAGCGTGCTTCATGCCCGTATCAATAATTTGTTGAAACAAAAGGAACGTATGTCGGGTGATTTTAAGAAACAGTTAGTCTTTGAAGCCAATGAACTGAACTACACGAGCCTCGACGAAAACTTTCTGCAGCAGGCAATCGACTGTGTCAACCGCCATCTTTCCGACCCTGATTTCGATCAGCAGGCGTTTCTCGATGAAATGGGAACGAGCAAGTCTACTCTTTATCGTAAGTTGAAATCATTAACAGGATTGAACTCCTCTGCCTTTATCCGTAATATCCGTTTGAAGGCTGCTTGCCGGATTATGGAAGAAAAGAAACATATCCGTGTTTCGGAGTTGGCGTATGCTGTCGGTTTTAACGACCCCAAGTATTTTAGTGTTTGTTTCAAAAAAGAGTTCGGTATGCAGCCCAGCGAGTATTTGGATAAGTTTGTGCCGGGGCATTTGGAATGAAACGTATTGCTGTGTGACCATCCTTGAAATTCAGGCTGCGCTTTGCAGCCTGTCCTTGTCTTGTGGTTTAATTATAATTCAAAAAGGTTTGATTCTGGTGTATGAGTGTAGAACTTACCTTTTTGAATCATCTTTCCCATATATAGTAAGAAAAGAGCCTTTCCTTTGCTGGCAGAAAATTTGAACCACAAGTACTAATTTTAATTTTTAATGCATGAAAGCACAAAGCTTAGCCTTGGCCGTTGCACTCTTGAGTGTTGGCCCCGTACTGTACGGTAACGCAGCTGAAGCAGATGTATCGCGGCACGAAAGTTCAGCCGTTCTGCAACAAGTGAAAAAAATCACAGGTGTGATCAAAGATGCAACAGGCGAACCGGTTATCGGTGCAAATGTTATTGTCAAAGGTACCACGAACGGAACCATGTCCGATATCGATGGTAAATTCTCTTTGGAAGTTCCCGCCGGAGCTATCCTCTCTATCTCCTATATCGGGTATGTGGCACAGGAAATCCCTGTTAAAAATCAGACAGACCTGAACATCCTTTTAAAGGAAGACAGTGAGATGCTTGACGAGGTAGTCGTGGTCGGTTATGGTGTTCAGAAGAAATCGGACGTGACGGGTTCGGTAACGTCGGTATCAAAGGAACGCCTTGAAAAGCTTCCGGTAACAAACGTATTACAGGCTGTACAGGGTGCGGCTGCAGGTGTGACGATCACACAAGCGTCGTCTATTCCTGGAGATGCTCCGACAGCATTGGTACGCGGACAAAACTCAATTAATGCCAATTCCGGTCCGTATATCGTAGTCGACGGAGTGCCTATCAACAAAACCGGTGGATCGTTGAATGATATAGCTCCTTCGGATATCGAGTCGATGGAAATCCTGAAGGATGCTTCGGCAACTGCCATTTATGGTACAAATGGGGCGAATGGTGTTATCTTGATTACGACCAAGCATGGTAGGTCTGGGAAACCCACTATCAAGTATAGCGGCTATGTAGGTTTTGAAGATTTCTCCAATAAACTGCAATTCTGTAACGGCGATCAAATTATTCAGCGTTATAAAGACTATGTTGCTATTAATCCGGGTGAGACGATGTATAATGAGAATGTGAAGTATCAAGCCGAAGTAGACAACTACAATGCCGGTATTGAAACAGACTGGATTTATGATGAAGCATCGCGTACCGGTATTATTACGGACCATAATGTCAGCGTTAGCGGTGGTGCCGAAAAAGTACAATATTATGTTTCTGCCGACTACCTGAGTCAAAAAGGTGTTTTGGTCGGTTACGACTATAAACGTTATTCCTTACGTACAAACCTTGATGTAGATGTTACTGATTATCTGAAAGTCGGATCAAATACATACATTGCCTCACACAATCGTGACGGAGGACGTGTTAACTTCCTTTTGGCCGAAGCTTCTTCACCTTGGGCTAAAGAGTATGATGATAACGGGAATTATGAGATTTATCATATGTATAGTGAAACTATGTTTGTTAACCCGATGATTTATACTACCCGTGATGCTGAACGCCGCCAATGGAATGCAAGTATCAACGGATATGCAGAACTGGATTTCGGTAAAATATTCAATCCGCTTACCGGGTTGAAGTATAAATTCAACGGTGGTTTCTCATATGCGCCTAAACGTGAAAGTACTTATAGCGGGGCAACAGCCAATGACCTGAATGGTACCGGTAAGATTTTTAATGCCGAAACGCAGACTTATACAATCGAGAATATCCTTTCTTATACCCGTGATTTCGGTAAACATCATATCGATCTGACCGGACTTTATGCCGCTTCACGTAAGAAATATTCCGAGTCTTCTGCACAAGGGCAGAAATTCATTAATGATGATTTGTCATTCGGAAACCTCGGTAGTGCAGAAACGGCTACTGTCACTTCTTATGCAGACCTCTATACTACCGTTTCCCAAATGGGACGTGTTAATTATTCTTACGACAGTCGTTATCTGTTTACCTTTACAGTGCGTCGCGACGGTTCTTCCGTGTTTGGAGAAAACAATAAATACGGAGTGTTCCCGTCTGTAGCTTTGGGCTGGAACGTTGCACGTGAATCATTTATGCAAAAAACAAATGACTGGTTGAGCAATTTGAAACTTCGTCTCTCTTATGGTATGGCTGGTAATGAGGCTATCGGCGTTTATCAGACGCTTGTAAAACTTGATAATCATAAGTTTGCAATGGGAGGCAATTCGGTTGTAGGCTTGTATCCTAATTCACGTATGGGTAATAATGACCTTTCCTGGGAAACGACCAAGACGTTTAATACAGGTCTTGATTTTGGTTTCTGGAATAATCGTCTGTCTGGTAACATTGATGTTTATTTCTCCAAAACTTCCGACTTGCTTCTGCAACGTAACTTACCGAGAATTTCGGGTTACAGCAATGTATATGCCAATATGGGTGAGACACAGAACAAGGGGGTTGAACTTACTTTGAACTCTAAAAATATCGTGACACGCGATTTTACTTGGGGAACCAGCTTGGTATTCTCTTGGAACAAGAATAAAATCACTGATTTGTATGGTGACGGGAAAGACGATTTGGGTAACAGATGGTTTATCGGACAGCCTATTGGTGTCATTTACGACTATGACCAGGTGGGTATTTGGCAGGAAGATGAAATAGCACGTGGCGATCATGAAAAGTGGGATTCGACAGCTGAAGCCGGTGATGTGAAATTGGCAGACCGTAATGGCGATGAAAAAATTGATGATGACGACCGTCATGTAAAGGGACAAACCACTCCGAAATGGATCGGCGGATTAACCAATACATTTACTTATAAGGGACTGTCGTTAAGCGTATTTATCCAAACTGTCCAAGGTTTGATGAAGTACAATAACCTGATCGGTATAGCCGGTGATGAAATGGGACGTCGTAATTCCACTACCGAGATCGGCTACTGGACTCCGGAAAATAAGAGCAATGAATGGCGTTCGTTGCGTAAGCAATCAAATAAACATGGTTATGGCTTCGCTCAAGATGCAAGCTTTACCCGTATCAAAGACATAACTTTGAGCTATACATTCCCGTCCGAACTGATGCAAAAAGCGCATCTCGGTGGCTTGACAATCTATGCCAGCGGACGTAATTTGTTTACGTTCACCGATTGGATCGGTTGGGACCCTGAAACCCGCCAGGATTCACGTGGTAGCGGAGATTGGGAGGATAACTATCCGATGACTAAAAGTTATGTATTCGGTATTAACTTAACATTTTAAAATTGAAGAACGATGAAAATTAAAGATATATTATTCGCTTCTTTCACTGCATCTGTATTAATGATTGGCAACACGTCGTGCAGTGACAGCTTCCTGAATGAAAAAATGTATTCATCTTATGGAACTGATGTAGCAGATGTGAATGCTAAGATCTTGGGAATACATTATAAAGTAGGTTGTATTCTCGGATACTCGGGTAACCAGGGATATCCCGGAATATGGCAGGTCGGAACCGATGTCGGTGCACCCGGTGATACGCAGGGAGTTGAGAACCCGTTTTACCGCTATGCGGAATTGAATAGTGAAAATGCCGGTGTCAGCTATTTATGGACGATGCTTTATGATATAATCAACTGCTCCAATCAGATCATTACAGCCGAAGAAGAAAACGGCGATAAGGCTTTGGTGGCAGAAGCTAAGTTTTTCCGCGCCTGGGCTTATAACCAGCTTGTCACTGGTTGGGGGGATGTACCTTTGGTAATTGAGTCGGCTACGACTCCGCGTACGGATTATGTCCGTGAAGCTGTTACCGAAATCGATAAGGTGATTGAAGAAGATCTTGTCTATGCAGTAGAGAATTTGCCGGAGGTTACAGCTTTGGCTAAGGAAAGCCGTATCAGCAAAGATGCAGCCCGCCAACTGGCAGGTGAAACTTATCTGCGGATCGGGATGCGTGATAATTCTTATTTTAAAAAGGCTGAAGATGTTTTGACGCCCATCATCGAGGGAGGCCAATACAAACTTATTTCCGGACGTTATGGCAAATATACCGGTGACCCCGGTGATTATTATCATGATATGTTCCGTTGGGGTAACCAGCGCCGCAGTGAAGGCAATACGGAAGGCATTTGGACATTCGAGATGGAATATAATGCATCTGTAAGTGGTGGAACTATCGATAATCCGCAACAACGCCGTAATTGGGTTCCTGCTTTTCATAAGTTGGATGGCATGGTGAATGCCGATTCCATCGGTGGACGTGGTAACGGGCGCTTGCGTTTGAGCAATTATGTGAAATATGGTTTGTTTGAAGAAGAGGGAGATATCCGTAATTCTAATTTCAATATCCGTCGTGTGATGTGGTATAACAAACCTGATTTCTCTATGGAAATCGGTCTGGATGCTGACGGATGGCAAGTAGAAAAGGATAAAGGAATAAGAAATATCACCATAAAGACCGGCGATCAAGTAATCCCGCATAAAGGCGATACCTTAAATGTGTTTTATCCTCACACGACTAAATGGGGCGGATATGATGTAACGGATGATTTCGGTTATGCTCTTGTTAAAGACTTCCCGATGATGCGTTTTGCAGAGACTTATCTGCTTCGTGCCGAAGCTCGTTTCCGCCAGGGTAACACTCAGGGAGCAGCCGATGATATCAATGTGTTACGCGATCGTGCTTTCCAGGAATACCGTCAGAATAATCCGTCGGCAGGTAAAGTGACAGCCGATATGATTGACATCAATTTTATTCTGGATGAGCGTATCCGTGAACTTGTAGGAGAAGAGAACCGTCGGTTTACATTAATGCGTACCGGTGAACTTGATAATCGTGTGAGCATGATGCTGAACAGTTGGAACGAATTGGACAATAGTAAGAAATTATCCGGATTTGATGCAAATAAACATACTTTGCTTCCTATTCCTTTGACGGAAATCCAGTTGAATAAGGATGCAGTCCTCGAACAGAACCCTGGTTATTAATCGGACTTCATTGTTATGCAACGACGTAACTTCATAAAAACAATAGCAGCTACAGGCGCCACAGGAGTGGTGGCCTGTAGCCCTTTTTCTTTAACGATGGCGGGAGAGCCGGAGAAGAAGAGGAAAAAGGTGCCGGAAGCGGAGATGAGCGACCGCTTGTATTGGACAAGCCTGATGTATAAGATCGCCTCGCCTGTACTGTCGAATATGGCAAAAGGAGAGCTGAGGAAGAAGATGACAGTCGAGGTAAGTCCCAACTGGGATGGGCGCGATAAAGGCGTTACCTATATGGAATGTTTCGGACGCCTGATGTCCGGACTGGCGCCTTGGTTGAGCTTGCCGGACGACGATACACAAGAAGGGAAACAGCGGAAACAACTGCGCGAATGGGCATTGGCGAGTTATGCGCATTCGGTCGATCCGGATAGTCTGGATTACCTGCTCTGGCGGAACGAAGGCCAACCGCTGGTCGATTCCGCATACTTTTCAAACGCTCTGATACGGGCGCCGAAACAGTTGTGGGAACCGCTTGATGCAACGACGAAACAACGCATTATAGCTGAACTGAAACAACTGCGCCGGGTAAAGCCTCCGTACACGAACTGGTTGCTTTTTGCCGCCATGAACGAAGCATTCCTGATGATGGTAGGTGAAGACTATGACCCGATGCGTCTGGATTTGACGATCAAGAAGATAAACGAGTGGTACGTGGGAGACGGCTGGTATGCCGACGGTGAACGTTTCCATTTCGATTATTATAACTCATTTGTGATCCACCCCATGTTGGTGGAGGTATTAGAGGTTTTGGTAAATAGAGAGGTTGTGAAGGAGGATACGTACAGATTAGCACTTCAGCGTATCCGGCGTTATGCCGAACATCTCGAACGGCTGGTGTCACCGGAAGGGACATTCCCGCCGTTCGGACGTTCGCTAACGTACCGTACCGGAGCTTTTCAGGCGCTTTCTCTGATGGCGCTCCGCAAGCAGCTACCGGAAAAGTTGCCGGAAGGACAGGTCAGAGCTGCACTAACGGCTGTGCATAAGAGTATCTTCAGCAATCCGACCAATTTCACGGACGACGGTTTCCTGACGATCGGCTTTGCCGGACATCAGCCGGAATTAGGGGATTGGTACAGCAACAATGGCAGTATGTATATCACCTCCGAGAGTTTCCTTCCGTTGGGACTTCCCGCCGATGATTCGTTCTGGACGGTGGAACCGCAGGATTGGACTGCCAGGAAAGCATTTGCCAACGTCCGGTTTAATAAAGATTACCCGGTGGAGTATTAATTCTAAATTGTGACTCATATGAATAAGTATATATGGCTACTGGTCCTGTTTGTGTTTCCTGCCAGCGGTTTCAGCCAAAAGGAGTGGACGAAAAAGCAGGTAGTGGATATCATCTACCGGGTCAATGACCATTGGCAAGCGCAGAATCCTGTTCCCGAAAGGGCTTTCTGGGATAATGCCGCTTACCATACGGGAAATATGGAAGCCTATTTCCTGACGGGGAAAGAATCTTATCTCCGCTATTCCGAAGCCTGGGCGGAACATAACGAATGGAAAGGGGCCAAGTCGGATGATAAGGCAAACTGGAAATACAGCTATGGCGAGACCGACGAATATGTCCTATTCGGGGACTGGCAGATCTGTTTTCAGACCTATGCGGATTTATACCTACTGCAGCCCGACCCGAAGAAGATCGCCCGTGCCCGTGAGGTGATGGAATACCAGATGAGCACGACCCGCAACGATTATTGGTGGTGGGCCGACGGATTATATATGGTAATGCCGGTGATGACCAAACTGTATAAGATCACCCGCGACCCGCTTTATCTGGAAAAGTTGCATGAGTATTTTAATTATGCCAACAGTATTATGTACGACAAAGATGCCTGTCTGTATTACCGTGATGCCAAATATGTTTACCCGAAGCATACGAGTGTAAACGGCAAGAAAGATTTCTGGGCACGTGGCGACGGATGGGTGTTGGCCGGTCTTGCGAAGATATTGAAAGAACTTCCGCAAGCGGATACACACCGGGTCGAGTATCTTTGCCGTTTCCGGAAAATGGCAAAGGCTGTTGTGGACTGCCAGCAGCCGGAAGGCTATTGGACGCGCAGTATGCTCGACCCTGCTCATGCTCCCGGACCGGAAACCAGCGGGACGGCATTCTTCACGTATGCTCTTCTTTGGGGAGTCAATAATGGCTATCTCGATCAGGAAGTTTATCTGCCCGCAGCCTTGAAAGGTTGGGACTATCTGACCACTGTCGCGCTCCAGGCGGACGGAAAGGTCGGATATGTGCAGCCGATAGGCGAGAAAGCCATCCCCGGACAAGTAGTGAATGCCGGTTCTACCTCCAATTTCGGAGTAGGCGCTTTCCTGCTTGCTGCCTGCGAGATGTGCCGTTTCCTCGATTAGTCGATCCCTAACTCCCGCAACATCTGCTCGGTGTGCGTCAGGAAATATTTAGTCAGCTGATAGTGTTCCGTCTCCTCGAAAGGAGTGAGGCGGGCACCGTCTTCATCTATGTTATAGATGTCGGCGCCGGGATAAGCCATCAGGATAGGCGAATGGGTGGAGATGATCAACTGGCATCCCTGGTCGACCAGCTCTTTTATCCGCACCAGCAGCGATAGCAGGCGCTGCGGGGAAAGGGCCGATTCCGGTTCATCCAGGATATAGAGCATGTTCCGTTCCCCGTAGTTGAGGAATGTGTTGAGGAAGCTCTCGCCATGCGATTGTTCGAGCAGTCGGCGCCCTCCGTAGCGTCCCAGCGAATAGTCGCGGCCATATTTGAGGATGTCGCGCATCGAGCGGGCATCGATCTCACGGGCATGGTCGAAGAACGATTCGGCGCGGAAAAAGAAATGGTCGTCCGGCTTGCGCACTTCCACCAGGCGGATCTGATCCGGCAGGACGTTGGCAAGGACCTTGTGGCTCTCGTCGCCGTCGTTCAACATCCCCTGCGCTTCTTCATCCCGCATCTCATATTTATACATGACTGCTTCTAACAGTGTCGATTTGCCGATCCCGTTTTCCCCCACCAGGAAAGTAACCGGTTTCGTAAACACCAACTTGTCCATATACCGCACGGCTGCCGCCCTGTACGGATATTTCAGATCTTCCACCGGTCCCGATACTTCCTCCGGATTGATTAGTTTGATTTGCTTTAGATAAACCACTTGGTAATTGAAAATTGATAATTGATAATTGAAAATTAGGGAAAGCCGGGCTTTCTGGGGACTAAGATACGGAAGTAAATCCGATTTAAGCACGGCTTTTTCGTATATTGGAAATATATTTTGATTTTCAGAAAAAAACTATATTATCTTTGCTGCGAAGAAGGTATTTATTCGTTTTATAGGCACGCATAAAGAATATGATAAAATAGATTGTTCTTCGGTATAAAATATTGAATTAGTGAGACACACTTATAAACTGTTTATTGATATGGGAAAGATTAAAACTGAAAAACAGTACAAGGCGGCTTGTGATAGAATTGAAGAGCTATTGAAAGTCGTGGACAATAATACTCCGACTGACGATAGGAATTACCTTGAACTTGATTTGATTTCAGATTTAGTTGCCGATTATGAAGAAGAACATTTTCCTGTACAAACTCCTTCACTGGTGGATGTTCTTAAACTTCGTATGTACGAAATGAGCCTTACCCAAACAAAGTTATCAGAATTATTGAACGTAAGCCCGTCGCGTGTCAGTGAATATCTCTCCGGTAAATGCGAACCGACATTGAAGGTTGCCAGAGAGATGAGCCGAAAACTGAATATTGATGCTAATATTGTATTGGGTGTATAGAACTTTCAACTGAATTGTATTCTTCCTGTCACATCCATGCAACAGGCGTGCCGTTACTTTGCCGGCAAATAAGAGAGGATACACTTATAGACACATGATTATATAACACTGCTTCGTTTTTTTAATAACTGATTTACGTGTTTGGGCTTTATGTCTCAGTGATGAGGGGTAAAGCTTTTTTTGGAGACATATAAGATAGTTTTCCGCACCCGACTCCTCGGATGGATATTACAATAACCCCCTTTTTTGCCGTTTTTCTATTTCGTCCGAAATCTTGATCGATTTTGGATTGACTCTTTTCACGGTTTAAGCTCCTCTTTCTGACAACAAGAAAAACGAGGTGCGCAGCCCGTTTCGAAAAGTGTGCAATATGATTGCCGAAAGCCGGAAACGCCGACAAAGTGATAAAGCTTAACTCCCGGAGAATCGAATATTTGAAAATAAAACG
>NZ_QREV01000052.1 GCF_003363715.1 Parabacteroides acidifaciens
ACGATCGTTTTAATTCGTCATTTTTACTGCACAAAAATACGCATTCCTTTTTAAACCGCAACTCTTTTCTATAAAAAATTTCTTACCCCTATATTCTTTCTTATCAATTAGATAGCAATTCCAGTACGAAAATCCGTCTTTTCAATACGAACTCCAAAGATAGCCAAAAAAAATGACGAATTAAAACGATCGTATTCGTAATCAAAGTACAAGAATTAACAAACGTACCTTATAATAGCGCGTACGTATATATAAAGAACTGACATTTCGATTAACTGTATTATTAATATTAAAATTTAGATTATGAACAAGAGATTTTCTACTCTTTTGGCTACCGCTCTGGTAGCCGGTAGTTTGTCCGCAAGTGCAACAGCGCTGCTTGGTGCTGGTACTGTCGCGAAAGGAAACAGTAATGCTGGTGCTAAAGATGCGACATTTATTCCGGGAGAATATTATTATTTGAAAGGAGCAAAAGCTGGTGTTACAGGTGGTGTTGAGTACTTGACTTATCTGAAAGGACAAGTAACAACTGACTCTTTGGCAGTGGTTGATGATGCTGATTTAACAACATCAGAAGCTACGGACCGCGCTTTATGGAAAGTAGTTGAAGTAAAGAATCCTGCCACAGGCGCATTGAGTCACTGGACATTTGAAAACAAGTATACAGGAACATTACTGTCTGATGGCTCTGTTAATGCATTTGAATGGTTAGCAGAAGGTGTACCTGCTGATGGCTCTGGAACAGCTGCTGATGTAGCAGCAACAATCCTGAAATCTACTCAAGGATTGGACTTGACGAAAGGAGAACATTATGAGTTTCGCCGTGTGTATACGGTAAAAGAAAAAGTTGTAGGAGCCGTTGCTACACAGTTGACTGTTGCAAATGTGTTAGATGGAGCTGCAGGTGCTACTACAAATAATGTGTCAGAAGCTATTGTCCTTGTTAAATATGATAAAGACAATAAAGTTGTTGGTGCTATTGATTTAGCAACAGCAGTTACTGCTGATAAAACAGTTTCTGGAATTATTGAAGCTTCTGCTACATCAGCAACAATTACAGGTGCAGTATCTACAGGTAAGAAAGTGACTGTTGCTGCTGGTACTAAAATTGTGCTTAATGTAGGTAACGCTAATGACGGTTTGACAGTTCAGCCTTTTGTCCCTGATTACACAATGGCTTTGACAGCAACAGCTGGTAGTACTGCTGGTTCTTTAGCAAACGTTATCGCTCCGAAAAAATTCACAAGCTTCAAATTTACAGGCTTGGAAGCTTCCGGAACAAATGTTTTGGCTGCTAATGAGTTTGAGTATGTTCAGTTGACGGTGAAAGGTTATTCCAGTACAACAAATGTTGGCGATAATCAAAGTACTACAACTATCGACGTTCTCCGTGCAAAAGCAAAAGACGCACAAGGTCGTGCTTTGTATCTGCGTATGGATACTGCAAAGTTTGCCGGTGGCGACTATTATAAAGTTAAATTGGATACTCTGTCTAAAGATGGTGGCGATATCATTGCAGCCCCTAAAGCTGTTATTCAGTCTTATGCTTTCGGTATCGCTTACGATTATGCTGCTGACTCTGTTTCTATTTATCCGAAGTTCACTTTGGATAAGGCTGCTGATCCTGCAAGCTGGTCTGATTCTTCGACTGTAACTGTTGCAGCTAATACTGCTGCAGGAAATGTTTTAGCTATCAAACAATTCTCTACGGCAAAAGAACTTACATTAGTTCCTGTTGCAGAAGTATCTAAAACTGCTAAATATACATTTGGAGATATCACTCCGGGTGGTGGTGTTGCTACATTCGAAGATGGTGTAAGCTATTATATCCAGCGCGCTAATAAAGCAGAAAACATTGCAAACGGTAAGTTCTATGCTAACAACTTCTATGGCGCAGCTCAATATATGGACTCTGCTTACTATCTGCCGGCTACTCAGTGGACAGTTAAAGAAATCACAACAGGCCATTATACAGTGAAGAACCGTGAAACTGGTGCTACATTAACTGGAGTTGATGGAACTGATGGTTCTATCTTCTATACCGGCGAAGGTGATGCTGTTGCCGTTGCTGCTGCAGATACATTGTTATTCATTAAAGTTCCAGCTCAGGCTAATGATAAATACCTGGGTTATCTGAATCTGAAAGAAGAAGACTATCGCAATAAGGCTTATTCAATCAGCTTTACAGACTATAACGGTATTACTACTTTTGTAAATACTGCAGACTCTGTTTTGAGAGCTTCTGATGAAGGTGTATACTTTAAGTTATCTCCTGTTCCTGTAATTGAAAAGGGCTTTGGTGCTGATACTTTGGTAAGAAGTGCTTATTATATCTCTGACAGAGAAGGTAAGAAGTTTATCACTTACAATGATGCTCAGACTGGTTACAAGTTGTCTGAAACAGCTACACCTGTTAAGTTCTTGTTCAGAAACGTAGGTGCTAATACTTATTCTTTGATTGATTCTGTTGTCTCTTTGCCTGCTTCTAAGGAATTGATCATCGACATCAAATCTGGTGCTGTAAGACCTGTTGCAGTTGGTTCTGCTGTTACAAACAATGCATTTGATATCTTGGTTGAAGCTGCTCCTGAATATGTTTTGGATGCTAAGGGCCACTATAACATCGAAAACATGCGTGGTGATATGCTGGCTGCTGATGCTCAGGGATTCGGTATGTTCCGTAAAGAAGGTGAATTGAAAGCTGCTTACGAAAAGGCTGACTTCGCTTTGTTTGTTGATACAGCTAAGATCGATAAGATCGAGCCGTCTTACTTCATCCTGTCAGGTGCTAAGGCTGAAAAGGGTACTTCTAAACTGGAAGGTAACTTCTTGCGTGTAATGTCTGACTCTGCTAATGTAGAAGGTTATAAGGCTGATAATGGTTTGATCCGTTTGGCATTTGTTCCTGCAAAACGTGAAGCTACAAGCGACTCTCTGTTGGTTAACTTCGAATCTGCAAAGGTTGATAGCGTAGGTTATGCAAAGACTACAAGCAAAGGTAAGGTTAGTCAGTTCCAGTTCAAGATCCAGTATACAAATACAGATGGTGAATATCTCGTAGAAAATGCAGCAGGTTATCTGGCTACTTATAATGATGTTCTTTGCTTAACAGCTAACAAAGCTGCTGCTCAGTTAATTAAACTGACATCTGTTGAAGCTCCTACCGCAAACGAAGGTGTTGAAGTATCTGAAGTGAAAGTGATCGCCGGTAATGGTGCTATCCAGATCGTAGGTGCTCAGGGTAAGAAAGTTGTTGTAAGCAACATCTTAGGCCAGACAATCGCTAACACAGTCATCTCTTCTGACAATGCAACAATCGCTGCTCCTGCCGGTGTAGTAGTTGTAGCTGTTGAAGGCGAAGAAGCTGTAAAAGCTATCGTTAAATAACTATTGACAATGTGATATGTGCACACACGTAGAGATGCACGGCCGTGCATCTCTACCACGCACACACAAAATAAAGAATTTGTAATCAAATAATTCTAACATTCACGCGCGCGGCACGTTCAAAACGTCCAACTACCCCGCGAGGGCGAACAAGCGGTGAATATTAATACTAAAGTAATGAAATTACAAAAAGTTCATCTGTCCCTCCCTCTGTGAAGACCGAAGGCAGACAAAAAACAAGCCCGCGCAACCTGATTGATTGCGCGGGCTTCGTTGTTTTTATAGAAGATTGATCAAGTCAAATATCATTAAACGCGTATAAAGCGGATGTGTATCCGGCAATGTCAGATATTCTCTTTCTTGTGCTTCCGAAGAAAATAGAGCTTGGAACTTATTTTTCTCGTAAAAGTGAAGGATTTTAGACTGATTGTAAGCGTCTACAACAATAAAACGGCATCCGGTTTTGTTTTCTGGGCTCACAAACCAGTCTTTAATAAAGTTCAGTAAAATGTCGCCAATGTGGTGGCTTTGAAATTGTTCGTTCACTCCCAACCGCCCAATGAGGACAGCTGGATAACTTCGATGTCGCTTTATGTGGGGAATCGCCTCAGTAACCTTTTTCTTTCTGCTGTTGGGCAAGAAATTTACTTTTATGCTATCGTTGGCAACAGTAAAAGCACATACAATTGTAGAAGGATCACTGTCTAATCGGAAACAATAAGTTTTACCAAGAAGTTGTGCTGTATAGAGTGCTGAATTATTCAGGAAAAAGTCATCCAAGTCATTATTCCCACAGATAAAAGGTTTGCAGTTCTGTAATAGTTCAGGTTCCAGTAAAGAGAATGTACAGCTATTCTCCAAAAAGTTGTTTTGCATCATTTCATGTTCGCCTTTTTTAGTATGTTATTAAGTGAAGTAAAATGCTTATCATTCGCTTTCTGAGATTGTCGTTTGTTATGGAAAGAAGCATCTGCCTTTTTTACAAATTCTTCTGCCAGCTCACCTTGTAAGGTCGGTATACTTTTTATTGCTATAGCCATAGTTATTATGTTTTCTACAAAGGTAATTGTTTGTTTTGTTTTAAACAACGTTTCTTATTTGAAAAATAAGCCTTGCTCTTTTTATTCTCTTGCAATTTTTTCTTTACAACATATGATACCCTTTCAACTCCCTCCTCAACGCCTGCGATTTCCCGTCTGTGACTTTGTCCATCAGGGACCAGAAGCGGTCGCTGTGGTTCATTTCGATGGTGTGGCAGAGTTCGTGCAGGAGGACATAGTCGACCAGGTGCCAGGGGAGGAGCATCAGGGAGAGGGACAAGTTGATGCTGCGGCGGGGTGTGCAGCTGCCCCAATGGCTTTTGCTGTTGAATATTTTGATTCCCGTACAGGTGAAACCGTGTTGGGTCGCCAGATTGAACAGGCGTGAAGGCAAGAGGCGGTGGGCTTCATGGCGGAGTGCCTTTTCCAAAAGGCCCTTTAATAATTCCTGGACACGCTTGTCGGTGAAGTCGGTTTGATTTGGACAGGCGATATGCAGGACGCCATCGTCGAGCTTCATGTAGAAATTGTCCCGGTCGGTGCAGAATATATGAAGACGGAAAGTAGCCGTCTGCATCTCCGTCTCCTCGGTCAAAAGAGGGCGGGCAGGATGTTTGTCGAGCGCGGCACGCAGCTTCTCCTTGTTCTCGCGGATAAAAGCGAGCATACGCGCCTCGTTGCCGCCTAACGGCATAGTCGCTGTTATCGTCCCTTTGGAAATCTTGAGCGTATAGCGGGTCGCGCGAGGACTGGTACGGAGAAGGATGGTTCCCAACTCTTTGTCGTATATTGTCTTTTCCATATTCGTTTGCAAAAGTAATACTTTACGGGCAAACAATATATGCCCGGAATTGCTTATCTTTGCGCCCGAATAACGATAATGAGTATAAACAATATAATAATTTAAGCAATCATGAGCAAGAAAGCCCTTTTAATGATTCTTGACGGCTGGGGTATCGGCGATCAAGGTAAAGACGATGTAATCTTTAACACTCCCACTCCTTATTGGGACAGTTTGCTGGCTAATTATCCTCATTCCCAGTTGCAGGCAAGCGGCGAAAACGTAGGGCTGCCTGACGGACAAATGGGTAACTCTGAAGTAGGACACCTCAATATAGGCGCCGGACGTATCGTTTATCAAGACTTGGTAAAGATCAACCGTGCATGCGCGGACAACAGTATAATGAAGAACCCCGGAATCGTTGCTGCTTTTTCTTACGCTAAGGAACACGGCAAGAACGTGCATTTCATGGGGCTGACTTCCAACGGTGGCGTACACAGCTCTTTCGACCACCTGTTTAAACTTTGCGATATCGCGAAGGAATACGGGATCGACAATACGTTCATCCACTGCTTTATGGATGGCCGTGATACGGACCCGAAGAGCGGTAAAGGCTTTATCGAACAACTGACGGCTCATTGTGCACAGTCTGCCGGCAAGATCGCTTCTATCGTCGGCCGTTTCTATGCAATGGACCGCGACAAACGTTGGGAACGTGTGAAAGAAGCTTACGACCTGTTGATCGAAGGCAAGGGCAAACAAGCTACCGATATGGTTCAGGCTATGCAGGAATCGTATGACGAAGGCGTGACCGACGAATTTATCAAACCGATCAATAACGCAACTGTAGACGGCACAATCAAAGAAGGCGACGTTGTCATCTTCTTCAACTACCGTAATGACCGTGCAAAAGAATTGACAGTCGTACTGACTCAGCAGGATATGCCGGAACAGGGTATGCACACGATCCCCGGTTTGCAATATTATTGCATGACTCCGTACGATGCATCGTTCAAAGGCGTTCACATCCTGTTCGACAAGGAAAACGTACAGAATACATTAGGCGAATACTTAGCTAACAGCGGCAGGACTCAGCTCCACATCGCCGAGACAGAGAAATACGCTCACGTGACTTTCTTCTTCAATGGCGGACGCGAAACCCCGTATAACGCAGAAGAACGCATCTTGGTTCCGAGCCCGAAAGTGGCTACTTACGACCTGAAACCGGAAATGAGCGCTTACGAAGTGAAAGATAAACTGGTGGAAGCTATCGGCACACAGAAGTTCGACTTTATCGTGGTGAACTATGCCAACGGTGATATGGTCGGCCATACCGGTATCTACGGCGCGATCGAAAAGGCTGTCGAAGCTATCGACAACTGCGTGAAAGATACGGTTGAAGCTGCAAAAGCCAACGGTTACGAAGTTATCATCATCGCCGACCACGGTAATGCCGATCACGCGTTGAACGAAGACGGCACTCCCAACACGGCTCACTCCCTGAACCCTGTTCCATTCGTATATGTAACAGAGAACAAGGATGCTAAAGTTGAAAACGGAGTTCTGGCAGATGTCGCTCCTTCTATCCTGCACATCTTGGGCATGGCACAGCCGGCTGAAATGACAGGAAAAGATTTGATTAAGTGATACAAATAGATAATACCCTCGTCAGTCTCGACGTCCTTGAATGCCAGTTTCTTTGTGATCTGTCGCATTGTAAAGGTGTTTGCTGTGTGGAAGGCGATTCGGGCGCTCCCTTACAGAAGAAAGAGATTGCCGAGCTGGAAAAGGCTTTACCTGTCATCTGGGACGACCTTGCGCCAGAAGCTCAGGAGATCATCAAAAAACAAGGCGTTGCCTATATTGATGAGGAAGGCGATATTGTAACCTCCATCGTAAACGGTAAGGACTGTGTCTTTACCTGTTACGATGCTGATGGTACGTGTAAATGTGCTGTCGAAAAGGCCTATCGCGAAGGAAAGTTGTCTTTCTATAAGCCCGTTTCCTGCCATCTGTATCCGATTCGGGTGACCGAGTATGACAAATTCAGTGCGGTCAACTATAACCGCTGGAATATCTGCAAAGCCGCTGAGATATTGGGTAAGAAGGAGAAACTCCCCGTCTATAAGTTCCTTAAAGAGCCGTTGATCCGCCGTTTCGGCCAGAAATGGTATGCGGCGCTTGAAGAGGTAGCGACGGAGTGGGAGAGGCAGAAGGAAGAAGAGTAGTATAGTGTGTCTGTATTTACTGGACGCAGATGACGCAGAAGACGCAGAGTAACGCAGAATTATTTTGTTAGAAATAAATTATCTGCGTTACTCTGCGTCTTCTGCGTCATCTGCGTCCGGTTTTGTGTTTTAAATATCAGTTTTCCGGATCAAGTCGGCCGACTGTCCTTCCTCGTTCAGATAGGTTTCGATATGCCGTTTCTTTTTTTCTTCCAGAATCTCGTCGATAGCGATCAGGATGCCGGTTTCTTCCACTTCTCCGAATTCATGGTTGATGGCCGTACCGAATACGCGCATCTTGGGAGAGAGGCTCATGTAGGCATTCACCAGCGGCGGCACGTTGATACCGAACTTGCGGACCTCCTGATTCAAGACCTTATAATTGTCCCTGAAATTGTCATATTTGAAAAGTTCCTGCATCTTCTCCAGGTCTGTGCCCGTCTCCAAAGGATAAACGGGGGTAATCAGCTTTTCCGGATCGGGAAAGTGCATGTTCAAGAAATAGAGGATCATGTTGCGCGCTTCGGAATTGTAGGTGTTGTACATCGTCACCTTCCCGAAATAATACTGTAAGCTCGGGTCGACAACGGAAAGAGCTCCCAGGCCATCCCAAAGGTTATCCAGTACGAACAGCCCTTTTGCACTGCCGCTGCGTGTGGACTGATATTCTAATGTCACAAACGAACGGCCTAACTCGACCGTGTATGGCAGGTATTCTTTATTAAACTTTTCAGAGAAATTGAACAGGTGGGAAGTTGCTAAAATCGGTTTGCCCGTCTCGTCGAACTTTACGTCCGACCCGCAAAGGAAGCGGTACCCGCCAAGTATCTGTTCGTCTTCGGGGCTCCATACGATAAGCTGGCGATAGGCATCTTCCATTGTGTCGTATTCATCGATATCGACCGGGCAGCCTGTCCCGCCTCCATAGTAACGGAAAGCGATTTCCCTGAGCCGTCCGATCTCCTGCATCACGTTGGGAGAGTCGTGGGCAGTGACAATGTATATCTCATTGTTGGATTTATTCGTTCTCCTGAGCTTTTTCTCTTTGGTCAGTTCTGCCTTCAGGAGAGCATGGTCTATCGGTTTGATAACGTCTTGCATATAAAATAAGTCTATTATTTCTTTAGATTGTAAACGATCCCTTTTACCCATTCGGCCCACTCGGCCGGTTTACGGCTGCTGTCGAAGGTTTGCCAGGGAATCGGCTTTCCGAAATAAATGCGGAATGTTTTGTGTTTGCTTCTGAACATCTCGTCCGGCAGATAAACCATTTCATAGTTCATCTTTATGCCCAATGCCTTGCGCAGGTTGGCGAGACGATAGAAGAAGTTTGAGTTGCGTCCTTCGAAAAAGACCGGTATGATGTCCCGTTGGCACTCGACTGCTTTCTGGATAAAAGACTTTTTCCATTCGGTGTCTTGTATCTTTCCATGCTGTTTGCGTGAGCACAGGCCGGCCGGGAATGTGATGATCTGGTTGTCCGAAGCATAGGCTTCCTCAATCAGTTGTGCATTCTTTTTGCCTTGTGCCCCGTGCTTGTTGACCGGAACAAAAATAGACCTCAAATTAGACAGATACAGCAGCAGGTCATTCACCAGATAACGGATCTTGCCGTCGAAGCGTCCGCCGATAACCGCCGACAGACAGATACCGTCCAGTCCGCCTAACGGATGGTTTGAAGCGAATATATAACGTCCTTCTGCAGGGATATTCTCTTCATTTACCAATTCCAGGTTCAGGTCGAAATATCCGATCAACTCCTGCATGAACGCCACCCCGTCCTTGTCGTGATACCGGCGGAGAATGTCGTTCAGCTCATCCTGATGAACCGTACGGATCAGATAGTTAACCACAAAGCCGGGAATTTTCCGGGCTGCCGAAGGAGCCTTTTGTTGTAATACTTGCTTGATGTCTATCTGTGTAATACCTTCTTGTGTCATTTCACATAACTCTTACGAAAGGCAAAGATAGAGTTAATAATTAAAAGTCAATACTTTCGGGAAAAATTTTTGAGTGCTGTCTGCAACAAATTGTGTTACAATTCTGTTACTATTAGTTAGTACGGGGCATATAACGTACGCACAAATAGCCGATAAGAGGGTTAATTTGTTGATATAAAACCGAATAAAGCGATAATGGCATCTATTCGGTAAGCTATTTTTAACACTGTACTCCTCTTGTTTTTACCTTTTTTGTGTGAATATTAAATTAAAAGACGCTTTATTTGTCGTGTTAAAAAGAGAGATTTATAGATATGAGGAAGTCTACGATTTGGTTGCTTGCGGTGGTGATGGCTTTTGCTTTCGCCGGTTTGCTCTTTTTACAGGTAAAATACGTAAGCATCATACTCAAAAAAAGTAGCGAACAGTTCAATGAAACTGTCAAAAGAGCGATGCACCAGGTTTCGAAAAACTTGGAACTCGAAGAGACGCTCAAATATCTGGAAGAAGACCTTAGCCGCGACGAAGCCAACAACTATCTTTACCAGAACGGCCAAAGCAACTTGAGCGATGAGATGATCTCCGAGAAAAAATACAGGATGCAGTTTACCCAATCCGACGGCACGGTTGAACATATAGAGTTTCACAGTGATATCCGGACGCGTAAAATCGAACCGCTATCCTCCCTCGGCAGCAATAAATCGCCCAATAGCATCGTTAGTACATCAAAAGACTTGCAGCAAACATTGAAACGTCGTTATCATTACCAGAGCGGTTTGGTGAACGATGTTATATTGAATATCCTGCACACTGCAAATCTGAAGCCGATCGAAGAAAGGATAGATTTTAAAAAGCTGAATAATTACTTAAAATCAGAATTTATTAACAACGGATTGAACCTGCCGTTCCTCTTTTCTGTTATTAACAAAGACGGCAAGATCGTATATCAGAGCGGGGAGATGCCTCTTGTATCAGATGTGATTACACAGGTCTTATTTCCCAACGACCCGCCTTCGAAGCAGAATTTACTGAGGGTGTATTTTCCGACGAAGGGTGATTATATTTCAAGTTCGGTAACATTTATTGTGCCGTCCATCCTCTTCTCGCTGATACTTTTGGTAACATTTATTTTTACCATTTATATCGTATTCCGCCAGAAGAGACTTTCGGAAATGAAGAATGACTTTATCAATAATATGACGCATGAACTGAAGACACCGGTTTCGACCATCTCGCTCGCCGCGCAGATGCTGAAAGACTCGGATATCACGAAAAGTCCCGATGTGTTCAAGCATATATCGGGTGTGATCAACGACGAGACGAAACGATTGGGCTTCCTGGTGGAAAAGGTTCTGCAGATGTCGCTGTTCGAGCGTCAGAAAGCGGCCCTCAAGCTGAAAGAGGTGGATGCAAACGATTTGCTGGCAAACGTAGCCAACACATTCGCCTTGAAAGTGGAAAAGTATGAAGGCTCGATCGATATCGACCTGCAGGCAGAAGATTCGAACATCTACGTGGACGAAATGCATATTACGAACGTACTGTTCAACTTGCTGGATAACGCAGTCAAGTATCGTCGCCTCGAAGTGCCGCTGACGCTTATGTGCCGCACCTGGAACGAGAACGGCAAATTATTGATATCGATAGAAGACAACGGTATCGGAATCAAGAAAGAATACCTTAAGAAAGTATTCGACCGCTTCTTCCGCGTGCCGACTGGAAACGTACACGACGTGAAAGGGTTCGGTCTCGGACTTGCTTACGTCCGTAAAATAGTGGAGGACCACAAAGGCACAATACGCGCCGAGAGTGGAGCCGGAAATGTAGGAACAAAATTTATTATTACTTTACCTCTTATAAAAAGTTAGTTATGGAAGAAAAGCTGAAAATCTTCTTTTGCGAAGACGACGAGAACCTGGGTATGCTATTAAGAGAATACTTACAGGCAAAAGGTTATGTAACTGACCTCTTCTCCGATGGAGAAGCCGGTTACAAAGGTTTCACCAAAGGCAAATATGACCTTTGCGTACTGGACGTGATGATGCCGAAAAAAGACGGTTTCACACTGGCACAGGAAATCCGCTCTATCAACCCTGATATCCCCGTAATCTTCCTTACAGCCAAGACTATGAAGGAAGATATCCTGGAAGGATTCAAAATCGGTGCAGATGATTATCTGACAAAACCTTTCAGCATGGAAGAGCTGTTGCTTCGTATTGAAGCTATCCTTCGCCGTGTGAAAGGCAAGAAGATGAAAGATATTCCTTTCTACAAGTTAGGTAACTTCTTGTTCGATACCCAGAAACAAACTTTGGCTATCGGTGATAAGGTTACGAAGCTGACAACTAAGGAATGCGAACTGTTGAGTCTCCTTTGTGCTCATGCAAATGAAATCCTGGAACGTAATTATGCCCTGAAGACAATCTGGGTAGATGATAACTACTTCAATGCCCGTAGCATGGACGTGTATATCACGAAACTTCGTAAACTGTTGAAAGATGATCCGGGAATCGAAATCATCAACATCCACGGTAAAGGTTACAAGCTGATCACTCCTTCCGGAGAAGAAGCTGCCCGCGAAGAAGGCATCCAGGTTCTTTAATCAGGCAACGATTAAAAAGAATCCGTAGAAAAATCAATAAGCCCCGGCTGCATCGTTTGCGGCCGGGGCTTTATTTATTTAATAGTATGAAAATCGTTGTAATTCCAGCATCACTTCGTCAGCGATATATTCGTCGCTGAAAGTATAGAGCTCTTCATTTCTCTTTTACTTGTTCAACGTTAATGAAATGAAGATAATTATCTATCATTTCCTGATTCAAAAGGCAAATCTGATTGTTTCTTTTCCCAGAGCGACAAGGTTTCCAGAACGTCTTCGGTAACGTATTCGCGGCTCTGTGTGTGAAGCGTGTCGTAGAACTTCCAGATATAATTATCTATCAGACCTATGCGCTTCATCCGGCCATACATTTCCCTTGCAGGACATCCCACCGCATTTGCAGCGGACTCTACGCAGGAGGCTACATCTGACTTTGTGTTTTCTTAACTTTTGGTGGATGAGGAAAATACCCTTCTTCATAAAAAAGGATATTTTAGCATGTTTTGATAGTTAGGGCGGAAGGGATGTTTTGGATAGATATATGGTTGATATCCTTTAGCTTATATATTAATATAGGCGCATACGTGTATTGCCTGAAAAGAGGGGATTTTCGTCCTTATTTTAGGCTGTTTTTAGATTGTAAATTGCTGATTGTTATTTAGATAGGTTGACTTTTTGGAATGACTAATGAAAACGTACGTTTAGATTCGTCATTTTTCAGCTACAAAAATACATATACTTTTTAAACCTGCAATCCTTTTCCCGAAGAATTTTTCCTTTTCTATATCCTTTCTTATCAATTAGATAGCTTAGCTTGTACGAAAGTACTTCTTTTTAGCACGAACCTCCCATGAAGTCCCCAAAAAATGACTAAAAAAAACGTACGTTTTCATTAGTCATTATACCGAATTTAAGTTAAAAGTCCTGTAGTACAGGGCTATCAGATAGAACGAAATACATATTAGTTATATTATTATTAATTAAACATTTTAGAATTATGAACAAAAAGTTTTCTACTCTTTTGGCAGGTGTTGCACTATTGGGTGCGATGTCTGCTAATGCGCAGCAGCAGACTCCGGTAACAGCGAAACCGGCTGCAACAGCTGTGGCAAATCCGGGTCAATCATTGGCTGCCGGAGATGTGGTGTATTTGGATTATGATGCAAGTTGGCAAATTGACTTTACCGGTGCTTGGACTGCAAACTCTCACAAGGATAGTTTGATCTGGAATGGTGCAGCTGTTGTAGGTCGTTCTAAAGCTCATATCGATTCCTTATTGTTTAAAGTAGATTTCGAAAAGACTGCCTTAGATTATAACGGGACTGCTACATTTGAGTATGCATTTACTTTTACAAGCAAGGTTGGTAAGTTCGCATTTGCTAAACCGGCTGCAAAGAAAACAGCTTCGGCTTATCTGAAGACTGACGGTGCTTTGAACAAATGGGTGTTAGCTGAAAAATATCTGACAGATGGCGGTATCTCAACCACTGGTTTCGGATATGTCCCATTTGTGGTAGCTACTCGTGTATCTGCTACGGATGATACTCCAAAGACTGTTTATGTTTTGGTAAAGAATGCAAGCGGGGCAATGGAAGTGATGGAAGTTAATTATAATGCAGCTTTTACTCGGGAGCTTCAAAGTGCAGCTGAGACTACAGTTGCTTTCGATCCGACTACCGGACTGGGAACAATTGGTTCAGGCACTTATGCATTGTTTAGAATCACTGGTCAGATCGCCCAAAACTTTGATATTACCGTTGCAGTCGGTAACATCAAAGATGCTACCGGTTATCTAAACCCGAGCTTCAAGTTTGGTACTAATGTATCTACAGGTGAAGACAACCTGTTGGCTGCTTATAACTGGGAATATACAACTGCTGGTTACTTGAAAGCTATCGGTGCAAAACAGGAAGGAACAGGCCGTGACCTGTATTTGACTGTTGATACTGCTTTCTATGATGTACCTAACACGCGTAACTACAAGTTGGCTTTGGATACACTGCCTACAGCTGGTTCTGCGGCTAATTGGATTCGTACTGCGGATACCTATAAGTTTAATATCAAGGCTTCTTTCGTAAAAGATTCTATCACTGTTATTGCACAGAATACTCCGAAGCTGACAGGTAATTATTTTGCTCAGGCAAATGCTCCTATCGCTGTAAATTCAAATGCGAATGAAGAACTTATCATCAAAAAGTTTGGTAACAAGACAGTTTTGACAACTAAATATGCTGGTGATCTAACTCCGACCCCGTCTATCATTCCTTCTGAATTCCCGACATGGGAGCTGATCGACCCTGAAATGGCTCAGTTCACATCAGGTGACGTTTATGTTATCTATGACATGAACAAGATGAATGGTACTCAAAAGAACGAGTATTACGGTTTACCGCTGGTTATCGACAACATGCAAAGCAGAACTACCCAGAAGTTTGTGAATACGAATAAATTCGATCAGACTCTTCCGTCTCATCAGTGGGTTGCTTTGAAGAGCGATAATATCAATGTTTATACATTCGCAAACCGTGAGACTGGTGCAACAGCCGATGCACCTCGTAAGGCTGCAATGGGTGACATTCAGTTGTATGTCATTGATGCTGACGAAAATCTGTATACATACGGTTCTAAGGCTGATACAATCAAGATGGTTAAGATCGATTCTAAGACTTTGTCTCCGTTCGATGGCTACCGTGTTATCACGAAAGAAGAACAGATGAATAAAGTATTCAGCTTGCGTTTCATTAGCGAATTGTTGGGCGACGAAGCTTATGTAGAGCAGAATGCTGATTCTGCAATGACTGTTGCTGTCGGTAATAAAGACAATGCAGCCGAAGTTCGCTTCTTTGCCATGTCTACATTGTATAGAACAAATGATACTATTAAGATTGGCGTTGAGGATCACGAGTTAACAGTTGTTCCTTATACTGTTAAGATCGGACGTTACTTCTTGGCGTACGATTCAGATAAGAAAGTATATCGCTTCACGAATAAACAATATAATGAAGCTAATGCTGAAGAAGGTCAACCGTATTATGATGATCGTTTCGTTATAACAAAACTTGCAGGTGGAAATGTTGCTCTGGTTCCTTTCACGACATTATTATATGGTTATGGTTGGGAAAAACTGGCTATCGATAGCGAAAACGGTAATGCAGTACGCGTAGCATTGGATAGCGACCTGCGTCATGCATTCGAACTGACAGAACCGGCTAACCGTATCTTTGCTGAAGTATTGGGCAATACGGATACTACTCTGGTTAAAGTGAACTTCAACTCTGTTGAAAACCTGGGTTGGAAGATTGCTAAGGGTGACGACGACTTCCTGTATGAAGGTGTGGCTGCAGAACTGAAAGCCGGTGGCGCTGAATATGAAAGCAAGGCATTCGACTTCAAGTTGGATACTGCTTATGTAAACCGTCCGGGTAACACAATGCCGTTGTATTACATTACTTATGATGCTGTTCGCGGTGATTCAGTACCTGTTTCTCATATCCATGATAATGGTGCAGGCCATGTTTGCCCGGCTCCGCTGGTAAATGATACAGTATCTGGTAAGTTCCTGTTCATGATGAATGACTCTTTGAATATCTCAAGAGCAAATGACCTGAAATATGGCTATACTTATAACTATGAAACATACGCTAAACTTCAGATGATCGATGCTAAACACATCAATGATACGTTGATCGTGAACCGTGTAAACCCGGTTGAAGCCGATACTCTGAAAGCTGGCGATATCGATGAAGATGCAACAGTAGAACAAATGCAGTATCAGTGGTTGAACTACGATAACAAAGCTTTGTTTGCATTCCGTGTAAATATGGATAACAAAGAAGAATATGCTATCTACAACCCTGCAACAGGATTGTATATCACATATCTGAACGGTTTTGTTGTAGCGACTTCTAATGCAGCATTCTATACTTTGAAAGATGAAAACGGTTTCAACGTATCAAATGAAAACATTGAAACATCTGCTTCTTCAATCAAGGTAATGGCAACTAAGGGTGCTATTCAGATCGTTGGTGCTCAGGGCAAGAAAGTTGTTGTAAGCAACATCCTTGGCCAGACAGTTGCTAACACTGTCATCACTTCTGACAACGCAACAATCGCTGCTCCTGCTGGTGTAGTCGTAGTTGCTGTCGAAGGCGAAGAAGCTGTAAAAGCAATCGTAAAATAAGAATGAAATTATAATCAAATAATTCGATCGCGCGGGTTTGTAGAGACGGACGGCTGTCCGTCTCGATCAACACCAATTACCCTGCGACAGGCGAACAAGCGGTCAGATTTAATATTAATAATACTAAAGTATATTGAATTTAAAAAGTTCAATGTGGCCAGTAGCCCTGTGAAGAGTGAAAGCCCACAAAAGACAAGCCCCGAAAGATGGTAACACTTCCGGGGCTTTGTCGTTTTATAGTGTTTCGTGGGGATGTGTCAAAAGTAAGTTCTAACGCTTTAGCGTGTCATTGCGGGCTTGCCCCGTAACCTCATTCTGGGCTGATTTACAGTGATTAGAATGAAATGGCGGGGCAAGCCCGCCAGGACGCAGACGCTATAAATAGGACTTTTGACACATCCCCATTCTTACAACTGTATCTGTATAAGTAAGCGTGAAGGTCCTGACTCGTCAAGATCGTCTGCGAAATGGTATTGCAGTACTTCATGGGTTTATAGTGCCGTAAAGGAATGAATAACCCGGCAGATAGAATGAACGACGCGGAATGTGTGCTCCTTCCATACCTACCCGCTATTCATGTTACAGCCGTGAAACAAAAGAAATCCAACTGTAACATAGAAAGAAGACAGTTGTGACATAAAAGGAATACAGCCGTAACATGCAATAGAGGACCGGGGTTATCCGTTATTGATTCACTATTTGCCAAAAGTGAGCTGTAAATAATTTATCTGTGAGTTTTAGACAAAAGAACAAACTTAGACGAATCCTTGAATTTATAATGGGTCTGTTGGGCTTTTTGTTGAACCTGAAAAAGGAAGATTAGCGGATGGATATCTTGCGGACAGTATCGCCGATACGGACGATGTAGTACCCTTTGGCAATATCTACGGCGTATTCGCCGGAGGGCTGCTTCATCGGAATCTCTTTCACACGGATGCCTACCACGCTGTAGATCTCGAGCTTGCTGCCGGCTGGCGCATTCTCTACCACGATCTTGTTGTCGTAGGCGCTTATCTCTATGGAGTCCGGGTCTTTATCCTTCTCTTTGGCGGCTGTAGTAGTGGTGGTCGTAGACACAGTTGTATTCGCCTGCTGTGCCATCACCTCAAGCGGACAACCGGCCCATACAGCCAGCAATAGAATGATTGAAAATAGTACTTTCATATTCCAAACCCTAATTTCGTACAAATGTAGGAATATTTTTTGGATAATAATGAAGCATCTGAAATATTAATGATTAAATAGCTTTTTCAGCCGTTTTGTATTTTGCCGACAGTCCCAGACGGCGGCAATCCGTATGGTGCTTCTTTTTACATAATAGATGATTTTATAATGCTTGTTGGATATTAATGAACGATATTCTTTGGCTTCATCCGTTAGCAGAAGCTCTTTAGGAGCCATAAATGGAAATTGAAGAAGCCGATCTGCATCATCAATCAAGCTGTTATAGATCTTGGTCGCGAGCATTTCGCTATGATTGGAATAAAAATCGTAAATATTGTCAAGGTCTTTTTTGGCAGATTTACTCCATTTGATGGTCATTTGCATAATGGGTGTTTTTTTCTTAATTCGTCACTTGTATAATACCTTCCCATCCTAAAGTCTTCTTCCGCCTCTTCCAGATGCTTTTTAAGTTCTTCGATCGTATATTGGCAAGGTGGTTGCTCGCGGCGAACCATGCGATGTAGATATTTTTCCACCCGGTTTACATCCTCTTCTGAGTCGAGCATACTGATTGCTTTTTGCAGTTTGCTCTTTTTAAGTTCTAATTCCATAGCTGTCATGATTATATCCTCTCTTTCTTTTTTATGTATTGATATCCTCACAAAGATACAATAATCCCGGAATACTCCCCCTTCCCTCCTTATTTTTTAATTCATAATTCATAATTCATCTCACACCGGTATCACCATCCCCTCATTCCCCAAGATCGTGCCGGGGAAGACAGCTTCGGCTTCGCGGTGGAGGTCGGTGAGGTCGTCGTAGCGGGCGGAGTAGTGGCCGATGACGAGGCGTTTCACCTGGGCATCGCGGGCTATCTCGGCTGCTTGGCGGGCGGTGGAGTGGAAGGTTTCTTTGGCGCGTGCCAGATCGCACTCGGCAAAGGTCGCTTCGTGATAGAGCAGGTCGACACCTTCGATGATAGGGATGATGGAACGGTTGTAGGCTGTATCCGAGCAGAACGCATACCGCTTAGGTGTTGCTGCCGGACGTGTCAGGCGGGCGTTGGGGATGACTTCGCCTTCGGGAGTGACGTAATCCTGTCCCTGCTTGATGTCTTTCATGCAGCGGACGGGAACTTGGTAGAAATCCGTCATCTCGCGGATGATATGCGCCTCCTTCGGCTTTTCGGCAAAGAGGTAACCGCAGGTGGGGATACGGTGTTTCAGGGGAATAGACCAGACCGACAATGAGCGGTCTTCCATCACTAACGAATGGCTGCGGGTGTCTACGGTGTTGAAACGGACGTCGAACTCCATGCCCCGGCAGAACAAATCCATCACCGGACGGAGGTAGGTCTCCACCTCCTTCGGACCGTGTACGACCAGTTCGCCGGTACGTCCTAACATACCGAGCGTAGAGATCAGCCCGGGCAAGCCGAAGCAATGGTCGCCGTGCAGATGGGAGATGAAAATATGGGCGAGACGGCCGAAGCGGACACGCATATTACGCATCTGCACCTGTGTACCTTCCCCACAATCAATCATATATAATTTATCTCGTAAATCTACTACCTGAGAAGTTGCCAGATGCCGCGTGGTAGGTAACGCTGAGCCGCATCCCAATATATTTATGCTAAAATCTGCCATGAGGTTTCATCGGAATATTTCATTGCAAAGATAATACAAAAGCATTGGCGTTCTGTGAAAAATAACAAAAAATGCGGGAAGATTGTTCCGAGGATGGCAGGTATTCTATATATTTGTTTGCTGTCCTCGAATGGAAGCTATTTAGAGTCAGTAGAAAAGACTTAAGATATTTTCATCTAAGCCTTAACTAACTTTTTCTTTTTGTTTAAAACGGTTAAATGTAGAAACGGCCAAGCGTGAGCTTCGCCGTTTCCTTTGTTTTATAAGGGGTTGCTAATAAGTATGTCCCTTATCACTCTCCATTTCCTTTTCATTAATTTTCCGCAGGTCGAGTGCACGCCAGGCATAAAATATATACGCCAGGACGAACGGCACGAGGATAGAGACGTAACTCATTACCTTCAGCGTGAACGGGCTGGAACAGCTATTCTCGATCGTCAGCGAACTTTGCAGGTCGGCAATGGACGGATAATAAGCCGTATTGTTCCAACCGGCGCAAAGCAGCAAGGCTAACACGGTCAGCACCGTACCTGTCCCGCAGTACCAGATTCCCTTTTTCCATGTCCCCGGCAAAATTGTACGGATAATGCCATAGAGAACACCTACGACACCGACCAGCAGTATCACCGTTACGGCAGGCATCTCAATCAGGTTGGTGAAGTATTTATACGGTTGCATGAACACCTCTTTTGTCTCCGGATTGACTGCAAAACCATCCGCAAAAAGCAGGTGCACGAGGAAGGTGAGGAAGAATACGAGGAACAGTGCCGTCTCTATCACCAGATGTTTGCGGCATCTTACCGTAATCTCTGCATCGTCTATATTATTAATAAAGTAAAGCAACGCCTGGATACGTGCCAGGAAGAACACGGCCAATCCAAGGCATACGTTCCAGAACACAAAGGCCGCTTCAAGCCCGTGCCAGGGGTTCGCCCAGGTGGAAATCACCGGCATGGCGACATCGGTCAGTTGTCCTTTATTGACGATAAACTCCGCTCCGTTGAAGAACGTCCCGACAGCTGTCCCGAGCAGGATCGGGCCCAGAATGCCGTTGAGCAACAAGAATACCTGGTAGGTCTTTTTACCTAACAGGTTTCCCTTTTTCGACTGGTATTCGTACGACACGGCCTGCAGGACGAAACAAGCGAGAATCAGCATCCATACCCAGTAGGCGCCACCGAAGCTGGTCGAATAGAATAAAGGGAAAGAGGCGAAGAACGCACCTCCGAAAGTGACCAGTGTCGTAAAGGTAAATTCCCATTTACGCCCGGTCGAGTTCAATAACATCTTTTGCTGCAATTCCGTCTTGCCGATGGTGAAAAGCAAAGACTGTCCGCCTTGTACGAAAAGCAGGAAAACCAATAGTGCTCCTAACAGGGAAACGAGGAACCACCAGTAATGCTGTAATAATATATATGTACTATCCATAGCGCTCTTTTAATTTTTAATTCATAATTCTTATTTTACTGAAGGTCCTTTCTTAATCGCTTTCACCATAATGCCGATCTCAGCAATCAGCAGGACGGTGAAGAGAAGGAGGAAGAGGAAGAAAGTAGTCTGTACCGACGAGGTGGCCAGTTTGGAGACGGATGCGCTGGTCGGCAGGATGTCCTGGATGGCCCAGGGTTGGCGTCCCACTTCGGCTACGATCCAGCCGGCTTGCCCGGCTATGTAGGCCAGAGGGATGGTCCACAGGCTTGCCCATTGTAGCCAGCGGGCATCGGCAAACTTGTCTTTCTTGCTCCATATCAGGGCAATGATAAATAAGAGAATGAAATATCCGCCCAGGATTACCATGACGCGGAATGAATAGAATGTGAGTCCTACGTGCGGAACCAGGTCGGCCGGATCTTTGATATATCCGTATCCGAAGTAGGCGAAATTATCGTCCAGCAGCGTACGGGCTTGCTTCGCGGCAACCTGGTCTTTGTCTTTCACGGCCTTGCGATAATCGGCAAGTGCCTGGATGGCAATCTGTCCTTTTTCGATCTTTTCGGCGGCAGAGAGGGCTGTCGTTCCTTTGTTTGTCGTATAGCCGCCTTCGATCAGGTTGACGATACCCGGTACGTAGGCGTCCGCTTTGCGCTCGGCAAGAAAGGATAGGAGTTTAGGAAACTTTAGATCGAAGATGAACGGATTTTCGTTGTCCTTATAGCTTGTCTTGTCGGGGTTCAGCATGCCGATAGCAACCAGTCCCATGCCGTTGCCGCCTTCGTAGAGCCCTTCCATTGCAGCAAGCTTCATCGGTTGTTTCTGGGCTACCTGGTAGGCCGAGCCGTCGCCTGTCCATATAATAAGGATAGAGGCTACGAGGCCGAAGATGGCACCGACTTTGATGCTTTCGAGTGAGAATTGTTTATCCCGGTTCTTCAACAGGTACCAACTGCTGATACCGATTACGAATACGGCTCCCACAACCCAACCGGAGAGTACGGTGTGGAAGAATTTATTGATGGCGACGGGTGATAAGGCAACCGCCCAGAAGTCGAACATCTCGTTGCGAACGGTATCCGGGTTAAACTGCATGCCTGCCGGATGCTGCATCCAGGCGTTGGCAATCAGAATCCAGAGTGCGGAAAGGGTTGCTCCTATGATCGTCAGCCATGTCGAAGCCAGGTGGAAACGTTTGCTGACCTTGTCCCAGCCGAAAAACATAACGGCTATGAACGTTGCTTCCATAAAGAAAGCCAGGATTCCTTCTATAGCTAACGGGGCGCCGAAGATGTCCCCAACGAACCAACTGTAATTAGACCAGTTGGTCCCGAACTCAAATTCGAGGATAAGCCCGGTGGCCACACCGATGGCAAAGTTAATACCGAACAGCTTCATCCAGAACTGCGCTGTCTTTTTCCAAAATTCGTTACCTGTCTTGTAGTAGATGGTCTCCATGATGGCCTGTATAACGCCGAGCCCCAGAGTCAGGGGGACGAAAAGCCAGTGATACATGGCGGTGAGAGCGAATTGCGCCCTCGACCAGTCAATCAATGAAGTGTCAATGCTTGCGATCATGATTATTATAATTTAAGGAGTAATTGCCCTGTTGATCAATTCACCTGAAACGTGCTCTTCCTTTGCGGAATCTCCTTCAAACTTCCCTAAATAATTAGGAAAGAAAAACAGTTTTAAGATAAAAAACATGATGAAGAGCTTGACCAATATGATTAGCCACAACGTTTTACCCAGTTTCATTTCGCGGAATCCTTCCAGGTAAAAATGATAAATTCGTATGTGTATTGGTTCTTTTTCCATGTTGGTATCGTATCTTAATAACAGAAAATCAAGTGAATTAGTTTTCTCTATCTACAAATATAGGCAATGCGTTAATTCGGTTTCCCCTAAAAGCATAGATATTATTTATGAAAAAATAGATATTGTCTATAATCACTGTTAAAAAAAACTATTTTGATAAAGAAAGCCCGAAGGAAGACTTGCCGTTATTTTCGCATTGGCTATATTTGCGTCAGTTTGTGTTTTTATATGACGAGAAATCACATCGAATATTATAATTAAGTGCTAATCTATAAAAAATTATTACTATGTCGAACATTTCAAGAAGATCTTTTCTTCAAAGAGGAGCCGTTGCTGCCGCAGCGTTCTCTATCGTGCCAGGTTCCGTTCTTGGTAAATCTCATGGATATGTAGCTCCGACTGACAAGTTGAATATTGCAGCTGTCGGTATTGGTGGTATGGGTAATGCCAACCTCAAGAACATGGAAAAAACAGAAAATATCGTAGCTCTTTGCGATATTGACTGGAGATATGCCAAACCGGTATTCGATCGTCATCCGAATGCTAAGAAGTATTGGGACTATCGCAAGATGTATGACGAAATGGGTAAGTCTTTTGACGCTGTATTGGTGGCTACAGCCGACCATACACACGCCATTATCACTGCTGATGCATTGACAATGGGTAAACACGTTTATACCCAGAAACCGTTGACCCACTCGGTTTACGAATCCCGTTTGCTGACTAAATTGGCTAAAAAGTACAATGTAGCAACTCAGATGGGTAACCAGGGTTCTTCTGCAACAGATACTGATTTGGTTTGTGAATGGATCTGGAACGGTGAAATCGGTGAAGTAACGAAAGTGGAATGTGCTACTAACCGTCCTATCTGGCCGCAGGGCTTGAACGCTCCTGAAAAGGCTGATAAGATTCCTTCTACCCTGAACTGGGATTTGTTTACGGGTCCTGCAAAGGTTCGTCCTTACAATAAAATATATCATCCCTGGAACTGGCGCGGATGGTGGGATTATGGTACAGGTGCTTTGGGTGATATGGCTTGCCACATCATGCAGCCGGTATTTACTTCCCTGAATTTAGGTTATCCTATCAAAGTACAGGGTTCTTCTACTCTGTTGCTGGCTGACTGCGCTCCTAACGCACAGCACGTAAAAATGGTATTCCCGGCTCGTGACAATATGCCGAAGGTGGGTCTGCCGGAAGTTGAAGTGCATTGGTATGATGGCGGTATGATGCCGGATCGTCCGGAAGGATTCCCTGATGGTATGGAACTGATGGGCCCGGGTGGTGGCTTGTGTATCTTCCACGGTACGAAAGACACGCTGATCTGCGGTTGCTATGGACAGAAACCTTGGTTGTTGTCAGGTCGTGTGCCTAACGCTCCGAAAGTTTGCCGTCGCGTAGAAAACGCTATGGGTGGCGGTCACGAACAAGACTGGATCCGCGCTTGTAAAGAAAGCCCGAGCAGCCGCGTAATGACTAAGTCCGATTTCTCAATGTCAGGCCCGATGAACGAAATGGTGGTTATGGGTGTATTGGCAATCCGTTTGCAGACACTGAACAAAGAGCTGCTGTGGGATGGTCCTAACATGAAGTTCACCAATATCAAGGACGACGAAGTAATTAAGATCATTAAGAAAGACGACTTCAAGATCGTCGACGGTGACCCGAAATTTAACAAGATCTGGACTGATCCGGTTCCTGCTAAACAATTCGCTGAAGAATTGATCAAGCATAACTATCGTGAAGGCTGGAACTTGCCTGCTATGCCGTGATAATTGTTTTAAACAGATAAAATAGAATGAAAAAGTCAGTATTATTAGCAAGTGCCGCAGTGATGATGTGTTATTTCACATCTTGTGGCGGTAAAAAAACAGAAGAAGCTGCCGCTCCAGCAGAAGAGGCAACAACAGAAGCAGCCGTTCCTGAATACAGAATCATGGACGAACTGCCGACAGTTGACCTGTCTACTTTCCCGAAAGACAAAGATGGAAAAATTTCTCTCTTTGACGGAAAGACATTCAATGGTTGGAGAGGTTATGACCGCGCAGATGTTCCTGATGCTTGGGAAGTTGTAGACGGAACAATCCATATCAAAGGTTCCGGTGCCGGTGAAGCTGGTGCTAAAGATGGTGGCGATCTGATTTTTGCTCACAAGTTCAAAAACTATGAATTTGAATTTGAATGGAAAGTGGGTAAAGGTTCTAACTCTGGTGTTTTGTATATGATCCAAGAAGTAGAAGGTCAGAAATCTTACATCTCTGCTCCTGAATATCAGGTACTCGACAATGAAAACCATCCGGATGCCAAGTTAGGTAAGGACGGTAACCGTCAGTCTGCTTCATTGTATGACATGATCCCGGCTAAGCCACAGAACTCTAAACCGTTCGGTCAGTGGAACAAAGGTAAGATCATGTGCTACAAAGGTACAGTTGTTCACTATCAGAACGACGAACCGGTTGTTGAATACCACTTGTGGACACAGCAGTGGAAAGAAATGCTGGATAAGAGCAAGTTTAGCAAAGACAAATGGCCGTTGGCATACGAACTGTTGCTGAACTGCGGTGGTGAAAACAAAGAAGGTTTCATTGGTCTGCAGGATCATGGCGACGACGTTTGGTATCGTAACATGACAATTAAAGAACTCGACTAATCAGCCGTTTCTTTGATCAAATAGAAAATCCCCGGTATCCGTTTGGATGCCGGGGATTTTTGTATCTTTACAGAATTACCAAAGCAAATAAATATATGACTCAACAAAATGCTATTAAACTTTTCGAAGAAAAGAAAGTCCGTGCAGTATGGGACAATGAAACAGAAGAATGGTACTTCTCTGTGATTGATGTAATAGCTGTATTAACCGATAGCCCTAATCCACGTAAGTATTGGAGTGTCTTGAAAACAAGACTGGTGAAAGAAGGTAATCAAACGGCTACAAATTGTAGCCAGTTGAAAATGCCAGCTCCTGACGGGAAGATGAGATTGACAGATGTTGCTACAACAGAACAACTTTTTCGTTTGATTCAATCGGTTCCTTCCCCAAAAGCCGAACCCTTTAAATTGTGGATTGCACAGGTTGCAAAAGAACGCTTGGATCAATTACAGGATCCGGAATTATCTATTAACCAAGCTATGGCTGACTATAAACGTTTGGGCTATTCGGACAACTGGATTAATCAACGTTTAAAAAGTATAGAAATCAGGAAGGAGCTAACTGACGAATGGAAACGGTGTGGCTTGCAGGATGGTATTCAGTTTGCGACACTTACAGATATTATCTATCAGACATGGGCTGGCAAGACGGCAAAGGAATATAAGTTGTTTAAAGGTCTAAAGAAGGAAAACTTAAGAGATAATATGACAAATAAAGAGCTTGTCCTGAATATGCTTGCAGAGTTATCTACAAAAGAAATATCAGTTGTGACGGACCCGGAAACTTTTGCAGAGCATGAAGATGTCGCTCGTCGAGGTGGAAGCATTGCTAAAGAAGCACGAATAAAACTGGAAACTGAAACTGGCAAGGCTGTAGTAACTCCTCTTAATTCAAAAAAACACTTGAAATTGGATGAAGAGAATGATTAATAGATGAGATTGTGTCAGGTCTATAAAACTTGGCACAATCTCATTAATAAAATTATTTCGCCATCACCTTGATATTACTGTAGCTGTTGCCCTCGAAATTGATACGGCCATTCTTGCCGTTGTTGACATCGAGGACGTAGTTGTTCTTGTTCTTCTGTTCGCTGCGGCTGTCGAAGTCGCTTGAAGAATTTTCTTCTACGCGGCGGGATTGTACATTGAAACCGCCTTTGATGCTGCAATTGCCATATTTCATATTATTGGCGACAACGCGGAAAGATGCGTTTACGTCGGTATAAATATTCAGGTTTCCGTAGCGGGCATCTACATCTATCTTTTCGAAGTTGGAAGCAAGGTCTTTGATGGTCAGCGTGCTGTAGCTTAGCTCATCAACCGTGATGCTTTGCTTCAATTCTTCCATCCTGCATTCGCCGTATTTCAGTTCCAGATAGCCGCTGTTAAGCCTGCCCATTAGAATCTTGCCGTATTTGGCCTCAATGTTCATCTTCTGGACATTTCCGAGGTTGAGGTTGGAATATTTGCTGTCGACATTCAACTGGGAGGCGTTTTGGAGGTTCGCTTTGCCGCAATAGGCCAGATCTAACGTTGCATTATCGACGTTTGCGATATCCAGGTTACCATATTGCACTTCTATATTCAGCGGGCCTGTGAAGTTGCCACCGTTGATGTTGCCGTATTTGGCATGGAGGTCGCATTTCCCCTTGTTGTTTTCCGGCATATAGATATTACCGTATTTCTGCGTCAGATCGCATGTCAGTTCTGCCGGCATATTGATATAGTAGTTGATGGTGAACGATTCGTTGGAGTTATTATTCCCGTTCTGCGATCTCAGCGTCGTAACAGCCGAAACCGTGTTTCCCATCTTTTCCATCCGGATGCTGATGCGGTCGAGGGCTGCTTGCGCCCTGTCCTCATTGCGTGCCTTGGCTTCGATTGCGACGCGGATGGAGACTTCGTTTTTGTTCCAGTGCGTGATGGTGATGTTGCCGAAGCGGTTGTCCACTTGCAGAAGGTCGTTTTTGCCGACATTGAAACTCTTGTTATATTCTTTCTTCTTGATGCTTTCCTGTTTGCTTGCCCAACCGGGAAGCGCACAGAACAAGATGAGAAGCATAAGGAGGCAAGGACGGATGACCGCCTGTTTGCCGATGGCTGATTGTTGGTGAATTGCTTTCATTTTGATTGTTTATTTCTGATTTACTTTTTTATTCGTTTCCATTTTCTCCATCTGTTCCAGCATGATGTTGAGGCTTTCTAAGCTCGTGCTGTAGTGCTGGTTCATGGCGTACAGGGCGTCGTTGGAGCAAGGCAGCGTGGGGAGAACCGTCTCTTCGAACATATAATTGTCCGTCAGGACCCGTTTCGTCTCTTTCAGCAGCTCTTCCGAGCCGGGGATGCGCTGTTGCTTGTACATCGCCTGCATCTGCGAGATGATTTCGTTCATCTGCATATTGTAGTAGAGCCGGAGTTCCTCGATTTCCTCCTTCATCTGGCATTTGTGCGGCTGCGAAGCTACCGGCTTCTGCTGCGGAAGCGGTGTGCCGCCCGGCATTTTGAAGAGGAACAACAAAGCGATGCAGGCTGCTGCCGCAAAAGCACAAAGGCTGTATAGTGTGGCCCGGCTTTTGCGCGGCGCAGCAAGCTTCTGTTCGAAGCGTTCGAAGTGGCCCTCTGGTAACAGGTCGTCCTCAAAAGCTTCCCGGTTCGTGTCTATGAAATTCTTTAATTTATCCATTTTCTTAATTTGCTGCTATAATGTCCAACAATTTGCGCTTTGCCCTGAGATACTGGCTGCGTACGCTTGGCGGCTGGATCTTCAGGATGGAGGCTATTTCTTCCATGTCATATCCCTCAAAGAGGTAGAGCGAGAGGATTACGCGGTAGCCGGCGGGCAGTTTCTTACAGGCCTCCTTGACCTGGGCGACCGAGTATTGGAGCTCCTCTTCATCCGGCCCGTCGTTATCGGGTTCGGCATAATTGTCGGAGAGTTCCACCCAGTCGGGTGTCTGCCGTCTTACGTAATCAATGGCTGTATGGACGGCTATCCGGTGCATCCATGCTTCGAAACATTGCCCGTCATGATATTGGTCCAAGCGGGTGAAGATCTTCAGGAAAGCATCCTGCATGGCTTCTTCCGCCTCGGGCGCGTTCCCTACAATACGCAGGCAGGCGACGTATAATCGCTGTGCGAATTGCTTGTACAGGGTGAGCTGCGCTGTCCGGTTTCCTTTCCGGCACCCCTCGATCAGATGTGCATTTGTTTCTTCCATTTTCATATATATAAACGAGAGACAGGCGACAACCGTTGCATACCGATAGCTCAAAAATAAGAAAAAAAAAGAAAGGCATCATCCCGACGCCTCTCTCCCTGAACTAAATGATAAAAATAAAAGTTATGTGGGAAGGTTATTCCTTTGATTTGTAATCCAATTCGATTGTTCTATAATCGTTTATTGCGAAGGATTTATATTTTATCTTTAACTTGACAGTCTTCCCTTCCGTGCTCGGCAACTTATCCAGCTTGAACGAAACCAAGCCTGGGAGTGGCTGATACGTATAGTCACCATTTTCGGCACGATGACGGAATTCCAGTTCGTACGGGTCGGCGCTGTTTGTTTGTACGAGGTTGAGGAAATGCTTCTCTCCTTTATTGACCAGGAAATCGAACGTTACGTATCCGTCTTCAATCCAAGCACCGCCCGGAAACCAATTGCTGGCGCCGCTTAATGCGAGCATATCGGTCCCGTAGTAAGAGTCGTTTTCCGCACCTAAATCGGGGGCGATTTCTTTTGTCAGGAGCGTATCCATCCGTATCACCTCGACAGCTTTGTCATAATCCGAAACGACCTTGTCAGATTCTCTAAGAATAACATATGCACGTATTTCCTTTAAGTTTTCGGGTACATACGAGTTGGTCGGGAACAACGTAATACTGTCGTTCAACTGCATGTAGTAGGTATTGTCGGTTAAAGGCTTAACCGTTACAATAGCCTGTTTTTTATCTTTCCAAAATTCACTGTAGCTGTCATCAGTATCCAGACAGGAATAAAAAGTGGTTGAACCTAACAGGATTCCAAACAGAAGCATAAATGTCTTCAACGTCTTCATAGCATGTATCATCTAAATTATTATTATTTTTTGTTTCTATAGAGGAAGATGCCGGATGATCGTGAAATGCTGCAAAGATGGTTTATAAAAGATGTTAATGCTTCAGTGATTGATAGATAAGTGTTGCTGTCCGCCGGGATGCGCCGGGTTTGCCGAGCAGCCGGATAATCTCGTCGTAGCCTTCGAGCATATGGTCGCGATAGGTGCTGTCGTTTAGGATGCGTCCCAGTTCTTCGTCTATCTGCCGGCGCGAGAAGCGGGCTCCGAAAAGTTCCTGCACCACTTCGCGGCCTGCAATCAGGTTGACCAGCGAGATGTATTTCGTGTGGAAGAAATTCCGGAAAATGAAACTTGCCAGACGGCCGGCCGGAACATAATAGCAGACGGCTTGCGGAACACGGAAGAGGGCGGTTTCGAGCGTTGCCGTTCCGGAGGTGACCAGTGCCGCGTCGCTATGCTGCAAAAGGGGATAGGTCTTGCCAAAAACGATGCGGACGTTTGCCTCTCCTATATATTGCTTGTAAAACTCCGGTTCCAGGCCGGGAGCGCCGGCTATTACCGGCTGGTGTGTGGGATAGGCGGCTGCCACTTCCAGCATGGTCGGGAGGTTTTCTTTAATTTCCTGGCGGCGGCTACCGGCCAGCAATGCCAATATGGGGCGTTCGTCGAGCAGTTCGTCCATGCGGAACGTGTCGGGTTGCGCTGCCTGCTCTTCCTTATAATAGGCCACAGAGTCGACAGACGGATTGCCGACGTAATCCACCGGATAATCGAGTTTGCGGAAGAATTCCACTTCAAAGGGCAGGATACAGAACATCCGGTCCACATAGCGCCGGAAATCCTTGATGCGGTATTGCTTCCAGGCCCATATTTTAGGTGAGATATAATAATAGACGGGCAGTCCCAATTGCGTCTTTACGAACTTCGCAATCTTCAGGTTGAAGCCCGGGTAGTCGATCAGGATCACCACATCCGGCTTGTAACTCCGGATTTCCTCCTGGCAGGCTTTCATATTGCGGAGGATCGTACGCAGATTGAGCAGTACGGGGATAAAGCCCATGAAAGCCATCTCCCTGTAATGTTTCACCAACGTGCCTCCGACAGCCTGCATCAGGTCGCCTCCCAGGAAACGGAAATCCGCTTCCGCATCCTGTTCCTTCAATGCCGCCATCAGATTCGATGCATGCAAATCTCCGGAAGCTTCTCCAGCGATCAAAAAATATTTCATATAGTTTTAATTGACAATTGATAATTGACAATTGACAATTGGCAGGTTGCGACAAAATAATTGTCCATTGTCAATTGTCCATTGTCCATTGATTTTTTAGCAAAGCTAAAAAATCATAGTCCGTCACGTCTATCTTGCAAGGGACAAGCGAAGCGTAATCGCTATCCAATGCCAGCGTGTCGTTGTCGGGGTGGATCGGTTTCGCATTTTCGAATGATCCGGTGAGCCAGAATACCGGTTCGCCCGATGCGTTTTCCGAACGTTTGAATTCCTTCACCCAACGGCCGTCGGCTTGGCGGCAGACTTTCAGACCTTTCACATTCGGAGTGTTGGGGACGTTCAGGTTCAAATAAGTACCGTGCGGCAGGCCCTCTTTTATGACCCGTCGTGCCAACATGCGTCCCAGGCGGCAACATTCCGTAAAGTCGGCATCCGGACGGTGGTCCAGGAGCGATACGCCCATAGACGGAACATCGAATACGCATCCTTCCGCCGCTGCGCCCATCGTACCCGAATAGTGTACACAGATCGCATGGTTGCCGCCATGATTGATACCGGAGGCGAGCAGGTCGGGCTTCCGGTCCAGCACTTCGTTGACCGCCAGCTTTACGCAGTCCACCGGAGTCCCCGTGCAGCTGTAAACCGTCAGCCCTTTTTCTTTCTTTATCAATGTGTACTTGATAGGTATGAGCGAAGTAATAGCGCTTGCCATTCCCGAACGGGGTCCGTCCGGAGCAAACACTACGATGTCTCCCAAATCCCGGAGACATTCGGTCAACTCTTTTATCCCTTTAGCTTCAACACCATCATCATTTGTTATCAGAATAAGCGGTCTATCGTTCATCATGTCTTTTTTTATTGCATACAAATATACTTACTAAAAAGCTATTTGCAAAAATAAGCATTGCCTTTCCTTGTAATCATACCAAATATGATCATATAAGGCAAAATGAGATATACGATATCGTTTTTCTATACTGAACGAAAAACGGTTTTATGTAAACATTGATGTTCAAAGTTCGTAGCCATGTCCTGAACTAAAAGCGGTTTTTTCCTACCATATATATTAATATAAAATATATACAGTTCCTTTTTTCTTCTTTTTACGATAATGAGATCCGGGAAAGAAAACAATTGTCTGTAGCCACAGAAACAATTACTTTTGAATACGAAGACAATTGCTTTTAACCACACAGACAGTTGCTTTCTCTTCAAAAATAATGAGCCAATGAGATAATGTGCCAATATGCCAATGATAAGAAAAGTGATCCTTTGTAAACCTGATGAATTACAATAACCCCTATTTTGACCGTTTTTCTATTTCGTCTGAAATCTTGATCCATTTTGGATTGACTCTTTTCAGCGTTTTAGCCTTCCCGGCTGACAACAGGCGGAATGAGGTGCCGAGCCCGTCCCGAAATGTGTGCAGTTTGATTGCCGGACGGCGGAAATGTCGTCAAAGTGATAAACCTTAACTCCCGGAGAATCGAATATTTCGAGACAGAGACGGACAGCATCTCAAATATTCAAAAGAAGTTTCGGGAGCTTGTCGCCACGACGACCGTCTTCATCGCTCTCGCGACCGTCTTCATTTGAATGATGACCGTCTTCATAGGGTATGGCGACCGTCTTCAGGGCGATAAAGTACCGCGAAAATGAAATGAGGGTTGACTTCCCGGCAAAAAACTTCCGGAAAAGAGGAAAAAGCCCCTTTTTGGCGGCTGAAAAGTGGATTAACATTTATTTGATTTCGGACCTCTTCTGAAGGTAAAAAAAGCGTTTTATACAATAAGCCTCGGCTCACCCGATATTTCATGGGGGTAGTTCTTTTACATTTTCCTTACAATGCTTACATTTGTCTCATGACAGATC
>NZ_QREV01000053.1 GCF_003363715.1 Parabacteroides acidifaciens
TTTTCTGTCCCTTAAAGATAAGAATTCTATTACTCTTTTACAATTTCTTCTTGGGCTTTTTCACACAGTCTCTGAAACGGACGGCAAAAGAGAACCTGCGGGGCAGGGATATGAAATAACAGGAAGAATAGAGAGAAGAAAAGATATTTTCCATATATTTGTCTCTCGCAATGCATAACACATAATACATTACAGTCATGACCCGTCCAGAAATCGTACAACGCATCCGCGAAGTCCTCCGCCGCGTAGCCCCCGAAGCCCAAGCAATCCTTTACGGCAGCGAAGCCCGTGGCGACGCCCTCCCGGATAGCGATATCGACCTGTTGATATTGGTAGATAAGGAGCGGATAAGCCTAAAAGAAGAAGAGAAGATCACCGATCCTCTTTATGACATCGAAATAGAGACAGGTGTAATGATCAGTCCCCGCGTCTTTTCCAAAAAGCTCTGGGGAAAGCTGGTCACCCCCTTTTATGAAAACGTAATGAGGGAAGGAGTACTGCTATGACAGACGAAGAAAGACACATCCTTGTAACCTTGCGCCTGCAAAACGCAAAGGCTACATTATCCGAAATACCCGTCCACTTAGAACACGGTTTCTGGAACACCGCCGTCAGCCGCATGTATTATGCCTGCTATTATGCCGTCGCCGCCCTGCTGTTGAAACACGGTATCAGTGTCAAGACCCATTCCGGCATCCGAAACGCATTCTGTAAGGAATTTGTGCTGCCCGGAATGGTCGACAAGGAGCAATCACGTTTCTACACCAACCTGTTCGACTACCGTCAAACCGGCGATTACGACGATTACATCATGATGGACGAAAGGAAGGTAACTGAGCTCTATCCGAAAGCCATCCTCTTCATCGACACGCTCGAGCGCCTGATAACCGAGACAAATTAAGTTCTTTTGCGGCCCCGCGTCGGAGCGCGGGGACAGGTCGCAATGACACGCTAAAAGGGGCGTGCCGGTAACGAAAAGCCCTGTAATAGTGACACTAAGAGTGTCGCCATTACAGGGCTTTACTTATGGGAGGAGGATTACTTGCTGAAACGTTCTTTCAGTTTAGTCAACATATCCTTCGTCATGGAGTCGAGGTCGTATTCAGGCTTCCAACCCCATTCTTCGCGTGCACAAGTGTCGTCCAGGGAGTTCGGCCATGATTCGGCGATAGCCTGGCGCAACGGGTCTACGTCGTATTCCATCTGGAACTCCGGCATATACTTCTTGATGTTGTTGAAGATGATTTCCGGGTCGAAGCTCATGGAGGCGATGTTGAAGGAGTTGCGGTGAACGAACTTCGTAGAGTCGGCTTCCATAATCTCGATAGCGGCGCGCAGGCCGTCCGGCATGTACATCATATCCATAAATGTACCCTGCTTGATCGGGCATACGAACTTTTCGCCTTTAGCGGCCGAGTAGTAGATATCGACTGCATAGTCTGTCGTACCGCCGCCCGGAGGTGTCACGTATGAGATCAGGCCGGGGAAGCGTACGGAACGCGTGTCGACACCGAAACGGATATTGTAGTAGTCGCTCAACAGCTCGCCGGAGACTTTCGTCACGCCGTACATGGTACGCGGGTTGCGGATCGTGTCCTGCGGAGTTTTGTCCTTCGGCGTGTTATTGCCGAATACGCCGATCGAACTCGGGGTAAACACTGCACAATGCATTTCGCGGGCTACTTCCAATACATTAAACAAACCGCCCATACCGATCTTCCAGGCAAGCTGCGGTTTCGCTTCTGCTACGGCAGACAGAAGGGCTGCCAGGTTATAAATCGTATCTACCTTGTATTTGGACACTGTCTCGGCAATCTGCTGCTCGTTCGTAATGTCCACGATTGCAGAAGGCCCTGATTCCAGCAATTCGCCTTTCGGTTCCTGTCCGGGGATATAACCTGCTACAATGTTACCACCGTAGATACTTCTCAACTTCATGGTCAGTTCCGATCCGATCTGGCCGGTAGAACCAATAACTAATACATTCTTCATTGCGTTTGATGTTCTTTTAAGTTTTTTTCCGAGGCAAAGGTATAGAGAATAAATGCATTCCTACACGAATTTCTTATGTTTTTTTAGTCTATATATTCAAAAAAAGTGTGACCTTTGCCTCTGCCTAATTGAATATCGACAATTGTCAATTAAAATAATACTAACAAAAAACAAACGTTATGTACGGTAAACTGAAAGAATTCCTGACACAGGAGCTGGCAAACATCAAAGCTGCCGGATTGTATAAGAACGAGCGTATCATCACTACTCCCCAACGGGCTGACATCAAGGTAAACGCAGGAAGCGACGTGTTGAACTTCTGCGCAAACAACTATTTAGGCCTGTCGGACAACCAACGTCTGATCAAAGCGGCTAAAGAGGCTATGGACACACACGGATACGGTATGTCGTCCGTCCGTTTCATCTGCGGTACACAGGATTTGCACAAACAGTTGGAGGCTGCTATCTCCGATTACTTCAAGACAGAAGATACGATTTTGTATGCTGCCTGCTTCGACGCTAACGGCGGATTGTTCGAACCGTTGTTCACGGAAGAGGATGCTATCATCTCCGATGCATTGAACCATGCTTCCATTATTGACGGCGTACGTCTGTGTAAGGCTAAACGCTATCGCTATGCAAATGCCGACATGGCAGACCTGGAACGTTGCCTGCAGGAAGCCCAGGCACAGCGCCACCGCATCATCGCGACGGACGGTGTGTTCTCGATGGACGGAAATGTCGCTCCGATGGACAAGATTTGCGAATTAGCCGAGAAGTACGACGCATTAGTGATGGTCGACGAGTCTCACTCTGCCGGTGTTGTCGGCCCGACGGGACACGGCGTTGCCGAACAGTTCGATTGCTACGGAAAAGTGGATATCTTCACCGGCACATTAGGTAAGGCATTCGGTGGCGCTATGGGCGGTTTCACGACCGGAAAGAAAGAAATCATCGATATGTTGCGCCAGCGTTCACGTCCTTATCTGTTCTCCAACTCGGTTGCTCCGGCTATCGTCGGCGCCAGCTTGGAAATGTTCAAGATGCTGAAGGAAAGCGATGCTTTGCATACGAAACTGATGGGTAACGTCAGCTACTTCCGCGACCAGATGATGGCTGCCGGTTTCGACATCAAACCGACTCAATCGGCTATCTGCGCCGTTATGCTGTATGATGCTAAACTGTCTCAGGACTTTGCTGCCCGTATGCAGGAAGAGGGTATCTATGTAACCGGTTTCTACTATCCGGTAGTACCGAAAGACCAGGCCCGTATCCGCGTACAGTTGTCCGCCGGCCACGAAAAAGAACATCTGGACAAGGCGATTGCCGCATTCATCAAAGTGGGAAAAGAGCTGAAGGTTATCAAGTAAGTTTTTCCCCTCTCAAAAGACAAAGGGCGAAGTCAGGAAACTGTCTTCGCCTTTTTCATTTAAAACGACTGCTCTTCTGAAGAAAAGAGCTATCTTTGCCCTATCACAAAAACACCATAAAGATATGATAACAACCGTAACTATAGACGACAGCCGTCCCGAAGCAAAAGCTCTTATCGAATATCTGCGTACACTCAGCTATGTAGAGGTAGAAAACGAAGAAGAGGATATAGATTATGGCCTCTGCTATTCCGTGCAAGAAATGGATGCCAGACTGGACCAGACGTTAAAGGAGATGAGAGAAGGGGGTGGCATGGACCACGAAGAAGTCTTCAAGAGAATAATGAAAACATTTGACGAGTAATGTAATGAAACAAGTGAAATGGTTTTCCGGGGCAAACGATGATTTGGACCGGCTTCGTTTTTATTGTGAAGTCTGTTTTGGAAATCGTGCAGCCAAAAACATCATCGCATCCACGATGAAGAGAATTGATCAGCTTGGTGATTTCCCCGGTATGGGGCCTTTAGAACCGTTATTGAATCACCGGCCGGAAGCATGGCATTCTCTTGTTATACACAGAAACGTTAAAGTGATCTATATAATCGGCAGCCAGTCAGTTAATATCGCAGCCCTATGGGACACGCGCCGACAGCCGAAAGCATTGGCCAGCTATATCGATAAGATTATCGAAACGGAACCGGCCATTCTGAACGAACCTGTAGTACCCTATATAAAAACAGACAAGAAAGATTATGCAACTCAGTAACTATCATAGTCATTGTACCTTTTGCGACGGGCGGAGCACGGCGGAGGACTTCGTTAAGTTTGCCATCTCGCATGGATTTCGTGCCTACGGCTTTTCTTCCCATTCGCCACTGCCGTTCGAGACGTTCTGGAATATGTCGAAAGACGATATGCCTGAATATCTGATGGAGATCGAACGGCTGAAAAAGAAGTATGGCGACCAACTGGAAATATATGTCGGGTTGGAAATCGACTTCTTAGATGAGACCTATAATGCCTCTATCCCCTATTTCCGGAACCTGCCGCTTGACTACCGCATCGGTTCCATTCATTTCCTGCCGGTAGCCCTTCCGCTTGCGGAAGAAAACATGGTTTGCATAGACGGTTCTTTCAGGGACTACCGGAACTCGGTCGACACCTATTATGAAGGGGATATCCGCAAACTGGTTGCCCGCTATTTCGACTCTACGCTGAAGATGATCGAGACCGGCGGGATCGACATTGTCGGGCACATGGATAAAATCTATATGAACGGACAGAAATATGAAGCCTTCGACCTGGAGGCGGACTGGTACCAAAAGCCGCTCGACGACTGCCTGCACCTGATCGCCGAGAAAGGGCTGATGGTAGAAGTCAACACCAAAAACCTGCAAAAGAAACAAGAGCTTTACCCGCATCACGATTACCTGCACCGCCTGTGCGAACTGGGTATCCCGGTGATGGTCAACTCCGACTGCCATTATCCCGACCTGGTGAACGACGGACGCGCCGAAGCATTCGAACTGCTGAAAAAGGCGGGATTCAAATCCACCCGCGAACTTATCGGCGGAAAATGGGAGGATGTGGCAATTTGAGGCATTTGTAACAGAAACGTAACATGTATTTCATTCCTTCGAAATACCGAACTGCGTCCTTTGCAGAAATAAATTATATTTGTAATAAATAAGACACATCGGTTATGGATATGCAAAAGATTCTTGTGGTGGACGATGAAGAGGATTTGTGTGAGATCCTTAAGTTCAATCTCGAAATAGAAGGATATGAAGTAGACACCGCCTTCAGTGCCGAAGAAGCCCTGAAGATGGATATCCCTTCTTACCAATTGCTGCTGCTGGACGTCATGATGGGTGAAATATCCGGCTTCAAGATGGCCAGTATCCTGCAAAAAAACGAGAAGACGGCCGGCATCCCTATCATCTTCCTGACTGCCAAAGATACGGAAAACGATATGCTGACAGGCTTCAACTTAGGAGCAGACGACTACATCTCCAAACCATTCTCGATCCGCCAGGTCGTAGCCCGTGTGAAAGCAGTCCTGCGCCGCACGACCGATAAAGAGAAACCGCAGGAAAACGAGCGTCTCGAATACGAAACACTTTCGCTCGACATAAAGCGCATCAAGGCGACTGTCGACGGACAGGAGGTGTCCCTCACCAAGAAGGAATTCGAAATACTAAGACTACTGTTGGAGAACAAAGGAAATGTATTCTCGCGCGAGGAAATCCTTTCCCGGATATGGAAAGACGAAGTTTACGTGCTCGACCGTACCATCGATGTAAACATCACCCGGTTGCGTAAGAAGATCGGGCCGTACGGAAAGAACATCGTCACCCGCCTCGGTTTCGGTTATTGTTTTGAAGGCTAATCAAAGAGTACGAAGATGGTTAAAATAGAATCGGGGACAAAAAACAGAATACCTTTCAGCCAACGGCTCTTCTGGTCGATATTCGCCATGTTCCTGGGGTTTACGGCTTGTTTCCTGTTGTTCCAGTATCAAAGGGAGCGGGAGTTTGCACAGGAGAAGTTAAATAATGTACTGGGGAATTATAACTACCAACTGTTTCGCCGCACGCAGCAGGCCGAAGACATTAATAAGGTTGTCCACCTGTTTATCAGCGAGATCCCGCAAAAGGACCTGCGCGTCACGATTATCAATCCCGACGGGAAAGTCCTGTTCGACAACAGCGGGGCAGAAGAGTTCAACAACCATAACGACCGTAGCGAAGTGCGCAAGGCACGCCTTTACAACGAAGGGTTTGCCATCCGCTCGTCCAACTCGACGGGAAAACGCTATTTCTACACGGCCACGAATATAGGCGGATACATCTACCGCTCCGCCCTGCCCTGGGACCCGTACACGCAACGCGTCCTGACAATCGACACGGACTTCGTCTACTTCATGGCACTCATGACGCTGATATTCTTTTTCGTCCTCTCCCGCTTCACGTTCAGTATCGGGCGGACGATCTCGAAGCTGCGCGACTTCGCCTTGAATGTGGAGAAAGACCGGATACCGGAAAACGAATATACATTCCCGAACGACGAGTTGGGGGATATCTCCAAGAATATCGTCAGCCTCTACCACCGCCAGCAGAAGGCCAAGAACGAGCTTTCAATGGAGCGCGAGAAGCTGATCAAGCACTTCCAGTATGCCAAAGAAGGGTTTGCCATGTTCACAGCGGAGGGCAGGGAGATATTGTCCAACATCCTCTACGTACAGTTTGCCAACGTGATCTCCGACATCCAGATACGGCAGTCGGAAGATGCGATCGACATACCGGAACTCGAACCGATCCACCTTTTCCTGAGCAAGAATATCCCCAACACAAACCGCAAGCGGAAAGTCTTGCGCGAATCGGTCACGATAGACAAGAACGGGAAGATTTTCCTGATCGAATGCATCCTGTTCCTCGACAACAGCTACGAGATTTCCATCAACGACATCTCGCGCCAGGAGGAAGAGAGCAGGATGAAACGCCAGTTGACGCAAAACGTCGCGCACGAGCTGAAGACCCCCGTCAGCAGCATCCAGGGCTATTTGGAAACCATCATCAACAACCCGACACTGCCGGACGAGAAGCGTCAGTTCTTCCTCGAACGCTGCTACTCGCAAAGCACACGCCTGACAGGCCTGCTGCGTGACATATCCGTGCTGAACCGCCTGGACGAAGCCTCCGAAATGTTCGAGCTGTCGGATGTGAACATCCCGAAACTGATCGGCGAGATCGAGAAGGAATGCTCGAAGGAGATCGAGGAAAAGAAGATCACGACGGAAGCGATCCTGCCGGACAACCCGACGATATACGGCAACTACTCGCTGCTCTACTCCATCTTCCGCAACCTCTACGACAACGCGATCGCATACGCCGGCGACGGCATCCACATCACGGTGAATTGCTACAAGGAAGATCCGAAGTTCTATTACTTCAGCTTCTCGGATAACGGCGTCGGCATCTCCGAAGAACATATCAACCGTATCTTCGAACGCTTCTACCGTGTCGACAAAGGCCGCAGCCGCAAGGTTGGCGGGACCGGGCTGGGCCTCTCCATCGTCAAAAACGGCGTGAACTTCCACAAGGGACAAATCTCCGCCAAGAGCGGCCTGGGCAAAGGAATGACCTTCTTCTTCACACTAAAGAAGAAGATATAACCCTACTCCACATGTATGCTCTCCACCGGGTTCTCCCGGGCTGTGCGCCAGTTCTGGAAGGAAACGGTGAGGAGGGTGACTAAAAGGATGATGCCGAAGGCCAGGACAAATACCCACCAGTAGACCGGCGTCCGGTAGACAAACGTCTTCAGCCAACCGGAAGCCAACATATAGGCGACAGGCGTAGCTAAAATAAAGCAGACGACCACGATATAGAAATATTTGCGGTTAAACATCAACAGTATATCCGCCACCGTCGCCCCGTGCACCTTACGGATGCCGATCTCCTTCCGGCGGTACTGCGTCTCGAAGATCACCAGCCCGAAAACACCGACTATCGAGATCAGGATCGCCAACACGCTGGACCACGTCACCATCTGCTTCACAAACTCCTCGCGATGATAGAGCTGGTTGTACAGGGAGTCGTAGAACTCGATCTCCAACGGATAGGATGCATCTATATTGGCCGCAGCTTCACGGATATAGCCGACGACTTTCTCGGCATCAGCCCCGGCACGCAACCGGATATACGAGAAATTGAGCGGCTGCATCACCTTCGGCGTCGAGACTAAGAAGGCCATATTGGTTTTCTCCTCGCGCATCGAGGTCAGCAGCACATCGTCGGTAAAGCCTACGATGCGGCCCGGCCCCCAGCCCATATCGACCAGGTCGCCGAGGTGGAGGTCGTTCGCCCGGCGTGCCGTCTCGTTGAAGACGAAATGGTTCAGGCTGTCCCGCTCGTCCGTACGGCTAAAATTATCCCCTTCCGTCAGGCGGATGCCCATGACATCGAGGAAGGATGGCGAGACATTGAGCAGAAAGCCATTAAACGTTTCTTCCTTACAGGAGAATTCATACGTGGAATAGGAATCCTCGCCTCCGAACTTCTGGAAAGCGAAGGCAACGTTCTCGATCTCCGGATATTTCATTAACTGGTCGACATACGCATCGCGATGCTTGCCCGACATCTCGTTGCTCAGCTCCGCTATCACAATCCGGTCGCGGTCGAACCCTAAGTTATAATGCCGCATGAAATAGTTCTGCAACTGGATGATGCAAGCTCCGACAATCAGGGCGATAGAAACGACATACTGCAACCCGATCAATGCCGTACGCAGCCGCTTCCCGGCAGGCGACAGCCCGAAACTCCCCTTCAACACCAATGCCGGAGGGAAAGACGTAATGTAATAAGCCGGATAGACACCCGCCAGCACGCCTACCAGCAAAGCAATCGCCCCCGTCGCAGTCACGACGGAAAGATTTGATAGTAAACTGATATCCGCCTCGACAAACGAGAGGAACTGCCCCCTATTGAGCAGGTAAATCCAGACAAGCGCCAGGACATAGGCAACAAGGCAAATCCCCGCCGCCTCTACTAATAGCGAAAGGCGGAGCGCCCCGGCAGGGCTTCCCAACACTTTCTGTGTATTGATACTCCGGATGCGCATCGGCGTCAACGCCGTACTGAAATTCATATAATTGACCGCCGCAATCAACAGGATCAGCCAGCCGATAAAGAAAAGCAGGCGCACCGTATCCGGGCTTTGCGTCTTCAGCGGGCTTGCGCCCCACACATCCTGCATATTCATATAATGTATATCCTCGAGCGGAATCAGACGCAAGTGTAAATGATCCGCCCCCCAGATCTGCGAGTAGTCGAACGTACGGTTAAAGTTGTCCTCCACGGCGGCGGCAGACTCCGGGCTGTCGAGCAGCAGGTAGCACAGCCAGTTCGACCCGCCCCACTCCGTCGGTTTGCGGAAAGAGGCGTCGATCGCCATGTAGATATTGTTGCTTAGTTGCGTATTCTCAGGGAAATCGCGGTAGACGGCCCCTACCGTCATGTTTTTTACCGTCTTGGTCCAGACCCAGTCGTGCGAATGGATCTGTCGGCCGACAGCCGGTTCGCCGGCGAACATCCGCCGTGCCAGGCTCTCCGGGATGATCGCCTTCTCCGGGTCCTCGAGACAACTGCCGTCACCCTCGACAAAGGTGAATCCGAAGATATTCACAATATCGGGATGACAAGTCGTGACCCGTTCACGGAACCCCTTCTGATCGCCCCCCTCACCGATTGTAAGGTAGTAGCGCTTATCGTAAGGCGTAATCAGCGTCCCTGCCTCGATATGCGGAGACGAGGCGATCAGCACGTCGGGGAACGCCCCCGGATAGATCACACGCCCGTCGGCCATGACACTGTCACAAAGTTCAGCCAGAAAAATCCTTTCCGCCTTCGGATGACAACGGTCGAAGCCGTAATCATACCGTACCTGCATCATCAGGATCAGAAACGCAGCAAAAGCAACCGAAAGCCCGGCAACATTCAGGAACATCGCCATCTGAAAACGCCGGAACATGCCGAGAAAATTACGTACAAGTGTCTTCATAATCTATTATTCATATATCCATAATTCAAAATTCCTAATCCTACTCTATATGTATGCTCTCCACCGGATTCTCCGTCGCAGCCTGCCAGTTCTGGAATGTTACAGTCGCTGCCGTAACCAGAGCGATCATCAGAAAAGCCAATGGGAATGTCCACCAATAGACAGGTGTACGTGAAGAGAAGTTCTCCAACCACTTATTTACTCCGTACCAAGCAACCGGTGCAGCAATCACGAAGCATATCAAGACAATACGCAGGTAAATCAGGTTGAACATCACCAAGATCTCCCCGATCGACGCACCATACACCTTACGGATACCTATCTCCTTGCGCCGGTACTGCGTTTCGAAGAAAACAAGCCCGAACACGCCAACGATGGAAAGAATAATTGCCAGAAGCCCGAACAAGGAAATGATGTTCTTTAGATATTGCTCCTTATGATAAAGCTGATCGAACACAGAATCGTAAAAGCGGATATCGGCCGGATAAGCCGGGTCGATCGATGCCAGCGCCTCATGGATATGATTGACTGCCTCTTCGGCGTTTGCCCCTGCCCGCAGGCGGATATAAGACACCGGCTTCGGATCATGGTTGACAATGAAGGCGACATCTGCCTCCTCTCCCCCAAGCCGGAAAGAAACAACCCGTACATCATCCGTAAATCCGGCAATATATCCTCTCATGCTGCCAGAAATCTCATGCCCCGCCTCCATCTGAATGCGTTCGCGGGCGGAGCGGTTATAGATGAATGTCGTTACCGTGTCACGCTTGGCATCCGCCTCCGTAAAGTCCCGTCCTTCCGTCACCTCTATCCCCATCACGCGCAGGAAGTTCCACGAAACAGAGAGCATATAGGTATAATACTCTTTATCTCCATATTTCATTGACTGCATCATGTATGAATCCTTCCCTCCGACCAAGAGTGACGAGAAAGCGACATCCTCGATCTCTGGATATTCCTTTAATTTGGCCGAATAGGCATCTTTGTGCAACATGGCCATCTCCGGATTCAGCTCGACAATGGCGATCTGGTCCTTATCGAACCCTAAGTTGAACTCGCGCATATGCCGGTTCTGCAACTGTATGAACATCGCACCGATGATCAGCCCGATCGAGATGATATATTGGAAGCCGATCAACACCGTGCGCATCCTGCGTCCGCTTTTCGAAAGCCCGAAATTGCCTTTTAACACCAGCGCCAGCGAGAAAGAGGTCATATACCATGCCGGATAGAGCCCGGCAACCAAACCGATCCCAACCGAAACAACCAGCAGGATACCCATCAACCCTATATGGTTCCGCAATAATGTATCTGCCTCAACAAACGACAACCATTGCAACTCATTCAATACATAAACCAATAGAAAAGCTAATAAACAAGCCAATATACTGATACATACCGCCTCACTCACCAAAGCCAAACGAAGTTCGCTGACAGAACTGCCAAGCACCTTTTGCGTATTGATACTTCTCATCCGTATCGGAGCCAGCGAAGTACTGAAATTGGTAAAATTAATACCTGCAACCAAGATAACCAACAAGGCGATCAGAAATAACAGATGAACGGTCGACGGATCGCCGGATTTAATATAGTCGCTCAGTGATGTCGGCCGATAATAAATATCGGTCAATGGCACGAGACTGATATGCATATCCTCATTGTTATAATGTTCCTTAAAGTTGAATATACGATTGAAGTTTTCCTCTACAGCTTGGCGCGATTCCGGTTTATCGAGCAACATATAACCGATAAAACATTGCGTATGCCAATCTTCTTTTCCGAAATCATCAAGCGGCAAGTAGATATAATTTTCCAACTGGGTGTTCTTGGGAAAGTCTTTATAGACGGCTCCCACCGTCATACTAGTCGATTCCCCGAGATTATGGGTAGTGATGATATGCTGTCCGATGGCAGAGGCATCATCAAACATGCGCTTGGCCAAGCTCTCGGGTATCATAGCCATATCCGGATTCCGCAAACAATATTTATCACCTTCAAGAATAGTAAAGTCGAATACATCGACAATCTCCGGATAACAAAGTCCGAATGTTTCCTGAAATCCACGCCGTTTTTCCCCTTCGCCAACCTTAAGGTAAAAAGGATACCAGGTAGTCAGAATCAAAGTTGACTTTTCGATATGCGGAGATGACTGAAAGACAGCATCAGCAAAAGCCCTTGACAGAATAGGAGCGAATTTATCATCCGCACCCCTGACGCGATCCAGGCGTACAACCCGGTCGGCCGTCGGATGACAGCGATCAAAATTGCGCTCATATTCAATCTGCATCATAATGATCAGAAAAGCGGCGAAAGCAACTGTAAGCCCTGCAACATTCAGCAATGTTGCCATCTGGAAGCGTCGGAATACGCTCAAGAAATTGCGCAGAAGTGTTTTCATAATGAATTGCATTTATCTATTCGCTCAATATAAAGCAAAAACCATGCCACCAGATTTAAAACACTAAAATACAAGCATATACAGAACTTCCATTTTACCTTATCTGTCAAAAATTTAGACAGAGGTGTCCAAGTTTTTTACAGTCAATCCCTTCCTCCCCCTAATGCCTGATATAAACTGATCATTCCTTGTATCTCTGCAAAACGGTTGGCTACTTGTGTCAATCGGGCGGACAGCAGGCTTTGCCGGGCGGTCAAGACTTCCAGATAGGTCGTGTTTCCATACGTCATCAACAAAGAGGTGCTTTCAGAAGCTTTTTCCAATGCTGTAAGCTGCTTTTCATATAGATCGGACTTTTCTTTTGCTGTTTGATATTTCATCAAAGCATCGTTTACTTCCGACCCGGCATTCAACAGGGATTGCTGGAAAGCAAGCCGTGCCTCTTCCTGCTGTGCCTTGGCTATTTTTAGTTGGGCGATATTTGCACCCCGGTTGAACAGGGGTTGCGTGAGCGAACCGATGGCCGACGCCAGGAATTTGCCCGGGTTTACAATCATGCTACCGGCTGAATTGGTCCACCCTGCACTGCCGCTTAGCATGATTGAGGGATAAAAGGCCGATCGCGCCTGGTTTGTCACATAAAAAGCACTTTCGAGCGCATGTTCCGCACTGCGTACATCCGGACGACCGGCAAGCATCTGGACGGGAATGCCGACAGCAAAATGTTCCGGCAACGATTGTCCGGACAGCTTGCCACGCTCGATGTCGTGGGGTGTCTCGGCAAGCAACAGCGACAAGCTGTTCTCGACCTGGTTGATTTGTTCCCTTAAATCGAGAATCGAAGTAGAGATACTGTAGTAAGTGGCCTCCATTTGTGAAACGGCTGCATCATTAGCCAGGCCGGCATCCATCAGGGCACGGGTCGATTCGACTGTTTCCTTCCATGATTTCTCCGTCTGGATAGAGATAGCCAACTGTTCATCCAGCATCAGCAGGGTATAATAGGTGTTTGCGATGCCTGATATCAATTGTGTCCGGACAGCTTGCCGGTAATCGTGGCTTTGTTCGAGCAACGCTTTAGCTTGACGCTTAGCGTTACGAATACGGCCGAAGATATCCAGTTCCCAACTGGCGGTGACGGGGATGGAATAAGTTTGCGTAGCCTTCCCTCCGTCGAAACTACTTACCGTTCCCTGAGGTGCAAGTGCAAATGAGGGCAAATAGGCCAGGCGGGCAGACATCAATGTGGCCTCTGCCTCCTCGACGCGCAGGCGGGCGGATTGAAGGTCGGTGTTGCTCTGCAATCCCTGTTCGATAAGGGCCTGGAGTTGCGGATCGGTAAAGAGTTCCCGCCAGTTGAGATTACTGATATTGCCGGATGTATCGGCAGCTGCAACCTCTCTCCCATATAAATCATCCGGGACTTCGGTAGCCGGCTTATAGGTTGTATAGATGCCGCAGCTACTCAGTGCGAGTGCTGCGACAGTTGATATGATTATCTTGATTTTCATTTCTTCTCTGTTTTTTTACTTTCAATATGACGTTCTCTTTCCTCCTTTGCTTCTACATATTCTTCCTGTATCTGCCAATCGGAGGCCGGCTGAAACTGAATGGGACGTACCTTTTCCTGTAAGTATTGGAAGACGATGAACAAGGAAGGTACGATAAACAGTAGTGCCAACGTTCCGATCAGCATACCTCCTACAGTACCTGCTCCGAGTGAGCTGTTTCCGTTTGCACCGACTCCTGTCGCCATCATCAGAGGCAGCAATCCGAACACCATTGTGCCGGCTGTCATCAGGATCGGGCGCAGACGGGCTTTCGCGGCGGAAAGGGCAGCCGATGTCAGGCTCATGCCTGCCTTGCGACGCTCGGCGGCATACTCGGTCAGCAAGATTGCAGTCTTGGACAGTAAACCGATCAACATGATCAGACCTGTCTGCAAGTATATATTATTCTCCAATCCCATCATCTTGGCAAAAAGGAAAGAACCGGTCAATCCGAATGGAACGGATAGCAAGACGGCAAACGGGATCAGGAAACTTTCGTACAGCGCGCTAAGTATCAGATAAATCATCAGGAAGCAGATGCCGAAGATGACCACCGTTGTATTGCTCTGGCTGTTCTCTTCACGGGTGATACCGCCGAAATCATAGCTATAACCTTTCGGAAGAGCCTCGGAAGCTGTTTCCTGTACGGCACGGATAGCGTCGCCTGTGCTATAGCCGTCCGCCGGCATGGCATTCACGGCGATGGAGTTATACATATTGAAGCGGCTCAAGGATTCCGCCCCGTAACTGCGTGTCAACCTTACGAACTGGCCGAGAGGCGCCATCTCGCCGTTGGACATGCGGACAAAAATATTGTTGAGTGAAGACTCATCGACGCGGTACTTCGGGTCTGCCTGTATCATCACCTTGTAGACTTTGGAGAAGCGATTGAAGTTGGAGACATATTGCCCGCCATAATAACCCGACAGTGTTCCCAATACGGCATCAGATGTAATGCCGGCACGTTTACATTTCGCAGCATCCACTTCAACGGTCCATTGCGGATAGCGGATATCAAAGGTGGAATAGGCCATCGAGATTTCCGGACGCTGGTTCAGGGCGCCGAGATATTGTTGCGTCGTTGTAAAGAATGTGCCTATATCGCCTCCCATGCGGTCCTGCATATGCAGTTCCAAGGCATTTCCCATACCGTAACCCGGAATCATTCCCGGCGAGATGGCAAAAATGCTGGCATCCTTTATGTCTGCCGTACGCCCATAGATCTGTCCGATCACGGCCTGCACGTCTTCATCCTTTCCGGGGCGTTCATCCCAGGGTTTCAGCTTCAGGACGAGCATACCGAACGAGTTTCCCTGACCGGCCAGCAAACCATAGCCGGCAACACGCTGGACGTGGAGCACCTGCGGGATGTTTTCCACGCGTTTCTCGATCCGTGCCATCACATCGTTGGTTGTTTTCAACGAACTGCCGGCTGCCGTACTGACATTTACGAAGACAACGCCCTGGTCCTCGTCCGGCACAAGACTGGTCTTAGTCGTGTTCATCAGGAACATCAGCAAAATGACCGAGCAGGCCATCAATGTCCAGACCATCCACTTGCGCTTGATAAAGAACAGGACGCCTTTCTTGTATTTCTCCACCATCCGGTCGAAAGCGGCGTTGAACGCCTTACGGAAGCGGGCGGCGAAGTTATTGTTCTGCGTCCCGTCTTCATTGATATACGGTTTCAGGAAAAGCGCACAAAGCGCCGGGCTCAATGTCAAGGCATTGACCGCCGAGATACCGACAGCCACTGCCATCGTCAGACCGAACTGCGTATAGAACGTCCCGGAGGTCCCGCTCATAAACGAAACCGGAATAAAAACGGCCATAAAGACAAGCGAAGAGGTAATGACTGCATTACTGATTCCCTTCATCGCGTCGATACTTGCCATATAGGAAGAACGGTAGCCCACGTCGAAGCGTGCCTGCACGGCCTCGACGACGACTATAGCATCGTCCACCACCGTACCGATCACCAATACGAGAGCAAACAGCGTGATCAGGTTGATACTGAACCCGGCAATGGACATAAAGGCAAACGTACCGATCAACGACACCACTATTCCGACCAACGGGATGACCGTAGAACGGATATCCTGCAAGAAGACATATACCACCAGGATAACCAACAGAATCGCTTCGAGCAATGTCTTGACGACCTCATGGATAGAGGCGAAAAGGAAGTCGTTGGAACTCATCACCTGGGTCAGTTCGATGCCTTTCGGCAAGTCTTTACGCGCTTCTTCCAGAAAGGCGTCGATATTCTTGTTGACTTCGGTCGCGTTTGAGCCTGCCGTCTGGAAGATCATGCAGGAAATACCGGGATGGCTGTCCATATTACCATGATAGGCGTAACTTTCCTCTCCCATCTCGATATCAGCTATTTCTTTCAGCTTCAGGACTTCGCCATCGTCAGTCGAGCGGATAACGATTTCGCCGAATTCTTCCGGGGTGATCAGACGGCCGGTGTACTTCATCGTGTACTGGTAAGTCTCGTCGGAGTTCTCCCCGAAAGAACCGGTTGCCGATTCGATGTTTTGTTCTGCCAACACCTGGCTTACGTCTGTCGGGATCAATTTGTATTGTGCCATCACATCCGGTTTCATCCAAATACGCATACTGTAATCTCCCCCCATGATCATCATGTCTCCCACGCCCTGGATTCGGAGTATCGAGGGTTTAAGATTGATACTGATGTAGTTGGAAAGGAACTTCTCGTCGTAAGTGTCGTCGGGACTGTGAAGCGAAAACATCTGCAAGATACTGGTTTGACGCTTGGAGGTAGTGACACCTACCTGCGTCACTTCGGCCGGCAGCTGCCCGGTTGCTTTCGAGACACGGTTCTGCACGTTGACGGCTGCCATATCGGGGTTTGTGCCCTGTTTGAAGTAGACGGTGATACTGACCGTTCCGGCATTGGAGGCAGTCGAGGTCATATACGTCATGTCTTCCACGCCGTTGATGGCCTCTTCCAACGGGGCGACAACGCTTTTCAACAGAGTCTCCGCACTTGCGCCGAAATAGGTCGTGCTGACCTGTATGGTTGGCGGAGCGATATCCGGATATTGTTCGACGGGCAGTGTAAACAGCCCGATGATGCCCACAACTACGATCGAAATAGAGATAACGGCCGACAGAATGGGGCGTTCTATAAAGGTTCTTAAATTCATCTTCTTGTCTTAGTTTTGTTTTACTTTAATGGGAGTTCCTTCGCGCAAGAGGCCTACGCCTTCCGCAATGATGATGTCTCCTTCGCTTAATCCTTCATCAACGATGTATTCCTGTCCGCCGTTCACACGGGTGACGCTGACCGGAGCCGAGGTGGCTTTTCCGTCCACGACCTTATACACGTAAACTTTGTCCTGTATCTCGAAGGTCGTAACCTGCGGGATTACCAGTGTTCCCGTCTTGGCAACCGGAAGGATGACGTTGCCGGATGTTCCGCTATACAGCAAACCGCTCCCGTTCGGAAAAACGGCGCGGAGGCTGGCAGTTCCGGTGCTGCGGTCGACGACGCCACTGATCGTTTCGATCTTTCCTCTTTCGCTATAAACAGATTTGTCGTTGAGTTGCAATTCTACTGCTGGCATATCTTTCAGAGCTGCTGATTTAGAGCCGTATTGACGTGTCAGCGCCAGCAATTGGTTCTCTGTCATCGAGAAATATACATACATATCCGAGTTGTCGGAAACGGTTGTCAGCGGTTGCGGCAGGTTGGCACTGACCAATGCACCGACACGGTAAGGCAGCGTTCCGACTACGCCGTCACACGGGCTTTTTACTTCCGTATAAGAAAGATTATTGCGGGCGCTCAGCTCCTGAGCCTTCATCTGGGCCAACTGGGCCTTTGCGCTCAGCCAGGCGTTCTCGGCTGTTTTCAAGTCGAAGTCAGAAACGACGTTCCGGGCCCGTAGTTCTTTTTTACTGTCGTAGGTCAGTTTCGCTGTTGCCAGGGAAGCAGTTGCGGCCTCGACGTTTGCTTCCGCTGTCTGTAAGGCTGCCTGGTAGGGCACCTGGTCGATCACGAAAAGGACCTGTCCGCGACGGACGGTCTGCCCTTCTTCTACGCATAACTTAGTAATAAAACCGGATACCTGAGGATAGATATCGATGTCTTGACGTCCGCGGATTGTTGCCGAATAAGAAGTGAAGATCACCTTGTCCGAAGGCTGTACCTTCAGGACTGCATATTCTGTTTCTGTTTGTACTGCGGGTGCCTGCTTGCACGACACCGCTAATGTTGCACAACTGATAATCAGGATCAGTCGCATACTTGTTTTGTTCATCATTGTCATTGTCCAATCTTTAATTCGGCAGCAAAGGTAGACCGGAATCTCGCGACAAATCAGTTCATTTATTAGCCTCGATTGTTCAAAATCGGAACATTAGGCACAAAAAGTCAGATACTATCCGTACTTTTACGTCAAAATAGGAACAAGTATGCGTATATTTAGAACAACGGAAAGTGAACCGTTCGTAGCCAGGACTGGTCGAATGGAGGAATTTCATAATCGCCTGATAAAATTAAGTGATCCCGGCATATTCTTTTGCCGGAAAGGGCATGCACACTTGAACATCGACCTGAAAGAATACGATATAGTCAAAAATACGCAGGTCATCATTCAGCCGGGCACTATTCTGCGCCTGACAGAATCGAGTGACGACTTCGAAGTTTCTTATTGTTACTTCTCGGAACAGTTATTGCGAGAGATTACCATCCATCTGGAACCTTCTTTCTTCCATTTCCTGAAAGAAAATCCCTCTTTTACGTTTCCGGATGACTGTATCGAGGCCATTAACGGCCTGATGATTGCCACCGAGGCGATCTATCTGGACCGCGAACACCGCTTCCGCGATATCATTATCCGGAATCATCTCCAATGTTTTCTTCTGAGTGTATATGAAAAGACGCACCGATGGTTCACCCGCAAACAGATTGAAGGTACCGACCGCAAAGACCAGCTTTTCAAACGTTTCATCGCATTGGTCCACAAACATTGCACCACCCAGCGCGAGGTTGGCTTTTATGCAAATGAACTGTTTATCACGTCCCGCTACCTTTCCGCTATCGTACAGGAGGTGACAGGCAAAAACGCCAAACACATCATCGACATGCATGTCATTCTGGAGATAAAAGTAATGCTGGAATCCACCGATCTGAGTATCCAGGAAATAGCAAACCGCCTGCAGTTTCCGGATCAGTCGTTCTTCGGGCGTTATTTCAAGAAACACACCGGGACGTCTCCGCTAAACTACAGGCGGGCTTTGGGATAGGTTGAGTTTTGAGAATTACTTCTTGCTATCCAGTGTAAACCGCAGTGTTCCGGCATTCACCAACTCCTGTTGTGAGATGGTATAGCCTTTCAGCTTCTTTCCGCCGGCAGTCACTTCCTTTATATAGATATCATCCGGAGTCTGATGGGCTGATTCGATCACTAACTCTCCTTTCGGATAGAATTTCTTGTCTAAACGGATCGTCACCTTATTGAAAGTCGGCGAAGTCAACACGTAATCCAGATCGCCGGGACAGGCCGGATAGAAGCCCATCATCGAAAAGATAGCCCAGGTCGACATCGTACCTGTATCGTCATTGCCGGGAAGGCCGTTCGGTGCGTTGTGATAATACTTACCCAACAGTTCGCGGACGAGCTTCTGCGTGCGCCAGGCTTCTCCCTTGAAATAGCTGAACAGGTACGGATAGGCAATATCCGGTTCGTTCGCCATATCGTAATAGCCTTTGTCGAAGACCATCTGCAAGCGGTCCACAAACTTCTTCGGGCCGCCCATCAATTTAGCTAATCCCATGATATCATGAGGCACATAGAACGTATAGTTCCAGGCGTTCCCTTCATGAAAACCAGGGCTCGGCTCGAAATTTTCTCCCTGTTTCGGATCGAAAGGCGAATAGAACGTACCGTCAGGAAGGATCGGACGGAGCGTGCCGTATTCCTTGCTGTAATAATGTTTATACCCCATCGCACGTTCGCGGAACAACTTGGCGTCTTCTTTCTTACCTAATGCATTCGCTAACAAGGAGAGGTTCCAATCGGCAATATAATATTCCAAGGCGTGGGAAACGGAGTTGTCATACTGCTCGCGCAACGGGACATATCCCTTGCTCATATAGTCATTGTTGTCCGGGTGAAGCAGGTTGAATTCTCCGGGCGTAGTAGCGCCTTTGCGCATACCTTCGTAAGCCGTCTCGATATCATAATCGCGCAAGCCGCGCATATAAGCATCCACAATATAAGGGATGGACGGGTCGCCTTCCATTGTCAGCGTCTCGCGTCCGTAGAGTTCCCATTTCGGAAGCCAACCGCTTTCCTTATACATATCGATCATCGTACGGATAATATCGAGCTGCTTTTCCGGATAGAGCAAGGTCATCAGGGTACTGACATTCCGGTATGTATCCCATAGAGAGAAGACCGTATAACGGTTTCCGGTCGTATGACCCACCTTCAGGCTTTCCATCATCGGATATTCGCCGTTCACATCCTGGATGATATTCGGATGGATCAGCAAGTGGTACATCGCGGTATAGAAGATAGTCTTGTCATCCTGTGTCCCGCCCTCAACCTGCACGCGTGACAGATCGTCGTTCCACATCTGACCGGCTGTCGCACGCACCTTGTCGAAGTTGAAATCCGGCTGTTCGGTATTCATGTTCAGGCGTGCATTCTCGATGCTGACAAAGGAAACGCCCATTTTCACTTCGATCACCTCATTTTCATCTGTGTCGTATGTGAACCAAACGCCAATGTCGTCGCCGCTCATCTCACGGTTATACTTAGTGTACAATTTATATTTGCCGGAATAGATATCCCAATCAGCCTCCACACCTTTCATCTCACGCTGTTTCTTCCAATAACCTGCCTGTTTAGGGGCTTTACTAACCTTCATCACGAAGTAGATCGGGAAAACGGCTTGCGGATTATAACAGAAAGTACCGAGCAGTTTGCTGCCTTCTATCTCCGTGTCGCTGACCATGCGGACAGTCGCTCCGGTTTCATTCGTCAGCCCTTCACCCAGGTTCAACAGGATGTTCCCCTGTCCTTTCGGAAAGGTAAAACGGGTCAGACCGGTACGCATCGAAGCAGTTGCTTCCGTCTTGATATTATATTTGGTCAGGAGGTTACTATAGTAGCCGGGATGAGCCACTTCATCCTTATATCCGCTTCCATACTCATGGTAATCCACATTCAACTCGCCCGCTGTCGGCATCAGCAAAAGACTTCCCAGTTCAGGACAGCCTACTCCGCTCAGGTTGACATGCGCGTAACCGGTAAAGAAATTATTGTCGGCCGAATAAGGGGTAGACCACCACTGGCTGTCCTTATCGAATTTATTACTTTTCGAGCCCATCACATTGAATGGGGTGACACTCATCATCCCCTGCGGACAGATGGCTCCGGGATTAGTCGTGCCATAGTTACTCGTTCCGATAAACGGGTTCACATAATCTGCCGGTTGCTGTGCGGATACAATCAGTGCACCACAGCATAACAGGAAGGTCATCAACTGTTTTCTCATTTGTCTATCTCTTTTTAATTATTACCAAACTACAATCTCATCCGTAAAAATAAATCCTTTGTTCACCTCCGTTGCCTTCAAGCGGATATAGCGGGCTTTCCAGTTTCCATTAAATGTATATTCCTGGAACAGCAGGTTCGGATCGTCCGCCGGGATTGTTGTTGGAACAATTCCCTGAGAGGTAAAGTTTTCGCCATCTTCCGATGTTAACAACTCCACCTGCCCCGGCTGGAAGACGCCCGGACCGGTCAACTGCATGAATCGGGTAGACACTTTATGGATATCCGTCACCTTTTCCATATCGATCACACAATCCAGATCATTCAGATACCCCTGCCAACGTCCGTCCAGGTAGGTCAATCCGCCACGATAGCCATCCAACAAGGCATTCATGCCTCCGGCCATATAGCCTTTGTACAACTTACTATTATAATGTATAGGTTTATTGATCCCACGGTGGTAATCGACCTTCTTTTCGGTCGGCGTTCCCTGCAAGATACCATCCCGGAAAATAGCAGCTTTGATATAAGCCGAATCGGTCACGACAATCGAACCGGTATATAAAGCCGACGAGGCAGTCGGAACAGAGCCGTCGGTTGTATAACGTACTTCAGCCGGATATTTCTCGGCATCCAATATGACTTCGATCCGCCTGCCGACCGTGTCGACGCGCATTGTCACTTCCAGTTCGTCCGAAAGTGTAAACGTATTGATACCCATTGCCTGCAATTTCGGGATATGCGCATTCATCCGAGGTTTGAAATCATCCCATGTCCGTAGATTCTGTGGCGTCCAGCCTATTTCCGCCACGGCGAGGGCACGCGGAAACATCATGTATTCCAAATGTTCCGGTGTCTGGATATATTCCGTCCAGGTATTAGCCTGTACTCCGAGAATATGCTTGCTTTCCTCTGCAGTTAGCGAATCGACCGGGACAGGATTATAACTATACACTTTCTTAACCGGCGTATAACCGCCAATCGCATACGGCTGTGTCTTCGGATCGGCCTGGTAAAAATCAAAATACATATAATTACCGGGCGTCATCACGACATCATGCCCCATCCGGACCGATTTGATGCCTCCATCCTCCCCTCGCCAGGACATGACAGTCGCATCGGGAGCCAAACCACCTTCCAGAATTTCATCCCAGCCGATCAGTTTACGGCCTTTCGAGTTCAGAAACTCTTCCGCCCGGTGGATCATATAACTTTGGAGTTCATCAACGCTCTCCATCCCGTTTTTCTTCATCAACGCCTGGCACTTCGGACAGGTTTTCCAAGCCGATTTACCGGCTTCATCCCCTCCGATATGAATATACTCGGAAGGGAAAAGCTCCATCACTTCTGTCAGTACGTCTTCCATAAAAGTGAACGACTTGTCGTTACCGATACAAAAATCACCGTTCTGGTATGGTTTACCGGAACAACTCAATTCAGGATAGGCCATCAACACCTCTTCCGAATGCCCGGGGAATTCTATTTCCGGGATTATATTAATATGTTTGGATGCTGCATGCTCCACAATCTCCCGGATATCCTCTTTCGTATAATAACCGCCATATGCACCGGGAGTTCCTTCCGGCAGGTACTTACGGTCATGTCCATCCCACCACTTCCGCCAATCCGACTCGGTACGAAAAGCCGTTTCGGTAGTCAGTTTCGGATATTTGTCCATTTGTATACGCCATCCTCCGGCATCCGTCAAGTGCATATGCAGTGTATTCAACTTATAGGAAGACATGACATCCAGCAACTTCATCACCTCCTCCTTCGGGAAGAAATGCCGGGAGACATCCAGATGTAACCCTCTATATTTAAAACGGGGATTGTCGATGATCGAAACACAGGGAATATATCCATTTACATATAATTGACGCAATGTTTGCAAACCATAGAACAAACCATTCTCAGAACCGGCCCGCAGATCGATCCCTTTTGCCGTGACATCCAACTGGTATCCCTCCGGACTGCCCGACCAGGCATTATCGATTACGATATTTACTCCTTGAGAAGATCGCTCACCGAACAAAGCGACACTATCGATTTGAAAAGCACCTCCGGTCATCAACATCTGTGCCGGTTTGGGAATAAGATTCACCTGCTGAGCCTCCTTTGGAGCGCAGGAAACTAATAGTAACGAACAGGCAATAGCCAGCTCAGTTACATATTTGCGAGACTGTTTTGGCAGTAACATAAAAACTTAGTTTAGTGTGTTTAATTCTTGGTGTGTAAATATACAAAGAAAAAACGGACAAGTCCTTTTTTTCAGCAGATTAGTTGTAAAAGTAAATTAATTAGTTAACTTTGCATTGACAAACAAATAATCTTAGCTATGGAATATAAACGCACTATTGAAATTTATAAGACCTATTACATTGAGTTTTATAAATTATTACCTTTAGATGTAAGAACAAAAGTCAACTATGTATTAGAGCTAATACGAACAGAAAATGTTATACCGGAAAAATATTTCAAACATTTGACAGGCATCAAGGGGTTATATGAAATACGAATTGAATACAAAAGCAATATCTATCGTATCTTTTGCTGCCTGAATAAAAATAAACTCGTCATCCTTTTTAACGGATTCCAGAAAAAGACCCAAAAGACTCCACAAAAGGAAATAAGACAAGCAAAACGAATTATGGATGAATATTTTAACGAACAAAAAAAATAAAAGAAATGAAAGATATATATTTAAGTGAGAAAAAGAAAGAACAATTAATGCAATGTCAAACTTTTGACGAATTGTTGGATATCGAATATGGAGTGAAGGGAACACCTGAACGCAGCCAATTCGAAGAAGAAACCGAAGCATTCATTCTCGCCGAACGTCTCAAAGAAGAACGCCGCAAAGCCGGCCTTACCCAACAGCAACTTGCCGACAAAATAGGGACAAAGAAAAGCTATATCTCACGCCTGGAAAATGGCAAATGCGATATACAGTTATCGACTCTATATAAGATATTCCAGGGATTAGGAAAACGAGTGAGTGTAACAATCCTGTAAAGAGCAGGATATATCAAATAAGAAGAGGCTTTCCCCGAAGGAAAAGCCTCTCTTTATGAGAAGATAGCCGCACCGTAGATATGAACAAACTCCGTATGACAGGATTTGAGTGCTTTGCCATCTTTGTAATCCGCCGTGCTAAGCATGCCCCGAAGGGTGCGGCCCGCCATCAACGACAAGAGCTGTGTCTCGGAATTAAAATAAACTGATGAGTTTCCCAATCGAACATGTGCGGCTAACTCATTTTTCTTATCACAAAGATATGTAATCAAAATGAGACCGCCAAACTTTTTAACACAAAAAAAAGAGCCCCGAACGGAGCTCTTTTCCTATTGCTGTATAGTATCAATTACTTAACTTTAGCAACGATTGCTTTGAAAGCTTCCGGGTGGTTCATTGCCAGGTCGGCAAGCACCTTACGGTTGATTTCGATTCCTGCTGCGTGCAAAGCTCCCATCAGACGAGAGTAAGACATACCTTCCAAACGGGCAGCAGCGTTGATACGCTGAATCCACAATGCGCGGAAGTTACGTTTTTTGTTACGACGATCACGGAATGCATACGTCAAACCTTTTTCCCAAGTGTTCTTAGCAACGGTCCACACGTTCTTACGTGCACCATAATAACCACGGGTAAGTTTTAAAATCCGTTTTCTTTTTGCTCTTGAAGCAACATGATTTACTGATCTAGGCATAATACTAATCTGTTTTGAATGTTAGCGTCATCACTTTCGGATGATCTTGTTTGCTAAATACATTCGGTTAATAAAAATCTTGTAAAACTCGCTTAATTAATAAAGATTACTTCAAACCAAGCAACTGCTTAACGTTGCTTACGTCTACACGGTCTACTAAACCTGTGTGAGTAAGATTTCTCTTCTGCTTTGTAGTCTTCTTTGTCAGAATGTGACTTTTAAAAGCGTGTTTTCTTTTGATTTTACCTGTTCCGGTAAGAGCGAATCTTTTTTTGGCACCGGAATTAGTCTTCATCTTAGGCATTTTCCAATATGTTTTAATTATTAAACTTTACACCCTCTATCGGGTGGTTTCTTTCTTTATTCTTCAGACTCTTCAGTCTTTGGCTTGGGAGTTACAATCACCTTCTTTATAACCGGCTTCGATATAGCGGGTTTAGGTGCGGCTGGCGCAGCTCCGGCAGCCGCTTTCTTAGGTGTCAGCATGATAATCATACGTTTACCTTCCAATACCGGCAGCTGTTCTACTTTACCGTATTCTTCCAAGTCGTTGGCAAAACGAAGCAACAAAACTTCTCCTTGCTCTTTGAAAAGAATGGAACGTCCTTTAAAGAACACATAAGCTTTCACTTTTGATCCTTCTTCAAGGAACCCCTTCGCATGCTTCAACTTAAAGTTGTAATCGTGATCATCTGTCTGAGGTCCGAAACGAATTTCCTTCACGACCACTTTAACAGATTTAGCCTTCTGTTCCTTTTGTCTTTTCTTCTGTTGATAGAGGAATTTTTGATAATCAATCACTCTACAAACGGGGGGCGCAGCATTCGGTGAAATTTCAACCAGATCGAGCCCTTGATCTTCGGCAATTTTTAATGCCTGAGAAGTAGGATAAACTCCCTGTTCTACGTTATCACCTACTAAACGAACTTCACGAACACGAATACGTTCGTTAATTCTATACTGTTCTTTCAGACTGTCATTCTTCATTCAAAAAGATTTATTCTCCTCGTTATTAGTTATTTTAATCGTTATCTTTCTTCCAGTGATTCATTTGTTCCTCTATTTCACTTTTCAAAAGCGCTGCAAAGGTAGCAATTTTCATCGAACCTTTATCACCTTCGCCCTGTTTTCTTACAGAAACTTCATTATTTTCTGCTTCTTTCTCTCCAACAATGAGCATGTAAGGGATACGTTTCAACTCTGTATCGCGGATTTTACGTCCGATCTTTTCATTACGGTCGTCTACCAGCACACTCAGTTCTTCTGCTTCGAGCTGACGTTTTACTTCGTAGGCATAGTCGTTGAACTTTTCACTGATCGGCAGGATAGACACCTGGTCCGGAGTCAGCCACAACGGGAACTTACCACCTGTATGCTCGATCAATACGGCAACGAAACGCTCCATAGAACCGAACGGTGCACGGTGGATCATAACAGGACGGTGTTTTTTATTGTCTTCACCCGTATATTCCAATTCGAAACGTTCCGGCAGGTTATAGTCCACCTGGATCGTACCCAACTGCCAACGGCGGCCGATGGCATCTTTCACCATAAAGTCCAGCTTAGGACCATAGAAAGCAGCTTCGCCATATTCGATCTTAGCTTTCAGGCCTTTTTCCTGGCAAGCCTCGATAATAGCGCTTTCAGCCTTCTCCCAGTTTTCTTCCGAACCGATATATTTATCCCGGTTCACCTTGTCGCGCAGGGAAATCTGTGCTTCAAAATTTTCAAAATCCAATGCCTTGAAGATGATAAAGATAATATCCATTACCTTCAGGAATTCATCTTTCAACTGGTCGGGACGGCAGAACAGGTGCGCATCATCCTGCGTAAAGCCACGTACCCTTGTCAGACCGTGCAACTCACCGCTTTGTTCATAACGATATACGGTACCGAACTCGGCAAAACGTAAAGGCAGATCCTTATACGAACGCGGGAATGCCTTGAATATCTCACAATGGTGAGGGCAGTTCATCGGTTTCAGCAAGAACTCTTCACCTTCCTGCGGAGTGTGGATCGGCTGGAATGAGTCTTTTCCGTATTTGGCATAGTGACCGGAAGTCACATACAGTTGTTTGCCTCCGATATGCGGAGTCATTACCTGCTGGTAACCATATTTCTTTTGGATACGTTTCAGGAAATCTTCCAGCTTCAAACGCAACTGCGTACCGCGTGGCAACCACAACGGAAGACCTGCTCCCACTGCTGTCGAGAATGTAAACAATTCCAGCTCCTTACCGATCTTACGATGGTCGCGTTTCTTGGCTTCTTCCATCAATACCAGGTATTCGTCCAGCATCTTCTTCTTCGGGAAGGTGATACCGTAAAGACGAACCAACTGTTTGCGTTTTTCGTCGCCACGCCAGTATGCACCGGCTACGCTCATTATCTTAACGGCTTTCAAGTAAGAGGTATTCGGCAAGTGCGGACCGCGGCAGAGGTCTGTAAACGAACCCTGCGTATAGGTCGTAATCTTACCGTCTTCCAACTCACTGATAAGCTCGGTTTTATATTCTTCACCTCTGTCACCAAACATTTTCAGCGCGTCAGCTTTAGATATATCCTGACGTTTGATCTCCTCTTTCTTAGCCACCAATTCCAACATTTTAGCTTCGATAGCAGGAAAATCTCCTTCTTTGATAACAGCGTCACCCGGATCCACGTCATAGTAGAATCCATTCTCGATAGCCGGTCCGATACCGAACTTGATGCCGGGATACAATTCCTGCAAAGCTTCAGCCATCAGGTGGGCACTCGAGTGCCAGAATGCATGCTTACCTTCTTCGTCTTCCCACTTGAAAAGCTTGATAGCCGCATCTTGGTTGATCGGACGGCTCAGGTCCCAAATCTCACCATTCACGCTTGCTGCCAGAACTTCCTGTGCCAGACGGGAACTGATGCTTTCCGCAATCTGCATAGCAGTCGTTCCTTCGGCGTATTCTTTTACGGAATTATCCGGAAATGTAATCTTTATCATAATCTGTTCACTATAAATTCCTAAAAATTAATCAGGATGCAAATTTAGTATTCTTTTTTTGTTAAACAGAACTTTTAGGAAAAAAGTTTCTGCTCCGCAACCTTTTATAAAGAAAGACGCCCAGGACAAACAACAGAATCCCTCCACATACAAAGTAACCGGGCGAACGGATCGTCCGGCGGGATTCCGCCCGAACAGCGGTCATTCCAACCTGCCGACCCGCATAATCATGCTGCTTTTGTACCACCACTTTGCCGGTATCGATAAGCTGTCGCCGGTTGTCCACCTGCAAGGTAGTGACTGACTGCGGGTACTGCTTGCCGGCACTGTCCGGCGCGGTGTAGACAACCCGGCGTATATTCCAGACTGCCGTATCGACCAAATGGATATCCCGTTGCCACACCTCTGTCCCATGCGATGAAAACCGGACAGAATCGATACGGATGGTATTCTCCCGGCGCAGACTTTTCCGGCTTCCTCCACAGCCCGACAATAAAAACGTCAACACCAAAAGCCGCAAAATCACCTGCATCCGGTTTGCCCCGGACCGCTTCAACGACAAATGCAGGAAATTCCGTTTCCGGTAATGAATCGCCTGGTCAAACTCCAACCCTGACCGCCGCAGAAGAGCTAAAAGTTTCGCCACATCCGGCACATAACAATCCGCCGCCTCCCCCTTCGTATGCTGGCTGTCCGGCACTCCTCCGACCAACCGGTTCACCTCTTTACAACGATAACCGCTTGTCACCACGATCGGCCCACCATACAATCGGCGAAGCGGTTCCAGCAAAGCAGTAGCCAAATACTTCAACGCCTCGCAAGCCTCCTCCGCCGGCCTGTTGTCAATCCCATTCTCCACCGCAACCCGGCTATAACTCATCTCCTCCAACGTAAAATGCTCCTCCATATCCTCTCTTTTTTTAATTTTCAATTTTTAATTCTCAATTTATAAGAGTAGTCCACCCCAAACAGCGCCCCCGCAAACGTGCAGATCTCCCCGAAAGCCACCAACACGCTGCTATCGACCATCCCCCGCGGATCAATCCAAAACCCGCAAAAGAGCAAAACAATCCCGCTCATAGTGAGCAGGATTGCCATTGTCAACTGAACCGTCAACCTCTTCATGAATTATGAATTTTGAATTATGAATCTTCAAACTTTCACCTTTCAACTTTCACCTCTAAAGAATTCCCGGTCTGTCCTCCGGCTTGTTCACCGTACCGGAATCATCTGTTTCCGGCGTAATCCGTTCGAAACTCGTAAGGCTTTTCATGGTGCGCAAAGCCCTTCCGGGAAGGAAACGGACACGAGGTTCGCGGATCAGTCCCGTACTGAAATCACCGGCACCCACAACTCCCGTTGATCCGAAATTTAAACGGAAAGTACCCAATTCACCCACGCTCACACGACGCCCATTACGCAAATGACGGGCCAGAACCACATTTACACGATCCAGTACAGCTTTCACACCGGCACTACCGGCAACCGTACTGTCCCCGACCTCATCGATAAAGTCTTCAAACGTAACCAGGTCCCCACTGATCATTTGCGCATACAACTTTTCAGGAATATCTTCCTGATCAACACCTAAATTTCTTCTCTGAACCAATTTGTACTTAAGAGCCATAATCTTTAAATTTTAAATGATTAATAATTTGTTTTTGATCACAATGCAAAGATAAAGCCCTCCAAAACCCAGCTTTCCCCGTAATAGCAGCACACACCTACCCGAGTCAGCACAGAGTACCAACCACTTAAGCCCCCCTGTAAGCAATCTACAGGAGAAGTCTCATTCTATTATAGTAAAAGGATTCGCCGCTTATTTAACTTTATACAACGTGTGCGGCAGCAGGGAAGTCCGTTCAGCCTTGACTTTTTGGAAATAATATCTATTTAATGCCTTGATAAAATGGAAAAGACAAGAAGTTATCGCTTCTTTATGAGGAAAGAAACTACTTAATAAGTTGTATAAGGTCAAAATACATAGGGAAAGTATCTTCACAAGATTCATTCACAAGAGGTCGGAAACCATTTTTCTCATAAAAAGATACAGCCGAATGATAAGCATCCACTGTTAGAAAACGGGTTGCTGATACAGACTGATGATTGATGAGCATTTGCTTGACAGCTGAAACAATGTCAGTACCAATACCTTCACCACGATGGGAAGCCGCTACGCCTAATCTACCGATTTTAACAGCAGGATAACTTCCCAAATGCTTTTGGTGCGGAAATGCTTTACGAAGTTTTCTCCAAAGATTCTTATCCATAGTTGTCTGGGATATTTTATCATTAAGCAAACTGAAGAAAGCGATCGTTTCCTCATCGTCTTCCCATATAAAAGTGTTGGCTATCAACTGCTCTTGATAAAAACGGGCATCTTCCAACAAAAAACCATTCAAATCATCGTCTCCGCAATTGAATGGTTTTATAATCTCTGTGTCTTCAATCTTAATCAGTCTCATCAAAGAAGTCACATCATAAACGTTGCTATTTTCTTCAATTTCTCATAAGCAGCCTTAATTCGCTGCTTTTCCTGTTGGGAAGCAGGCTTAACGTCCTGCATGGATTCCAGAAACCGCTTAGCATCTTCACCAAACAGTATCGGGGTTTCTTTAATCGGTCTTGCCATATTGCTTTCTCCTTTCTATTTAATACTGTTCGCAAAGGTAAGCTATTTATCTTTTATCTCCAACACAATCACTTCAAAGTCGTTCAATCTCCACCTTTAAATCATCATTTTATAATTCATAGATTCAGACATCCCGGCTCATTGTCCAAGCAAACCAGATCCATCAGGTCGCACAGGTCATCGGTCGAGGCGGAGTCTTTGCGCAGTTTATCGCTCAGGTAATCCACTGTCTCGGGAAAGTCGAAAGCGAGGAGCAGGCAGAAAGACAGATGCCTGTATGACGGGACGTTGCCGTTGCCCTTTCCTTCCGATAGCGAGAGCAGTCGCCGAAGTAGGACGGGTTCGCGAAGGATGTAGACCAGCGAGCCGAACACCGTCTGCCGGCGCAGGTAGTCGGCTGTACGTTGCTTGTCGTGCAACAACAGGTTTGTGAGAAACGTACGGTAACTTTTTGCCAGCGTGTCCCACTCCGTAAAGGCGGCATCATAGGCTGCCTTGTAATAGAAAGGATGCTTTTCGGCGGGTAATGTACTCAATTTAAGGTTAAACTTCTTGACCGAAGGAATTTCCTTCCCAAATAACTC
>NZ_QREV01000054.1 GCF_003363715.1 Parabacteroides acidifaciens
ATAAGCCCCCTCTGCCGCAGGCTCTCTTTTGCCAAATAATGAATTTATTTATCCCCAATGATTATCGGGTGAGCCCTGTTTACCTATTAGACTACAATAATAAGTGAGGCAAAGCAAAGAGGGGGGAAATTTAATTTCTCCCCTCTTTTGTGATCTCATAATAAATCAAATTCAAGTGAGTACCTGAAAAGTGCGAGTATGCAAGAGGTTATCTGATTACTAAAGGTACTCCTTTTTTCAAGTCAGGTAACGGTTCTGAGATATACGGATTATTCAACATAAAGTATTACCGCGCGATTCCATTCCGGTTTATCGAATGGAGGTTCACGATCCCCAACCCATTCAACTATCACGCGATCGCGACTAATGTTATATTCGTCAATCAATATTCTGGCTACGTTCTGAGCTCTTTCTGCTGATAACTTTTCATTGATTTTGGCTGTTCCGGTTTTTTTATCCGTGTAGCCAATAACTTTAACCTTCAACTGTGGATTATCTTTCAGATATTGAGCGATGTTATAAATGTTCACGCCTTGATAAGGATCAACTTTTGTCTGATTTATCTTAAATAATACTACGTTATTGATCAATGGATTGGTTTCTACGATCTTTTCAGTGATAACTTCTGTTGGCGGACATTCCGGACAACTCACTGGACGCTGTGCCAGAACCTGATTTTGTTCATACAATTCATTGATCCTGCTATTTAAGGCATCGATCTCAAGCGGATTTCTTAGCTCTGCTTCCGAGAAAGTGGCATCTTTTCCCAAATTAAAAATCAACCCGGCAGAAGCTGTGCCCAATATATCGTAATTACCACTGGTTTTTACCTGGTTGAATTCACTTTTTAAAGTTGTTGCCGCAAATTCAATTGACAGAGTCACCCGGTTCGATAATCTGAAATTATTGATAAGACCTGCATTCAATGTCATACTGTTATCACGAACATGCCCCATTGAATATTCCGGTTGATTCTTATAGTCCCATCCGAAAGCCCAACCGAATCCAACATAAGGGACCAGTTGATAAACACGGTCAGAACTATATTTCATGAAATAATCCGTAATACTCCACATCAGGTTTGCCTGAAAACTGGCATATCGGTTGCGTGACATGATAGTTGCATTGTCATTGAATGTATGCAGGTTTGTCAATCCGGCAGCTTTGATACGAGTGCCTAAATAAGGACTGATCCACTTTCCGATTTGAAATTCCGGTGTCACTGTAAAACGATTGAAGAAATCAGCATCTTTATTATTGTCACCAAAATATATGTTCGCTCCGGCACCGGCTCCAATAAACCAATTATCCCAAAAACCGTTCTTTAAAAATGTGGCACTGTGTGCCGGCTCTGTACTGTAGCCCTCTTTTTCCTGGGCATAAGAGAACTGCATGACGCTAAGGAGCGCCATTGATATAATAATTTTATTCATAACTTTTTCTATTTGTTTAAAACGATATATATCTTGTTTTTAGAAACGGTAACCCCAACCAAAAGCAATTACGGAGGAGTTGTCTTTACCAAATACATATTTATATTCGACATTCAGGAAGTTGCGTGTATTTATATTATAAGTAAGGCCGCCTCCCAAGTTGAATCCGAAATTTGTTGAACTATGAGAATCAAGAGTGGTCTCTTTGCCATCATCGCCTTTGATGGTTTGTTTGCCTTGAAAATTATTCTGCAAATTAAAACCTGCTAACGGATAAAGAGACAGGTTATCTGCATTCAGATTGAAGACATAATGAGCGTTCACATCAATATCAAATCCTGTGACTTTATTTTTAGGAAAGAAAAACATCAGATCCGGGGCCAGGCGTATATGATTTGTTAGATTATAACGTCCTTGAGCACCAAGCATAACACGCTTGAAATCTGTCTGATAACCGAAATTCCCCAATAATGAAAAATCACCCTTTTGTGCAAAAACGCTTAATGAGATTGTCAATAAGACTACTAAACTTATAAACTTTTTCATGACTACTTAATTTAATTGTAAAACTTTTTACCATATAAACCCTATACTTTTCTTTTAAATAAAGATAAAATCCATAATAAAATAACGGCTCCAACAACAGCAGATATTAAACTGCCTAAAATACCATACATTGCCAAACCCAAAAGAACGAATATCCAACTGCCAAGCAAACCTCCAATAAGGCCGACAATCAGATTAATAATCATGCCGAAACCTCTACCTCTCATGATCCATCCTGCAATTGCACCGGCAGCAAGACCTATAATAATTGACCAAATTAATCCCATGACTTTTATTTTTTAATTAATAAATGAAATACAAGATTACCCTGATCCAATCCATATTCTTTTATAATAGTTAAATATACAAGAATCAGGGTAATTTAAATCAATCAAAAATAATTCTTGAGAATTATTTTTTGTGATCCTTTTTAGTGGAATGATAGTGACTCCATTGCATGTCTTTTTCCGGAGTTTTAGAAAGGATCTTTTCCTTTCGCTCTTTGGCAAGCTTCTTGTCCATTTGCTTTACCATTTTCTCCGTACGTTCAGTCCCTTTAGGAGTGACCTCTGTCAATCCGCTTGACGAAGAAACATAATCTTGCGGGTTGTTAATGTACAACCATTCTTCATTTAGTTTGGAGCTGGTACCTTCGTTCCAGGGTCCTCGTGCATCTTCACTCATCGACATATCGAAATAAAGATTGCTGTATTTGGGATTTGTCTGGAAGATACCAGGAGGAAAGTTAGGCTTGATAGTCTCCAGAGCTGCTTCAAACTGTTGAAAATGCGCAACTTCACGGGTCATCAAAAAGTCTAATGTTTCCTTTACATATGGATCATCAGTAAAAGGAATAAGATATTCGTACATGATTTTTGCTCGGGATTCTGCTGCCAGGTTCGATCGTAAATCGACAGTCGGTTCCGCGTTTGCTGTCACGTAAGTAGCATTCCACGGGTTACCGTTGCTATCGGTCAGCATCGGACTACCCGGAGCCATTACCAAGAACTGTGGATTCGTAAAAGCTTGATGGATGAAATCTTCTTTTGCAGCCTTACCATTCATCATCTTATTGATTTCCATATTTTCAACTACATCTTTCATCTCACCGTTAACCGGCCCTAACAACATTTGAATTGTAGCCCCCACGATCTCTAAATGACTTAGCTCTTCGGTTGCAATATCCATCAACATATCGTATTTGTCGGGAAAAGGATTACGACAGCTGAACGCTTGAACAAAATATTGCATTGCTGCTTTTAATTCACCATTTGCACCACCAAACTGTTCCAATAATAAACGCGCGAAACGTGGGTCCGGTGCAGAGACACGTGCATTATACTGCAAATATTTTACATGATAAAACATAACTCAACATTTTAAATTAAACATCATACAATTTAGTGGATTCTATTTCTTTGCATTGTCTGCATAAGAATGCACTTTATTCTTCATCTCATCAGCTTTTTCTGCTACCTTAAAAGTTCCGTCGGCAACTTTATCTGCTGCTTTCGTACCGGCATCCAATACTTTATCTTTTGCCTCATCCATTATTACTTCTGCTCCTCCATGTAGTTTGTGCAAAGAGTGATATACTTTTTCTTTTACTTGCTTGCTCATTGATGAACAAGAAAAACGGTATGTGACGAAACCGATGATTGAACCTAAACCCAGTCCAATCCAAAATTTTGAATTATTAGTTTCCATAATTTGAAATGTTTAAAACGATTAATAAAATAATGAACAGTAAATTATAACTCCGCATTGTGAGGTTTCCTGAAAAAAGAAACGATCCACAATAACAGGACAGCTCCGATGACAGAAGTAATAAGACTTCCTAAAATACCTGCAGTAGCAATTCCTAAAAGACCGAATACCCAGCCTCCTAATACACCACCAATAATACCAACTAACAAATTAACGAGGATCCCAAAACCTCCTCCACGCATAATCTTTCCGGCTATAAATCCGGATACTATCCCTATAAGGATATACCAAATAAAGTTCATAATTAAAAATTTAAAGATGAATACTAAATTACTATATAAATTATCAACAGGGAGTGCCCGGCCGGGTTTAAACTCTACTTATCACCATACACGTAAATGAAACAAGGCATATAAAAAAATGGTTCGAAAATAGATGATTCAATTAACAATAATTTTGTAATGCGCAACTATTATCAATTAATATAAAGTTTATGTATGTATTATTGTCAATATGACTGTTTTAGTTGCGAATATTGAAACTTAAGTGTGATTTTATTGTCTAATTTCGAAAATAAATCAACCTTTGTCCTTATACATATAATACAGCCGAGTATTTTTTTTCTAAAACTCCCTATTTCTTTCATTTTAAGCCAGAAATTTTGACTTTTTGATTGTTTTAATATACGAGGGAATAAAGATTGATTTATCGATCAAGCGTATCAGTTGTATTAATATTAAAGTTATTTGTATGGACAATTTGAAAAATTATCGGTCTGTGGACTTGTCGGCCCCGTATGATCAGTATCCGTGTTATTTGGGCGATGACCTGGAACTGGTGTACACACCCGAACAATCCGTTTTTACATTATGGGCACCAACTGCTGATCAGGTGCAATTGAACTTGTATCCATCCGGAGAAGGAGGCGAACCGGAAGATCAGGTAGAAATGAATAAGGCAGACAATGGTATCTGGCGCATTCATATAGACCGCGATTTGAAAGGTACTTTTTATACTTTTCGGATAAAGATAGACGGAGAATGGTTGAATGAAACACCTGGTATCTGGGCAAAAGCGGTTGGTGTCAACGGTAATCGTGCTGCTGTAATCAATTGGGGCGAGACAGATCCGGAAGGCTGGGATTCTGACCACTCGCCTGAACAAAAGATGTATTCCGACATTATTCTATACGAGTTACATCACCGAGACTTCAGTATTGCTCCTGATTCTGGTATAGAAAACAAGGGAAAGTTTCTGGCCCTAACCGAAACCGGAACAAAGACTCCCGAAGGAGAAGCTTCCGGCTTGGATCATCTGAAAGAACTTGGCGTAACACATATCCATATTCTGCCTTCATTTGATTTTGCAACAGTGGATGAAACACATTTGGAAGATAACAACTACAATTGGGGATACGACCCGAAAAACTATAATGTGCCGGATGGTAGTTATTCCACCGATCCGGCGGATCCGGTTGTCCGTATCCGTGAATTTAAAGAGATGGTTAAAAGCTTACATCAAAATGGTTTCAGAATCGTACTGGATGTTGTCTATAACCATACAGCCTCAACGGATCATTCAAATTTTAACCTGACAGTTCCCGGATATTTTTACCGGCAGAATCCCGACGGTTCTTACTCAAATGCATCCGGATGCGGTAATGAAACGGCTTCGGAACGTGAAATGGTTCGACATTACATTATTGAATCGGTAAAATTCTGGGCTAAAGAATACCATATCGATGGCTTTCGTTTCGACTTGATGGGGATACATGATATCGAAACCATGAATCAGTTGAGAGCGGAACTGCTAAAGATTGATCCGACTATCTTTGTTTACGGTGAAGGCTGGATCGCTGCTGATTCTCCGTTACCTTATGAACAACGGGCTGTCAAGGAACATGTCGGACAAATGGAAGGTATTGCTGTTTTCAACGATGAATTTCGCGATGGCTTGAAAGGTAGTACTTTCGATGAGCAAGAGCCCGGATATGCTTCCGGAAATATCAATGGCCATTTCGAGCCGGTCAAATACGGCATAGTTGGAGGAACACAGCATCCGCAAGTAGATTACGGGGGATTACTTTATTGCGATGGTCCGTATGCCGGTGCTCCTTCGCAAATGATCAATTTCGTAGCCTGTCATGATGGATATACATTGGTTGATAAACTGAAACTTTCTGTTCATGGCGATCATGCGGCCGACGAGCTTATGCCAATCGACAAATTGATACATACCGTGTTGTTAACAGCGCAGGGAGTCCCTTTTATCCGTAGTGGTGAAGAGATCATGCAGGATAAACAAGGGGAACCGAATAGTTTTAAATCACCGGACTCTATCAACCAACTCGACTGGTCTTTAAAGGCCAGAAACCGTGATCTCTTTGACTATATCAGGGAGCTGATCGCCCTTCGTAAAGCTCACCCGGCCTTCCGTATTCCAACGGTAGAAGGATTACAGCAGTGGCTTCATTTTATGGATACAGGTGATTCCGGCGTAATTGCCTACACCTTGGGAGAACATGCCAACAATGACGAGTGGAAAGAAATCCTAATCGCCTACAATGGCAATCGGAACCAAGCAGAGATCAGTATTCCCGAAGGAGAATGGACGGTTGTTTGCCGCGACGGACAAATCAGTATGGATGGTCTGGATAGTTTACAGGGAGGAACTGTTACGATTGCAGCTTCTTCAGCCCTGATATTGTACCGGCAATAAATGAGAAGCTTAGTATGGATAACAGGATCGTTATATATAAATCCAGGAATAAAGCATTCGTATTTATCATTGTCTGCCTATTATTGGCAGTGGCGGGTTGGTTATTCTTGCAAATTCCCGATAAAAATGTAGTCGGGTGGAGTTTCATTATTCTGTCTGTTCTGTGTTTGATTTTTGGTATCGGTACTTATTTCGATAGAAAACCTTACATCATTCTGACGGAAAAGGGTATTACTGAAATGTCGGCTATCCGGGAAGAAATCGAGTGGGATGCCATCCTTCGGGTTGACGAATTCTATTATAGAGGATTATACTTTATTCGTATGCTGATCGAGAGGGATTATAAACCAACATCTGTCCGGCCTACATGGTTTCACCGTTTTGACAAGCTTTATGAGAAAGACGGGATCAAAGCCATATTTATGCGGATAGGTTTCTACGAAGTCAATTCTATAAAATTGGCCGGATTTATGCAGAAGATGATCAAAGCTGATACAGAAAGAAAGATTGAATTATTAAATAATTTTCGTTCGTATTATTAAATACAAAAAAGAGTTAGATTATGGAAAATGGTGTAATGATGCAGTATTTTGAGTGGAATCTCCCGAACGACGGGAAGTTATGGAAGCAATTAAAAGAGGATGCCTCGCATTTGCATGATATTGGTGTGACGGCAGTATGGATTCCACCTGCATACAAAGCTGACGAACAGCAGGATGAAGGTTATGCAACCTACGATTTGTATGACTTAGGTGAATTTGAACAAAAAGGAACAATACGCACCAAATATGGTACGAAAGACGAACTGAAAGAAATGATCGACGAACTGCACAAAAACCATATCGCAGTTTATCTTGATGTCGTTTTGAACCATAAAGCCGGTGGTGATTTTACGGAAAAGTTTATGGTGGTAGAAGTCGACCCCAATCAAAGAAATGCCGCTTTGGGAGAGCCGTTCGAGATACAGGGCTGGACCGGTTACAGTTTTCATGGGCGTAAGGATAAGTATTCGGATTTTAAGTGGCATTGGTATCATTTCTCCGGAACGGGATTCGACGATTCCCAGAAACGTAGCGGTATATTCCAAATCCAGGGAGAAGGAAAAGCGTGGAGCGACGGTGTGGACGGCGAGAATGGAAATTATGATTTCCTTTTGTGTAACGATCTTGATCTGGACCATCCTGAGGTCGTTGCCGAGTTAAACCGATGGGGAAAATGGGTTTCCAATGAACTGGATCTCGACGGTATGCGCCTGGATGCCATCAAACATATGAAAGACCAGTTTATTGCCCAATTCCTCGATGCCGTACGAAGTGAAAGAGGTAATGACTTTTATGCTGTAGGCGAATACTGGAACGGTGATATGGAAACGTTGGATAACTATGTAGAAGCGGTAGATCATAAAGTGAATCTGTTTGATGTACCGTTACACTATAATATGTTCCAGGCATCGCTGGAAAGGAAGGATTACAATATGCAAAATATTCTGAAGAATACTCTGGTAGAACATCATTGTGAATTGGCTGTAACCTTTGTCGATAATCACGATTCGCAACATGGCAGTTCTTTGGAATCGCAGATCGAGGACTGGTTCAAACCGCTGGCCTATGGGCTGATATTACTGATGAAAGACGGTTATCCTTGTCTTTTCTACGGTGATTACTATGGCGTGAAAGGAGAAAAATCTCCTCATACCAAAATCATTGACATCCTGCTGGATGCAAGGCGGAAATACGCCTACGGTGAACAGATAGAATATTTTGATCATCCTTCGACTGTCGGCTTTATCCGTACAGGAGATGAAGAACATCCTGGTTCCGGCTTGGTTTTGTTAATGTCCAATGATGAAGCCGGGAATAAAATAATGAATTTAGGCAAAGAGCACAAAGGCGAGGTCTGGCGTGAAATAACCGGAAGCATATCCGATGAGGTCACGGTGGATGAAGAAGGGAATGGAGACTTTTCCGTAAAAGCCCGTAATCTGGCTGTTTGGGTAAAGAAATAAATTCCCGATTAAATGGATGGACCGATAGGTCCGGTTCTACCGTTTTAGATAACAAGATGTTTAATTAAAATTCATTTTAAAGATGTTAGAAAAAGAGTTATGGGGTAATACATTGGAAACTTGGGGGATTTCCATTTTAATAATTGTAGGGGCAATTATAATTGTAAAACTATTTGCGTTGTTTAGTAAGAAGGTACTTAAGCCATTTATTATGCGTACTCCGAACCATCTGGACAATCTTATTTATTACTCTTTGGAGTCGCCCATTAAATTTGCGATCATGTTGCTGGGTATCTGGATAGCTATTCATCGGCTTGTTTATCCGGCTACCTTTGTGAAAGTAATCGACAATGCTTACAGTATTCTGATTGTTCTGAATTTTACCTGGGTTTTTGCCCGGTTATTCAGTGGCCTGCTTGAACTTTATTGGGAAAAGAAGCCTGACGGCCAAGTCAACAAGATGACGCCGATTATCAAAAGAGCAATTTTAGTTGTTGTCTGGATCATTGGTATTGTGATGGCTCTGAGTAATATAGGAGTGAACATCAGTGCTTTGCTGGGAACTTTAGGTATAGGAGGTATTGCGTTTGCTTTGGCTGCACAGGATACTGTGAAAAATATCTTTGGCGCTTTTACAATCTTGACAGACAAACCTTTCAGCATTGGAGATACGATTCGCGTGGATAGTTTTGAAGGAACGGTTGTCGATGTTGGTGTTCGAAGTACAAGGCTCATGGATTATGATAAACGTATTATCACTTTTCCGAATTATAAGATCACAGATGCCAATATCATCAATATCTCTTCCGAGCCGATGCGCCGTGTTGTACTAAATATCGGATTGACATATGACACGACTCCCGAAAAAATGAAAGAGGCATTGGAGATTCTTAAAGCTATTCCGGGAAGAGTAGGGAATGTATCTTCCAATCCATCGGATACAACAGCCGTTTTTACAAATTATGCAGACTCGGCATTGGTTATCATGTACATTTATTTTATAGAGAAACAGGGAGATATCTTAGGTGTAACTTCGGATATGAATATGGAAATACTGGCTTCTTTTAATAAAGCGGGACTTGAATTTGCTTTCCCTACACGTACCGTTTATATACAAAAAGAGGAGAAGTGAACCGTGCCGGATTCGAACCGGCGACCTCTGCCCTGTCAAGGCAGCGCTCTAAACCAGCTGAGCTAACGGTTCAGGGTGGCAAAGATAAGAAAAGAATGAATAAAAAACAATTCTATGGCTCAATTTGTAAAACGGAAGAACAGGCTTGATGCCTTATTCTTCCGTTTTTAATGATGTTTAGTGAAACAAACTGTTCACATTATTTGTAGACTTCAAGCTCGTAAATGCGGGTGTCACGATCCCCGGTCTTTTGTGTAGGCTGGGTAACCAACAGGCGTAAATAGCGGGCTGATTCCGGTTTGGTCAGTAAACTGGTTGCCTCGTTTTTGTGGTTGCCGGTCAAGACATCCAATGTCTTCCATTCTTCGTTCAAGCTGTTTCTGCCTTGAAGGAAACAGGTTCCGGTGACATAAGAATGTTCTTCATTTCCGGCGCTGACCAACTTCCAGCCGCTTATCGATTGGGGTGTACCCAAATCGAAATCAACATGACTCGGAATGCCGGAAATATCGCACCATTTTGTTTCCGTATTGCCGTCAATCATGTGCTCGGGAGATTCCTCTTCGTTCACGAAACCGGAACAGGCAATGATTTTAGCACTCTTCATCAGGTTTTCTTTTGCGGCTTCTTTCGTCGCCTCTTTTGGTCTTATGGCTGAGCGGAACAATTCGGATGCGACAGCAACCTGTTTATTGTCTTCTTGGGCAACCGTAACGGCAAACAAAACAATATTCTTGTTGTCCGGCAAGATCAGGCTTGTAGCCCCTTTAGGAATATCCATGCCAAACTTGAACATATAGGTGTATTCGTAAGCCTGGTCTCCGTCAGGAGCATGGCGGTGAGTACCGACATAAGCGATGTCGCCGTCTTTCAGGAAGCCTTCTGTATGTCCTAAATGTCCCCATTGGCCGATAAAGCCGGTGTATTCGGAAACCGTAATTTCCTGTTCGGATTTACCCAGACGGAATGTTCCGGTACAATCGCCTTCGGTAGACGCTGCCAGGAAATAAATACGGTTGTAATTGCTTCCGGCAGGCAGCTGGATTGTGTCTCCCTGGCAAGCTAAACCGTTGAAAGATTCTTTGTCTCCTAAACCGAACGAGATATCACCGGCATGGATTGTTTCCGGCAGCAGCTCGGCTGCATACGAATAGCCTGAACTGAAGTTGCCTTCTCTGCGGAACTCATTCCAACTCACGCACTTCTTGTTGAATTTCAGAGGAACATGAGCATATTGAGGCTCTTTGACTGGATTGCCGGACGGTTTGAGCTTCACCTTGAAAGTCTTAATGGAGTAAGGCTTGATGGACACCTGCAACTTGTTACCGTTGAATAGCGCCTTGCCGATTGTTTTCTCGGTTCCGTCAGCTTCACTGGCACTCTGGATGGCGCCGGCAAAAGTAATCTCGGCAGTCTGTTCCTGCTCGCCGCCGGTTTCGTATAGGCGGATTACCAATTCGTCCGAAGATTCAGCCTTTTTCAGTGTCTTTACCACTACGCTGTTATTATCGGAGTTGGCAAATGTGAACGATTTGCCCAGCTGTCCGGCATGTTTATCCGCCACAAAAGCGGTTAACGGCTGATTCAATTCGTCTGCTCTCAGAACAGTCTTCGATTTATCCAAAGCTCCGGAATGAGGCAGCAGGCTGTAAGTGAAACGGTGGTAGCCGAAATCCTGGCGGTCCTGATAGGAATAATTGCCTTTTGTCTGCGGAGTATGGAGCAAAGTCAGACGGATTGTATTATCGTTCGGTTTGTCCCATCCGTACTTACTGTCGTTGAGGACGGAAACGCCATAGCTGTTCCCTTTGTCGGTCAGGTCTGTCCAATACTGCGCATACACTTCGTAAGCCGTTATCGTATTGTTGCCGCGTTTCACGCTTCCGATACCCAAGTCATAAGTGGCTTCCGGGTTCGATACGCTCAACGGGAATTCTGCTTTCAACAATGAGTTGGTAGACTGCCAGTCTACTTCATTGTAGAAGTCGATGCGGTCGGCGCGGGGACCTTCGAACAAACGGATATACTGTTTAAAGACAGATTGCCCGTGATGTTTCTCTACGCAAAGCGCTTTTCTCAACTCTCCGTTCTCCACCAATGAGATTTTTACATCTTCGGTGATGGAAACCGGTTCGCGGTCTACGGTTTCTTTCATGATTTCCCAAGCGGGCCAGTTATACGATTTGTTTTCCGTAAAGAGAGCCAGGCGGATGGCTTTTCCCTCTTTCACCAATTCCTTGTTGTTTTTCTTGTCGAGGAGGGAAATGATATCGCCGTTTTTATCCAGTGTAATCTTGTATAAGGAGTTTTCCAGCATGTTGACGCCTGCCTGCTGCAAAGCGGAAGCAGCCGGACCACCTTCACGGACGTCGTAAACAACATAGCCGGTAGCCGGGACAGTTGCCGAAATCAATACATGAGCTTTCCCGTTTTCATAAGAAAGCAATTGGGCGGGGACTTTCTTTCCTTTCTCATCATATACCGTCACGCCTTTAGGAGCTTTAGGCATATCTAACATAACTTCAGCGAGGTCGGATACAGGGAAAGCATGTGCGTTGTAGAGGATGACCGGAGTCCCTTTCACCCGTGTATCCAACTGGCCGGCAATGCCGTTTACGGATGAAGTCAATACGCCGGCAAACTGCTTCAACGCGATCAATTCGTCATTCCAGGAGAACTCGTAAGCTCTCGGAATACTGGTTCCTGTCAGGTCGTCATGGAACTGGTGGACGATAAAGCGGCGCCAGGCTTCTGTCAGCGTGTTCAGCGGATAGGCGTTCGTTCCCAACCAGTCGGCTGCAACGGCAGCATTTTCAGCAGCATTGGCCAATACTTCGTTCTGGCGGTTGTATGCTTTCATGGCGGCTTCCGAAGTATAACAGCCGGTGCCGTGCACGTCCATCAACAGTTCCCCGTTGAAAACCGGCAGTTCCGGGTGGTTCTTGTAAGGCATGAAATCCTTGAACAGCTGGTCGCTGGTTGCACTGATCACTTCGACTGGTCCGTCTCCCTTGATCCCTTTTTCAACCGAACGGACAGAGGCTAAGTTCGGAGAACCACCCGTATCGCCCGTCCCATAATAACGATATACGATATTAAGAGGATCGCGTTGGCTCAGTTCCAGCAAATATTTACTGTTGGAAAGGTCTTCGTCTCTCCATCTTCTGCCATAATCATAGCCGTGTGCCAGCATGATGGAAGAGCCGTCCACGCCTTGCCACAGCCCGATGAGGAACGGATGTTTGCTGTCTCCGTAGAACGGATGGTTACGCCAGTCGAGTTTCTGCGAAGAAAAGCCGATCAGCCCGCAATGGCTGGCAATCGTCGGCAAAGTCCATCCGAAGCCGAAACAGTCCGGCAGGAATATGTCCGTGCTTTCCACGCCGAACTCTTTACGATAGTATTCCTGTCCGAGCGTAATATTACGGATGAACGATTCGGGAGAAGGAATCAGGGCATCGGTTGCATCCCAGCTGCTGCCGGAGATATGCCAGCGTCCGTTCTTTACGTATTCCTTTAACTCCTCATACTGGGTAGGATAATATTCCTTCATCCAGGCATATTTTACTCCTCCCTCGAAATTGAACACATAGTTGGGATAACGTTTCAGCAGGAACAAATTCTGGTTAAGCGTATTCCATACGTACTCTTTGATTGTAGTCTGGACATCCCAATTCCATTGGGTGTCTAAATGGGCATCGGCAACCATGTAGGCCTTTGCCTTTTTCTCTTGCTTGTCTGTTTGGGCGAACAAGGAATTTCCGCTCGAAAGGATTGCGAGCGAAAGGATAGCAATTCGTAATTTCATTTGTCTAAAAAATTAAGTTCACAAATATATTATGAATTATTTGAATAAGTTCCAAAACCAGGAAAAAAGCAGCTTTTTTCGAATAGATAGTGACTCCTCTTTAAATATGTTAAATAGTTTCACCATTTTCTCGGTGTGAAACTAAAGTTTCATCGGCATGGAACAAAAGTTTCAGCAAGGGGAAACAAAAGTTCCGTAGGCATGGAACAAAAGTTTCATAGGGAGGAACTGTTTGCTGTATAGTGACAAAAACTTTACTTCAATTGGTACAAATTTAGGAGAGGATAGGAGGAAGGCGTAAAGTTTTGCGTACAAGGGGGTGTGTCAAAACTGTCCTGTTCCCGCGCTTGACGCGGGATCGCATTAAAACCGACCATATAAGCAACTGATTGATAAGGTCTGTTCTTTTGCGGCCCTGCGTCAAGCGCGGGGACAAGGGTGTTTTGACACATCCCTTTGTTTACCAGAAATACCAATAGAAAGCAGCCGTAATACCCAGGATGATGACAGAGTGGATCACATCCCAATGGTTCCAGCTGGCACGCGTAGCCGCCTGTTCGGCAGGTGTCGAGGTTCCGAAGACCAAACCTTGTATCTTTCCGGGTTCGGGAGCCTTCGTGCAGAGGCTGACAACGATTGTCAGGATAATGCAGAACAGGAACATCCATCCGCAGAAGAAGAGCCAGTTCATATCGTAGAACAGCGCCTTGAACAGATTGTCGGATGCATCTGCAACGTTGCTATAATACACTTTTGCACTCAAGCGGGTGATACCGATCATGATACCGGCCAACATGCCCCACATACCGCCTTGCGCGGAAGTCCGTTTCCAGCATACGCCCAAAAGGAAGGCGGCGGCAATACCCGGAGAAAGTACGGATTGCACATCTTGCAAGTAATTGTAGAGTACGTCGCCAACGCTACGCATGATAGGAATCCACAGAATACCGAGGACTACGATTACGACTGTGGCTATCTGTCCGATTACGACCAGCTTCTTTTCCGGCGTTTCCGGTTTGAAACGTTTATAGAAGTCGATAGTAAACAACATAGCCGATGAATTGAACAGGGAAGCCAGCGAGCTCATCAGGGCTGCCAGAATACCGCATACGACAAGTCCTTTTACACCGGCCGGCAGCAGTTTCGCTACAAGGGTGGGGAAGGCAGCATCGGGAATGGAGAGTGTAAACACTTCACCGTTGATGACGATGCCATTCTTGCTCAATGCGAACGCAATCATACCGGGAATCAGGAACAGGAAAACGGGCAGTAGTTTCAAATAAGCGCCGAAGATCGCTCCGCGCCGGGCCTGTTGCATATTTTTACCGGAAAGAACACGCTGCACGATGTATTGGTCCGTACACCAATACCAGAAGCCGATGATAGAAGAACCGATCAGGGCGCCAAGCCACGGATATTGCGGGTCGCGGTTGTCGCGGATCAATTGTGTCATCGTATCGCCGTAGTCATTGACAACGACGGATTTGCAAGCCGCTATCATTTCATTCCATCCGCCTAATGCCTTGAAGCCGAGCACGAGGATTATCAGAGAACCCAGCAGAAGGATAGGGGTTTGAAGAACAGAGGTATAAAGGACGGATTTCATACCGCCGACAATCGTGTAGAGGGCGGTCAGCAGCACCAGCCCGATGGCTGCAATCCAGAAGAAGTCGATGCCCCATATTTCTTTAATGCCGAATACTTGTTGGAATACCAGTCCGCCGGCATACACCGTAACGGCGACTTTGGTCAATACATAACTGATAAGGGAGATGACGGAAAGGATTGTGCGGGATTGCGGGTTGTACCGCCTTTCCAGAAATTCCGGCATTGTGTACACCATGCTGCGTGTATAGAAAGGAACGAATACCCAGCCTAATATCAGGATCATCCATCCCTGTATTTCCCAGTGTGCCATTGCCATACCGCTGGATGCTCCTGCTCCGGCCAGTCCGATCAGGTGTTCGGAACCGATGTTGGATGCGAAGATAGATGCACCGATCGCGATCCAGCTTGCATCGCGGCCGCCGAGGAAATAGTCGGCGGAATTGTTTTGTTTTTGTTTAGTTACCCATATAATAATCCCGATTAGAGCTATTGCGAACAGCCCTATTACAATGAAGTCTAATGTTGCCATAATAGTGTTTTACATGATATTCCCCTTGAATGCTACAAGGGGATTTTGTCAATCCTGCGTTGATGCCGACCGCCTTCAAACGAGGTGTTCAGGAAGGCTTCGACCGTGCGAGTGGCTTCCTCTTGACTGATAAATCTGCCGGGCATGACAAGTATGTTTGCATCGTTATGCTCGCGTGCGAGACGTGCTATTTCTTCCATCCAGCATAGAGCTGCCCGTATTCCCTGGTGTTTATTGAGTGTCATGGCTATTCCGTTTCCGGTTCCGCAGATTGCTATTCCGGGATATACTTCACCGGCTTCTACCGCTTTAGCGAGCGGATGGGCGAAATCGGGATAATCACAACTTTCTGTCGAACAGGTTCCGAAATCTTTATAAGCTAACCCTTTCGAGTCGAGTATTTGTTTTACGTATTCTTTCAATTCGTACCCTGCGTGGTCACAACATAAACCGAGTGTTTTCATATTTATCTGTTAGAGGGAGAGGTGTCGCCTCTGCAACACCTCTCTTTATGTGTTTCTTATGCTAATAATTCTTTTACCTGATTGTAGACATTCTGTCCTGTGAAGCCGAGCTTCTCATCCAGCACCTTGTAAGGAGCGGAGAAGCCGAATGATTCGAGTCCCCAGACTTTACCGTTGGCGCCAACCAATCCTTCGAGGTTGACAGGCAGGCCGGCTGTGAGTCCGAATACCTTGCTTCCTGCCGGAATGACAGATTCCTGGTATTCTTTGCTCTGGCTGCGGAACAATCCTTCAGACGGAACAGATACAATGCGAACCTTGATGCCGTCGGCACGAAGCAGTGCTGCTCCTTCCTCCAGTGTGGATACTTCCGAGCCGGAAGCGACCATGATTACATCGGGATTCTCGTCGCCTTCTACAATGTAAGCTCCCTTTTCTGCCTGCAAAGCTTCCTCATAGCGGTTTCCTTTTGCGGGCAGGTCAGTGATGTTCTGACGGGAAAGAATTAATGCGGTAGGAGTGGCTGTGTTTTCCATCGCCATCTTCCATGCAATCGTCGTTTCGGTCACGTCTGCCGGACGAAGTACCAACATGGAGTTATGTCCCTTGTGGTTCTTCAGTTTTTCCATCAGACGGATCTGTGCTTCCTGTTCAACCGGTTCGTGAGTCGGCCCGTCTTCACCAACGCGGAAGGCGTCGTGCGACCAGACGAACTTAACCGGCTGTTCCATCAAGGCAGCCATACGGATAGCGGGTTTCATGTAGTCGGAGAATACGAAGAATGTACCGCAAGCAACGATAACACCTCCGTGCAGTGACATACCGATACATACGCAAGCCATCGTCAGTTCGGCTACGCCGGCCTGGAAGAATGCTCCGCTGAAATCGCCTTTCACGAATGAATGTGTCTTCTTCAGGAAACCGTCTGTCTTGTCCGAGTTGGAAAGGTCGGCAGAAGAAACGATCATGTTTTCAACCTGGGTAGCCAATACGCCTAAGACTGTGGCAGAGGCGGCGCGGGTTGCCTGGTTCGGCTTCTGTTCGATAGCTTTCCAGTCGATAACGGGCGCTTTGCCTGAGAACCATTGTTCCATCTTGGCAGCCAACTCCGGGTTTGCCTTTGCCCATTCTGCTTTTGCAGCATAGCGTTCGGCAACGATTGCTTCCAGTTCTTTAGTCCGTTTAGCATACAGTTCTGCAACTTCGGGGAAGACTTGGAACGGCTCGTCCGGGTTTCCTCCTAAGTTCTTGATTGTGTCTGCGATCGATACGCCGGCCGCGGAAAGAGGTTGTCCGTGTGTGGAAACCTTGTTTTCGTAGCTGCTGTTGTCCGGACCAACGGCACCTTTACCCATGATCGTATTTCCGATGATCAGGGTCGGACGGGATGTTTCGGCTTTCGCTTCGGTCAGTGCCCGGCGGATTTCCGCAACGTCGTTTCCGTTGATCGTAATGACTTTCCAGCCCCATGCTTCGTATTTCATGGCTACGTTTTCGGCAGTCACTTCTTCTACGGTTGTAGAAAGCTGGATGTTGTTGGCATCGTAGAACATAATCAGGTTATCCAGTCCCAGCGTACCGGCAATACGTCCGGCTCCCTGTGAGATTTCTTCCTGGATACCTCCGTCAGAAATATATGTGTAAATCGTCTGATTCATAACGTCACCCAGGCGTGCTTTCAGGAACTTGGCGGCAATAGCGGCACCTACGGCGTAGGTATGGCCTTGTCCCAGCGGACCGGATGTGTTTTCTATACCACGCATCACGTTGACTTCGGGATGGCCCGGAGTTACGCTACCCCACTGGCGGAACTGTTTCAGTTCGTCGATAGTGAATTTACCTGTGAGGGCGAGTACTGAATAAAGCATAGGCGACATATGGCCCGGGTCTTGGAAGTAGCGGTCTCTGCCTTCCCATGTGGGGTTCTTGGGATCATATACGAGAAACTCCGAAAACAGTACGTTTATGAAGTCTGCACCACCCATTGCTCCGCCGGGGTGACCGGATTTCGCCTTTTCAACCATAGACGCAGCCAAAATACGGATGTTGTCTGCTGCTTTGTTCATTAATTTAATATCGTTCATCGTATGAATTATTTTATTTTTTTGCAAAGATAGGCAATCTCTTCGTATTGACCATCCTATCCTTGAAACAATTCATTTTCCGTAAAGTTTCCTAATTTCCGATATTTCTCATAAAGAGCAAGATACGTCAGATGATTTTCGTGATTCGGCAGGTATTCTTTTGCAAAACCTTGTCCCATAGCTTGCTGGGCATCTTCAATTTTGGCATATATACCGGCTGCCACGGCGGCAAACATGGAAGCACCGAAAGCGCATGCCTGTTCTGCTTTTGCCACTTTGATCGGCATATCCAATACGTCTGCCAATGTCTGCATCACAAACGGGGATTTCAGCGAGATGCCGCCGATACCGATCACACTCTCGATCTTGATACCGTTCTCGAGGAAACGGTCTACGATGGCTTTCGATCCGAATGCCGTCGCTTCCACCAGTGCGCGGAAGATAAGCGGAGCGGAGCTTGCAAGGTTGAGGCCGGTGATCGTTCCTTTTACCAGTTGGCTGGCATCGGGCGTCCGGCGTCCGTTCATCCAGTCTACCGCCAGGATCGTACTTTCGCTAACCGGAACCTTGGCTGCCTCTTCGGACAGGAGCGGGATGATCTTGTCTGCCGTCTCCGCGATCAGCTTGGCTTTTGTCTCTTCGTCTATCAACGTACTCTTGACTAATATGTTTTCGAGCGGCCATGCCAGTACACGTTTGAACCAGGCATAGATATCTCCGAAACCGGATTGCCCGGCTTCCAGTCCTACCATGCCGGGAATAACGGAACCGTCTACCTGTCCGCAGATGCCGGGAACCAGTTTGTCTCCCATCTCTTCATAAGAAGAAACCATGATGTCGCAGGTCGATGTGCCGATCACACGGACGAAGGTCCGGGGCGTGATTTCCGCACCTACGGCTCCCATGTGGCAGTCGAATGCGCCGACGGAAACGGCAACGTCGGTCGTCAGTCCGAGGCGTTCCGCCCATTCCGGCGTTAAAGTTCCTACCTGCGTGTCGCTGGTATATGTCTTTTCGAATAGATGGCTGCGGAAGCCTGCCAGTTTAGGTTCGAGGGCTGTCAGGAATTCTTCCGTAGGCAGCCCGCCCCATTTCTCCAGCCACATGGCTTTATGTCCGGCGGCACAACGACTGCGGTACACCTCTTCCGGTTTTGTCTTACCGGTGATAAGGGCAGGCAGCCAGTCGCAATGTTCGATCCAGGCATATGCGTCTTTGCAGAGACAGTCGTCTGTGCGAAGCACGTGCGCCATCTTGGCCCATACCCATTCGGAGGAATAGATACCGCCTTCGTATGCTGTGTAATCAATACCCCAGCGTTTAGCTAATTCATTGATCTCGGCAGCTTCCCGGATAGCGGTATGGTCCTTCCAGAGCACGAACATCGCATTCGGGTTCTCTGCATATTCCGGCAGCAGGGCGAGGGGAGTGCCGTTCTTGTCTGTCAGGACAGGAGTACTTCCGGTCGTATCGAAAGCGATACCGACCACCTTTGCGGCTGTTCCGGCAGGGCATTGTGCTAACGATTCTTTGACTGTCGCTTCCAGTCCTTCGATATAATCCAGCGGATGCTGGCGATATCGGTTCTTTGCCGGATCGCAGTATTTTCCTTCCATCCAGCGGGGATAATACTTGACAGCCGAAGCGATTTCTTCGCCTGTGGCTGCATTCACGACTACGGCGCGACAGGAGTCGCTGCCGTAGTCAAGACCTATAACATATTGTTCGTTTGCCATAGCTTATGCCTGTAATGCACGGTTCAACATATAATACAGGTCATTGTATTGCAATTCCTTCTTGAAGCTGGAGATCGTCGTATCCTTGTCGATAACCACCAGTTCGATGCCTGCGATATCGGCATAATCTTCCATATATTCGACTGTCAGGTCGTAGGAGAAGCTCGTATGGTGCGTACCTCCGGCCAGAATCCAGGCAGCAGCACCGATCTCGAGATTCGGTTGCGGAATCCACAGTGCGCTGGCAACAGGAAGGTTGGGCAGCGGTTTGCTCTTGATACAGTCTACTTTGTTTACAATGAGGCGGAAGCGGTTACCCATATCGACGATTGTCGCGGCAACGCCTTCACCTGGTTTGCTGGTGAATACGAGACGCGCCGTTTCACTGTCTATACCGATGCTCAGGCGGTGTACTTCCAGTTTCGGCTTGTGTTCGGCTATCAGCGGACAAACCTCCAGCATGTGCGCCTGGAGGATTGCGCTCTGTTCTCCGTCGAAGTTCAGCGTGTAGTCTTCGAGGAAAGAACAACCTTTCGGCATTCCCTGGCTCATGTACCACATCGTACGGTATAAGGCTGCTGTTTTCCAGTCGCCTTCCGCACCGAAACCGTATCCTTCCGTCATCAGGCGTTGAGATGCCAGTCCTGGGATCTGGTCGAAGTTGCCCAGGTCGTCGAAGTTTGTGGTAAAGGCTTTCGCTCCCTTGTCTTTCAGGATACGGCGGATTGCTATTTCTGCTTTAGCGGAGTTCCATACCTTGGCGTATGCTTCCGTACTTTTGTCTTCCAGTTCGGGGGCATGGTCGTATTCTGCAAAATACTTGCCGACAAGTTCCAGTGTGTCTTTGTCTTCTACAGAATTATAGTATTCCATCAGGTCGTTAACCGGACAGTAGTCTACATGATAGCCCAGTTTCAGCTCGGCTTCCACCTTGTCGCCATCCGTAACGGCTACATTGTTCATCTGGTCGCCGAAACGGATGATCAGCATATCCTGTGCGTCCGCCCAAGCCGCAGCTACGCGCATCCAGATTGCGATCTTAGCCTGTGCTTTTGGGTCTTGCCAGTGTCCGACCACTACTTTACGGTTCTTGCGCATACGGCTTACCATGTGGCCGAACTCGCGGTCTCCGTGGGCGGACTGGTTTAGGTTCATGAAGTCCATATCCATTGTTTCCCAGGGAATCTCTTTGTTAAACTGAGTATGGAAATGAAGTAACGGTTTTTTCAATTCCTGCAGGCCGTGTATCCACATTTTGGCAGGAGAGAAGGTGTGCATCCAGGTAATGACGCCGATACATTTGTCATCGTTGTTGGCTGCCTTGAATGCTGCTGTCACTTCTTTAGCCGAGTTCACAGTTCCTTTATACACCACTTTGACCGGCAGGTTTCCGGATTCGTTCAATCCTTTTACCATTTCATTGGAATGGGCATCCACCTGGATTACCGCGTCGCCTCCGTACAGCAGCTGCGCTCCTGTTACGAACCATACTTCAAGATCTTTAAAATTTGTCATGGTCTATTGATTTAATTGTTATATGTTTATTTCTATTTTTGTCCGTAGTAAGCATTCGGGCCGTGTTTACGCTCGAAATGTTTCGTGATAAGATGTTTGTTCATCGTAAGTTGCGGATTGATTCCGTAAGAGATGTAAGCCATCTTGGCAACCTGTTCCATCACAACTGCGTTGTAGACGGCTTCGGCTGCATCCTTTCCCCATGAGAACGGGCCGTGATTTCCGACCAATACTCCCGGAATATGCACCGGGTTCAACTCTTTAAAACGTTCGACAATCACGTTGCCGGTTTCCTTTTCGTAATCGCCTTCCACTTCCTCTTTCGTCATCTGGCGGGTGCAGGGAATGGCGTCGCTGAAATAATCGGCGTGCGTCGTACCGATGTTCGGTATGTCGCATCCGGCCTGTGCCCACGATGTCGCATAGGTGGAGTGGGTGTGTACGATTCCTCCGATTTCCGGGAATGCTTTGTATAAAACCAAATGGGTAGGAGTGTCTGACGACGGCTTCAGTTTGCCTTCCATTATATTTCCGTCCAGATCGAGTACCACCATGTCGCTGGCTTTCATTGTCTCGTAAGAAACTCCGGATGGTTTGATTACAATCAGGCCCTTTTCCCGGTCTATGGCACTGACATTGCCCCAGGTGAATAGGACCAACCCATGTTTTACCAGGCCCAGATTGGCTTCGAAAACCTGTTCTTTTAACTCTTTAACCATACTTATTTACTTCTTTATTGTGGTTTGTATGTGTCGGGTGTAAAAGTAACACTTTTGTAAAGTGAGTGCACAAAAAAAGCTATGTTCTACAACATAGCTGCCTTTATTTTGCTTTTTCTTCCCCGGGCATGGAATTTTAGTTTCATGCCCAAGAAATTCCAATCCCATGGGCATGAAGCCGAAATTGCATTCGGATGGCTCTTTTTTATAACGAGAAGTAGAAACCCTGTTCCAGCAAACGATCGTATTTTTCTTTGTTGAACATATAATAGAATGCTCCTCTTTTGGAACCTTTCTTATCTTTCTCATCCAACTTTTCCAGGATATCCATTGCATTGAGCTTCTTGCGGAAGTTACGTTTATCCAGTTGAGTCTGGTAGATTGCTTCATACAGGCTTTGCAATTGAGGCAAAGTGAATTTTTCGGGAAGCAGATTGAAACCGACCGGACGGGTAGCTGCTTTTCTGCGCAGGCGTGCCAGCGTGTCGGTGATCATCCGGTTATGGTCGAATATAAGTTGCGGCACTTCGCTGATCTTTGTCCATACGGCATTATGCTCTTCCAGTGTTTCGGCACTGAAGTCATTCATGTTTACCAGTGAATAGTATGCTACGGAGATCACCCGCTCTCCAAGATCGCGGGTAACATCTCCGTAAGCACCTACCTGTTCCATAAAAAGATTATCGATTCCGGTACAGTCGGTAAGCACACGTGATGCGGCTTCTTCTATACTCTCACCGACTTTGATAAAACCGCCCATCAGGGACCATTGTCCTAACATTGGTTCAAACTTCCGTTTATAAAGTAATACATTAAGTTCACCCTGGTTGAATCCTAAGATGATACAGTCTACAGAAACGTAAAATTTGGTTTCCTCCTGATAAAAAGCGGCTGTCATGATTTTATGGAATTATAATTAATTATGTTTATGCGAGTTTGCGTGCGCCGTCGCTGATAACTACGTTGTACAATTTCGGCTCGTGACCAAACTTGGCTGTGTAAGATTCGAATGCTTCTTTCACGAATGCATCGTATTTCTCTTCTTTCACCAGGTTAATCGTACAACCTCCGAAACCACCGCCCATTACGCGTGAACCGGTTACACCGCATTTCTTAGCTACATCGTTCAGGAAATCCAGTTCTTCGCAGCTGACTTCGTAGAGTTTGCTCATGCCGTGATGTGTTTCGAACATCTTCTGGCCTACGGTTTCGTAATCGTCTTTTTCGAGTGCTTCGCAAACGTCGAGTACGCGTTGTACTTCTTCGATTACGTATTCTGCACGCATATAGTCTTCTGCACTGATGTCACCTTTCACTTCGTTCAGCATATCCATTGTTGCATCACGCAGGAATTCAACTTCCGGATGATTGCGACGGATGGCTGCTGCAGCGTTTTCGCAAGACTGACGGCGTTTGTTGTAAGCAGAAGAAGCCAGTTCGTGTTTTACTACAGAATCCAGCAATACCAACTTGTAACCAACCGGGTGGAACGGGAAATATTTATATTCGAGTGAACGGCAATCCAGGCGGATCAGGCTTCCTTCTTTACCGAATACGGAAGCAAACTGGTCCATGATACCGCAGTTTACACCGCAATAATTATGTTCGGTGGACTGGCCGATCTTAGCTAATTCAAATTTGTCGATGTTCAGGGAGAACAGGTCGTTCAACGCAAATGCGTATGTGCTTTCCAATGCAGCGGAAGAGGACATACCTGCACCCAGAGGAACATCACCTGCAAATACGGTGTCGAATCCCTGGATCTGTCCGCCACGTTTGATGATTTCGCGGCAAACACCGAAGATGTATCTTGCCCAGCTTGCTTTGGGTGCGTCTTCTTCGTTCAGACCAAATTCGGCGTAATCATTCAGGTCTACAGAGAAAGCACGGACTTTACCTGTTCCGTTCGGCTTGATTTCAGCAATCATGCCTTTGTCGATTGCACCCGGGAATACGAAACCTCCATTATAGTCGGTATGTTCACCGATCAAATTGATACGACCCGGAGATGCATATACGCTACCTTCTACAGAGAATAACTCCTGAAATTTATTTCTGATTTTTTGTCTCATGATAGATTTGTTTTTTAATTAGGTTATTAAACAATTGAAGAAATTATCCGACTACAAATATAGTTAGATAATTTCTTCAATCATATAGTTACACTTATTTTTTATTCAACAGGAATGTCCTTGTTTACATTCTTGCAACCGACTAATGCATAGAACAACAAGTAAGCCAAAGCGATGAGGATGACAGCGTAGCTGGTCATGAATCCGGACATATCGGCAATCTGGCCCTGGATCAGAGGCAGAATACCACCACCGCAAACCAATACCATAAAGATACCGGAAGCAGCTTCCGTATATTTACCTAAACCTTCTACAGCCAAGTTGAAGATACCACCCCACATGATGGAAGTACAAAGACCGCAAAGCGCCATAAACATGATGCTGATAGGAACTTGTGCCGTACCGAAAGAAATATCGCTCTTGAATACCGGCATACTTACCAAAGTTGTGATCGGGCAGACAAATGCAAGGATGATGAACAGGATACCGACACTTGATGCAAGCGTAAGCATCGCTTTACTTGTAAACTTACCACCCAGAGATGCTCCGACCAAACGTCCGATCAGCATCAGGAACCAATATGTTCCTACTACCGAACCAGCGATTGTAGAGTCGATTGCCAAACCGCCGCCTGCTTCCGGTGTCATCATAAACAAACCTGCGAAATGAGGAATACCTACTTCGATACCTACATACACAAAGATTGCGATTGCACCGAATTTGAAATGACGGAAGGACAACGGGCTGTGTTCGTTCTTTACATTTTTAGCTTTAGCCAAACTTGGTTCCGGAATGCTCATGAAGAACAAAACCAGGAATGCTATGGCAAAGATAGCCATTGCGATGTACAGAGCGGGTAATGCTTTTTCAATTGTGCGTTCTTCAACAACGGTACCCATCAGATAACCGACCAAAACCGGAACGATAGTTGCTGATACCGAGTTCAGCGAACCACCCATCTGGATTAACTGGTTACCCTTCTTGCCGCCACCACCGAGCGTGTTCAACATCGGGTTTACTACTGTATTCAACATACACATAGAGAAACCTGAAACGAAAGCACCGGCAACGTAAGTGGCAAATCCCATTTTAGAGGAAAGTACCTGGATACCTACACCGACAAAACCGACGACAATTGCGATTAACGCTGTCTTTTTATAACCGATTTTTTGCAAAAGCATACCTGCGGGGATTCCCATAAAGGCATAGGCTATAAAGTTTGCAAAGAAACCTAACGTAGCTTCGAAGTTGGATGCTCCGAATTCGTTTTGCACAATTGCCCCGAAAGGTTGAGGCAAACCCGTAACGAAAGAGATCATAGCGAACAATGCGAACATCATCGCTATTGGTAATACATAACTTTTCTGTTTAGTTGACTCCATTTCTTTTTAGATATTTAGATTATTAATATTTAGGTCTGTTGGATTCTATTTATTCAATCGTGAATTTATAGATAGTCTTGCTCTGGAATACTTCGCCCGGGCGCAATACGGTGGACGGATATTCCGGCTTATTCGGACTGTCGGGATAATGCTGTGTTTCCAGGCAGAGAGCGGCGCGGGCCGGATAGCGCTGTCCGTTCTTCCCAACGAAATTGCCGGTCATCCAGTTACCTGTATATAGTTGCACGCCCGGTTGTGTGGTGTAGCATTCCATTACGATACCGGTTTTAGGCGACACGCAACGGGCACAGAACGACAGTTCGTTTTCTTCTGTTTTATTTAATATATATGTATGGTCATATCCTTTTCCGAAATTCAGCGCTTCGAAATCTTCGTCGATGCGTTCGCCCACTTCGTGAGGAGTGCGGAAGTCCATCGGAGTGCCTTCCACCTTTTCTTTCGGGCCATAAGGGATAGCCGTATCGTCTGTCGGCAGGTAATAATCTGCGTTGATCGTCAGTTTATGGTCGTAAACGGAAGGATCGCCTTGGCCTGAGAGGTTGAAATAGGAGTGGTTCGTCAGGTTGAGCACAGTCGGCTTGTCCGTTACGGCATGATACATAATCACGACTTCGTTGTCATCGGAGAGGTGGTAAGTCACAGTCGTATCGAGCTTTCCGGGGAAGCCTTCTTCGCCGTCGGCGGAAGTATATTTCAGCTCTACCGTCTGGTTGTCGATCTTGTTCAGATCCCAGACAACGGAGTTGAATCCTTTCAAACCGCCGTGCAGACTGTTAGGCCCGTTGTTGATAGCCAGTTTATCGTACACAACACCATCCAATGTGAATTTTCCGCCTGCAATACGGTTTCCATATCGTCCGCAGATTGCTCCGAAATAGGCTTCTTCGGAAACCAGGTATTCGTCTATAGAATTGTGTCCTGTCACTACATCGGTTAACTTTCCGGACCGATCCGGTACCATAAGCGATACAATTTTTGCACCGTAGTTGGTAATGGTAAGTTCTGCTCCTTTGTTATTTGTAAGGATGCATAGCATCGTCTCCTTGCCGTCTAATTGCTTGCTGAAGTTAGCCACAGTTAAGCCAGACAGCGTGCTTTCGTTCTTCATGTAAATAATGTTTCAAAATTGTGTGTAAAATTACTCTCTTCTTTGTATTCATGCACTACTTTAAAGATGTTTTATAGCATAAAAGGGCTTTTTGTCGACTAAAATGACTGATTTCTCACCTTTGAATCAAAACAATTAGTGTACATTTGCAACTAAATAATCTTTATATTCACGGAAAAACACATATCTATGACAAAAAGTATGAGAAAAGCCATTGCCCTGTGTCTATTTAGTATGGGAGCTGTCGGTTTAATGGCACAAAGTAATGAGTTTAAGATAGATGTACAGAGGCCGGGTGCACCTATCCAATCGACCATGTACGGTATCTTTTTTGAAGACATCAATTTTGGTGCAGACGGAGGCTTGTACGCCGAGCTTATCAAGAACCGTTCTTTTGAGTTCGATAATCCTTTTGGTGGCTGGACTCCCTTTGGGAATGTGACAGTGCAGACTAAAAATCCCTGTTTCGACCGTAACCCGCATTATGTCCGTCTTTCTTATGAAAAAGAACTGACCGGCACAGGCTTGGATAACGAAGGTTTTAAAGGTATCGGTATCCGGGAAGGGGAAAAGTATGATTTTTCTTTGTACGCCCGTGTTCAGTCCGGTGCGCCTGTCAAACTGCGTATTAATCTGGTGAACAGCCAAAACGACCTGTATGAAGAAAAAGTAATTGAGGTTAGCGGTAAGGAATGGAAAAAATATACGGTAGTCGTGACCCCAGGAGCAACAGAGGCTCATTCCCGCCTGCGTATTACGATGGCTACAAAAGGAACTGTCGATCTGGAACATATTTCTTTGTTCCCGCAAAAGACATTCAACAATCGTCCGAACGGGATGCGTGCCGACCTGGCGCAGGCGTTGAAAGATTTGAAACCGGGTGTTTTCCGTTTCCCGGGCGGTTGTATTGTGGAAGGGACCGACAAGGCAACCCGCTATCAGTGGAAGAACACGATCGGCCCAGTTGAAAACCGTCCGATCAACATCAACCGCTGGAATTATACATTTGCCCATAAGAAGTTTCCCGACTATTACCAGTCTTACGGTTTAGGCTTCTTCGAATATTTCCAGTTGAGCGAAGATATAGGAGCCGAACCGCTTCCCGTATTGAACTGCGGTCTTTCCTGCCAGTATGAAAATCATGACCCGAATGAGAATTGTCCGGTGGATAAGCTACAGCCCTATATTGACGACGCACTCGACCTGATCGAGTTTGCCAATGGTCCGGTTACCAGCAAATGGGGAAAGATCCGTGCCGATATGGGACATCCGGCCCCGTTCAACCTGAAACTTCTTGCGATCGGCAACGAACAATGGGGATCGCTTTACACGGAACGTCTTGAACCGTTTGTGAAGGCCATCCGTGCCAAATATCCGGAAATACAGATTGTCGGGAGTTCCGGTCCGCAGTCGGAAGGGGAAGACTTCGATTACCTCTGGCCGGAGATGAAACGGCTGAAGGTCGATTTGGTGGACGAACATTTCTATCGTTCTCCCGAATGGTTCCTGAACGGAGCCAAACGCTATGATTCGTATGATCGGCAAGGCCCGAAAGTGTTTGCCGGAGAATACGCCTGTCATGCTCCCAATCGTGAGAACAGCTTCCTGACAGCCCTTTGTGAAGCCGCCTTTATGACGGGGCTCGAACGAAATGCGGATGTCGTACATTTATGTACATACGCTCCGCTTTTTGCCCATGTCGATGCCTGGCAATGGCGTCCGGATCTGATCTGGTTCGACAATCTGTCGTTGGTGAAAACTCCTAACTATTATGTACAGCAGTTATACGGCCACAATGCCGGCACGAATGTACTGCCGTTAACGATGCAGAATGAGCCTGTAACGGGACAAAACGATCTTTATGCCACTGCCGCTGTCGACAAAAAGACAAATGAGCTGATTCTTAAGATCGCCAATACCGGAATCCGGCATAAAAAAGTGAAACTGAATATGAACGGCCTTTCCGCCGGTAAACATAAAGGAACGCTCACTTTGCTTCATTCTTCGGATCTGGAAGCAAAGAATACATTGTGTAATCCTTCCGGCATCATTCCTATCATATCCGATATCGAGATCGAAGCGCCGGAGACAGAAGTGACATTGAGTCCGCTCAGTTTCTCAGTTTATCGTTTTAAGCTGTAAGAATAGAAGATGTTAAAGACGGAAAAGATGAGAGCTGATTTAATAACATTGCTACTGTCACTGACTGTTTCCGTGCTATCAGCACAGGAACTGTCGGTGGCAGGGCCGGATCAAAACCTGGAAGTTCAGGTTTCTTTAAAAGATGGCAAACCTGTTTACCGGGTTAGCTATAAGGAGAAAACAATACTTGAAAATTCACCTTTGGGACTTGTCTCGAATGTCGGTGATTTCAGCAAGAACATGACCTATGTGGAGCATAAGGCCGGGAGGATAGACAAGACTTATACGCAGGATCGCATCAAACAATCGAGTATTCATTACCAGGCGAACGAGTTGACCTGTACGTTTGCCAATCCGGATCAGCAGAAAATCGAGGTTGTTTTCCGTGTCAGCAATAACGATGTCGCGTTCCGTTATGTGATGCCGCGATACGGGGAAACCGGCAGTTGTATGATCGAGAAGGAAATGACGGGATTCGATTTCCCTTCTTACACGACTACATTCCTGTGTCCGCAAAGTGATGCCATGATCGGCTGGAAGCGGACAAAGCCCAGTTATGAGGAAGAATACAAGGCTGATGCTCCAATGGACGAACGTTCGCAGTATGGGCATGGTTACACATTCCCTTGCTTGTTTCGTGTGGGTGGTGATGGCTGGGTTCTTGTCAGTGAAACGGGTGTCGACAGCCGTTATTGCGCTTCCCATTTGAGTGATGCTACAGCGGATGGTTTGTACACGATTGCATTTCCGATGCCGGAGGAAAATAATGGAAACGGTTCTGCCGCTCCCGGTTTGTCTCTACCAGGCAGTACACCGTGGCGCACGCTTACAGTCGGCGAAACATTGAAACCGATCGTCGAAACGACTATTCCCTGGGATGTCGTAGACCCTTTATATGAAACAGAGCATGATTATCGCTTCGGACGTGGAACCTGGAGCTGGATTCTCTGGCAGGACGGGAGTATTAATTATGACGACCAGGTGAAATATGTAGACTTTGCAGCAGCGATGGGTTATGAATATGTATTGATCGATAACTGGTGGGATACGAATATCGGTCGCGACCGGATGAAATCGCTTGTCGACTATGCGCACCGCAAACATGTGGATGTGTTCCTGTGGTATAGTTCCAGCGGTTATTGGAATGATATCGAACAGGGGCCGGTCAACTGTATGGATAACCCTATTATACGCAAGCGGGAGATGAAATGGCTTCGCAGCCTGGGAGTGAAGGGCATCAAAGTCGATTTCTTCGGTGGTGACAAACAGGAAACGATGCGTCTTTACGAAGCGATCCTGAGTGATGCCGACGATAACGGGTTGATGGTCATTTTCCATGGCTGCACAATTCCGCGCGGTTGGGAACGTATGTATCCGAACTATGTCGGGAGCGAGGCTGTCCTGGCTTCCGAGAATCTGATATTCAACCAGCATTATGATGATAATGAGGCTTTCAATGCCTGCCTGCATCCGTTTATCCGGAATACGATCGGTTGCATGGAGTTTGGAGGCGTTTTGCTGAATAAGCGTCTGAACCGGACGAACGATGGCGGTACGATTCGTAAAACGACCGATGTTTTCCAGTTGGCGACAGCCGTCTTATTTCAGAATCCGATCCAGAATTTTGCGCTTGCCCCTAATAACCTGACGGATGTTCCGGCTTTTGAAATCGATTTTATGAAGCAGGTGCCGACTACTTGGGATGAGATTCGTTTTATTGACGGTTATCCCGGTAAGTATTGTGTTTTGGCCCGCCGTCATGCCGACAAATGGTATGTGGCAGGTATCAACGCCGGTAAAGAACCGCTGAAGCTGAAAATAACTCTCCCTATGTTTGCCGGAAAGAAAGTTACGGTGTATGATGATGACAAGAAGCGCAATCCGCGCATGACCGAGACATCCGTTAAAGCCGATGGAACAATCCAATTGGTTATCCAACCGGAAGGCGGGATGATTTGTTTGTTATAGCGTCTGTGTCCTGGCGGGTTTATCCTATTGATTCATTATTTGCCATATGAAACAATAAATGATGATTTAACGGTGTGTTTGCTCGTATTTACCGGACGCAGACGGGCGCAGATTACGCAGA
>NZ_QREV01000055.1 GCF_003363715.1 Parabacteroides acidifaciens
CGATGGTACTGCGTAAAAGTGGGAGAGTAGATAGCCGCCGTTTTAAAAGCGAAAGCGAAGTGAAGAGGAGTTAGTTCATTGAACTGACTCCTTTTCTGTTTATAGAGGTTATCCTTTTTTCCTCTCTACGCACAGTCTGGAATGTATGGAAACGACTTTTAAGCTTGGTACAAGCGTGAATGTAGCCAAGTGTAAAGCGACAATCTGGGCTCATATTATAATATTCCCTATTCTTTGCCGTTCAATATATATTGACTGAATATTTCGATATGAAAAGTATATATGATTCCCGGCAACGGCTGAAGTATGTGTTTATTTTTACGGCAATTCTGATCTCGATTGCTTCACTTGTTGTTTCCGATATGTTGATCAAAGATCTGGCACGGGAAGAGCGCCAGATGATGGAAGTATGGGCAGAGGCTACGCGGCTTACGGCGAGTAAGGATGCTGCAGTGGATATGTCGCTTGTTTTGAAAATTCTTCAAGGCAATACGACTATCCCGGTTGTGCTTTGTAACGACAGGGACAGTATTATGTCTCTCAAAAATATAGATCTGCCGGAAAACAATGTGGAAGAATTTGAAAAGGCAAAAGTGCAGGAGTTGAAAAGCAAGAATACGATTGTGATCGATATGGAAGACGGAACGTTCCAATATGTCTATTATGACGACTCTATTATTCTGAAACGACTGTTGATTTATCCTTATGTACAGTTGTCAATAGTCTTTGTCTTTATTGCAATCGCTTTTTTGGCACTTGCGAGCACGAAGAAAGCCGAACAGAACAAAGTGTGGGTCGGACTATCCAAAGAGACGGCGCATCAGTTAGGAACGCCTATATCGTCTCTGATCGCATGGGTGGAATATTTGCGGACAAAAGAGATCGATCCTTCCCTGTTGAGTGAAATGGAGAAAGATGTGAAACGTTTGGAGACAATCGCAGAGCGTTTCTCCAAGATAGGTTCTAATCCCGACCCTGCTCCTGTCGATATTAATAATTCGATCCGTACGGCATTAAGCTATATGAGCACGCGCATATCTTCAAAGGTCAAGATCTATACTCATCTAACAGCTGAACCGATTCAGGTATTGATGAATGATTCTTTGTTTGCCTGGGTTATTGAAAACCTGACAAAGAACGCTGTTGACGCGATGGAAGGGCAGGGAGAGATTACTTTCCAAGTGGAAGAGCGTGATAAAGTTGTCCGCATTGACGTAACAGATACCGGTAAAGGAATTCCCAAGTCGAAGTTCAATACTGTATTCAATCCTGGTTATACAACCAAAAAACGCGGTTGGGGGTTAGGGCTCTCATTGGTGAAACGTATCATAGAATCCTATCATGGCGGAAAGATATTTGTAAAGAGTTCGGAGGCCGGTAAAGGGACGACTTTCCGCATAGAGCTTAGAAAGTATAAGTGCTAAAATCCCTGATAATAAAAAATAACTGCGAAGGTGTTGCATTTGTGTTTAGTTTTTTCGTACCTTTGCAAGGTTTTTACACTAAAAGGCTTTGGGAAAGTTTAAATTATATAATGTAGATTTGAAAAATCTCGCTCCGGGAGTTCATGAATTTGACTACTTACTGGAGAATAAGTTTTTTGTGGACATCGATGGAGACCAGGTCCAGAAGGGCAAAGTGAAGGTTCACCTCACTGTAAAGCGGTCGTCCGTGATGTTTGAAATGAACTTTCAGATAGAAGGTGTTGTTATGGTTCCGTGCGACAGATGTCTGGACGATATGGAAATCCCTATCGACACACACAATCGCCTGGTGGTAAAGTTCGGTAAAGAATATGCCGAAGAAAGTGACGAAGTAGTTGTTATACCGGAAGATGAAGGCGCCATTAACCTGGCGTGGTTCCTGTATGAATTTATTGCATTGGCTATTCCTATGAAGCACGTACATGCTCCGGGAAAATGTAATAAGACTATGTCGTCCAAGCTGAAAAAGCATACTGCCAGAAGTACTGACGACGGAGATGAAGAATACGAAGACGAAAGCGTGGATGAAGATATCACGATCGACGACGACGTATCGACAGCAACAGATCCGCGATGGGATGGTCTGAAAGGTTTACTTGAGAATGATAACAATTAAATAAATTAAAACATGGCACATCCTAAAAGAAGACAAGGTAAGACAAGAACAGCCAAGAGAAGAACTCATGACAAGGCTGTCGCTCCCACAATGGCTATTTGCCCGAACTGCGGCGCATGGCACATTTATCACACTGTATGCGGCGAATGCGGCTATTACAGAGGTAAGTTGGCTATCGAAAAAGAAGCAGCTGTGTAAGTTTATCCGGACTGAATTAAGTTTTGATAAACCAAGAAATAGCCCTAAAAGTTTTTTTAGGGCTTTTTTTTAATTGGGATATATAGTCCTTTTATTTTAAAGATTATGGATAAGATTAATGCGGTTATTACAGGTATTGGCGGATACGTTCCCGAAGATGTATTGACAAACGAAGACATTTCGAAATTGGTTGATACGACGGATGAATGGATCATGACACGTGTAGGCATCAAAGAACGCCGAATTTTGAAAGGCGAAGGGATTGGTACCTCATATATGGGCATACGTGCTGTGAAGCAGTTACTCGAAAAAACGAATGTAAATCCGGAAGAAATAGAAGTGATCCTGACGGCTACAACTACGGCCGATCATCATTTTCCGACAACTTCCTCCATAATTGCTTACCATACCGGCTGCAAGAATGCAATGACTTTTGATTTGCAAGGTGCTTGTGCCGGTTTTTTGTATGCACTGGAAACGGGTTCAAACTATATTCGTTCGGGACGCTATAAGAAAGTTATTGTGGTGGCCGGTGATAAGATGACCGCTATCACAGACTACCAGGACCGTTCTACCTGTCCTTTGTTTGGCGATGCTTGTGGCGCTGTATTGCTTGAACCTACAACGGAAGAAGTTGGGGTTATCGATACAATCTTGCGTACGGATGGTGTAGGCTATTCGCATCTGATTATGAAATCCGGCGGCTCTGCCTATCCTCCTTCTCACGAGACTGTGGATAACCGCGAACATTTCGTTTTCCAGGATGGGAAATATGTCTTTAAGTATGCCGTTTCGTATATGGCTGATGTGGCAGCCGAGATTGCAGAACGCAATCAGTTGACACATGACGATATCGCTTGGATCGTGCCTCATCAGGCAAACCTGCGTATTATCGATGCGACGGCCAAACGTCTGGGCGTGGATATGGATAAGGTAATGATCAATATCCAGAAATACGGAAATACCAGTGCCGGAACAATTCCTATCTGCCTCTGGGAGTGGGAAGACAGGCTGAAGAAAGGGGATAACCTGATCCTTGCAGCATTTGGTGCCGGCTTTACCTGGGGTGCAATTTATCTTAAATGGGGGTATAATGGAAAACAAGCATAAGTCCGGCTTTGTTAATATCGTCGGTAATCCGAATGTCGGAAAGTCCACGTTGATGAACCGTCTGGTGGGAGAGCGTATCTCGATCATCACGTCGAAAGCGCAGACTACACGGCACCGTATTATGGGAATCGTGAATACCGCCGATATGCAGATCGTGTATTCAGACACGCCGGGAGTCCTGCATCCGAACTATAAGTTGCAGGAGTCTATGCTTAATTTCTCGCAGTCGGCACTTGGTGATGCCGATGTGCTGCTCTATGTAACCGATGTCGTCGAGAAGATTGACAAGAATGAAGAATTTCTCCAGAAGGTCCAGAAAGTGGAATGTCCGGTCCTGTTGCTGATCAACAAGATCGATACGACCACCCAGCCCGAGCTGGAAAAAATGGTTGCCGAATGGAAAGAACTTCTTCCGAAAGCCGAGATCATTCCGATCTCCGCCCTTTCGAATTTTAATATAGATTACGTAAAACACAGGGTGGAAGAGCTGATGCCTGAATCTCCTCCCTATTTCGAGAAAGATGCGCTTACCGATAAACCGGCCCGTTTCTTCGTTACGGAGATTATTCGTGAGAAGATCCTCCTGTACTACCAGAAAGAGATCCCGTATGCGGTTGAAGTCGTAGTGGAGCTGTTTAAGGAAGAAGCCGAGCTGATTCACATTAAGGCGCTCATTATTGTTGAACGCGATTCCCAGAAAGGAATCATCATCGGGCATCGTGGCCAAGCATTGAAGAAAGTAGGTGCTATGGCCCGCAAGGATATCGAACGCTTCTTTGAGAAGAAGGTTTTTCTGGAAATGTTTGTCAAAGTCGAAAAAGACTGGCGCAACCGGGATAACATGCTGAAGAACTTCGGTTACCAGCTGGATTAATTAACAGCACAGACAGAAAAAGTTGTTTATGGGAAATATTGTAGCAATAGTTGGTAGGCCCAACGTAGGAAAGTCCACCCTGTTCAACCGTTTGACACAGTCGCGTCAGGCGATTGTCAACGAGGAAGCAGGCACTACCCGTGACCGTCAATACGGCAAGGTGGAGTGGACCGGTAAAGAATTTTCGCTGATTGACACCGGCGGATGGGTAATTAATTCGGATGATGTTTTTGAAGAAGAGATAAACAAACAGGTGAAGATCGCCCTCGAAGAGGCAGACGTGATCTTGTTTGTGGTGGATGTATTAAACGGTATAACAGACTTGGACAACGAGGTTGCAGCCATCCTGCGTCGTCATAAGAAACCAGTGATCGTGGTTGCCAACAAAGCGGACAACTTCGATTTGCATCCTGCTGCTGCAGAATTTTATTCGTTCGGGTTGGGTGATCCGTTCTGTATTTCTGCCATCAATGGTTCTTGCTCCGGCGATCTGCTGGATAAGATTGTTGCTACACTTCCGGAAGACAAGCCGGAGGAGTTGGAAGAAGAGCTGCCCCGTATCGCCATTATCGGCCGTCCGAATGCCGGCAAGTCTTCTCTTATCAACGCATTTATCGGTGAAGACCGCCATATCGTGACGGATATAGCCGGTACGACTCGCGATTCCATCTATACGAAATATAACAAGTTCGGCCTGAACTTTTATCTGGTAGACACGGCCGGTATCCGTAAGAAAGGCAAGGTGAACGAGGACCTGGAATACTATTCTGTGATCCGTTCGATCCGTGCCATCGAAAATTCGGATGTCTGCGTGCTGATGCTGGATGCCACCCGTGGTATCGAGAGCCAGGACCTGAACATCTTCTCGTTGGTGCAGAAGAACAAGAAAGGCCTGGTTGTCTGTGTAAACAAATGGGATTTGGTGGAAGACAAGAGCCAGAAAGTGATCGAGACGTTTACGAATGCGATTCGCGAACGCCTGGCACCGTTTACCGACTTCCCGATCCTGTTTATCTCGGCCCTGACCAAACAGCGCATCCTGAAGGTGCTGGAAACAGCCCAAGTGGTTTTTGAGAACCGCCAGCGCCGCATCCCGACAGCCAAACTGAACGAGATCATGCTGCCGATCATCGAGAATTACCCGCCGCCCGCATGGAAAGGAAAATATATCAAGATTAAATATATCACCCAGCTTCCCGCAGGCCAAGTCCCTTCGTTTGTATTCTTCTGTAACCTCCCCCAATGGATCAAAGACCCGTACAAACGCTTCCTGGAAAACAAAATCCGCGAAAACTGGGAGTTCACAGGAACACCGATTAATATATTTATTCGGGAGAAATAAATAAAGAAAACAGAAAAAGAGATGCTATTCGTAGTGTCTCTTTTTTTGTTTTCTATCTCAGGGTAGTATCACATATCTCTCCGCAAAAGTTTTCTGAAAATAATCCTTCAATCCTTCATCTATATGCTTAATTGGTTAATATAGAGTTTCTTATGGATGAAGCTTATGAACCTTTGTCAAAACATATGCGCATTGAAATTAAAACATAGGTGTTTTGATCTCTAAATATAGTTGTTTTTGTAATCAAAGACCTAAGCTTTTGGGATCAAAGACTTAAGTCTTTTCCAGCGAAACTGCCGGTATTTTAAATTGAATGGAATGGTTCCTGTTTTTTCGGATGGGAGTTGCAATTTTTCGGACGGGAGCCAGTTTTTATGGGACAAGCATCGCGTCGGAATTGAACAGGCATCGGTTTGCTATCCGATGCTTATTCGTTTTTAGAGTAATAGTTATTGGTAATTCCCTGATTGAAACTTCATCCGGCGATGAAAAGGTTCATGTCCTTCATCTGTAAATGACTATATAATAATCGGATAAACCATCAGATGAAGGTTTGAAGGTTTGTTTTTGTGAAACTTTTGTTGTAAAACTGTTTCCTATATCTTAAAACCTCCTCCTCAGCCATTCCGCGAAGAACCGGTCATACACCAGATATTCATTTTTTTCCCGTGTTACGAAATCCTTTTCCAACAAGCCTTTCAGGGCGGATTGGACAGAGCTGGCGGAAGGAAGGCTGTAGCGGTGGATGAATTTCCCGGAGGTTAGGGCGGTGGCATGGCCTTCTTTGCAGATGGCTACCAACAACTCTTTTTGCTTTTCGGGAAGTTGGAAGAGCAGTTCCGAATAAGAGAAAGAGTAAGAGTCCAACACGAATTCGAGTGCGGCGTTTACCATAGATGTATTGCAGGTTTCTCCTTTCGGAGTCATGGCAAACAATACGTTCAGCAGTTTCTGGATATACCAGGTGATGCCTTCGAAACGTTCATGCAAGGAATAAATAACCTCTGTATCGATCTTCTTACCCGATGTAAGGAAGTGTGATGATGCGAATTCAATATAAGCATTCAGATCGATCGCCTTCAAATGCATAATCGAGACACTCTGATAGAAAGGGCGGGCCGGACTGATGAACATTTCGCCCATCAGATGACGTTGTGAACCTGCAAAAATAAAATGAGCATTGCGACAATGCTGGATAAGCGTACGCAGTTCAGCCTCGATGCTTTTCTCCGGATAACCGGCTACTTGCTGAAATTCGTCGATGGCAACTATACAAGGTTTGTCTGCTTGTTCCAGGTAACGAAATATCTCATCCAGCGTGACTGCCGGCGACTTTATATCTCCCAGTTCGATGTTCCAGGAAGGCAATCCCGACAGATCCAATGAGAAGCCTGCACGGACAGAGACCAGTGTGTTCAGAAACAGTTCCCACGCTTTTCTGCCTTTTGGTTTCAACGTGTTTAAAATGGCTTTCCCTAACTGGAATACAAAATCGCGAAGTGTCTTGGTCGCATAAATGTCAATCAGGAAAGTGTAATATTCCTCTTTTATTTCCGGCTGATGAAAGCAATGTTCTATCAAACCGGTTTTTCCCATACGGCGGGTGGAAATGATAGCTACATTATTTTCATTTACCAACCAGCGGAGTAACGTTTTCGTTTCTTCTTCACGGTCGCAGAAATATTCCGGAGAAGCATATCCGCTGGTGACGAATGGATTATTCAAGATTGTCATACTGTTACACGTTTTATGCAAAGATAATTATTATAAGATGATAATTGCTATATCACTCTAAATAAAAATCCCCTTGGAGAAGTCGAATACATTCTCCAAGGGGATTTTTGTTATCTCTAAAGAGGCTGATTACAGCGAATTCAGCAACTCATTCAGTTCATTCACCATCTCGGCTGCCGACTTTTGCGTCTCGGATAAGCCTTCCGGTGTAAACATGGAGACTGCTTTGTTCAATTTGTCTAATTTGCTACCTTTCAGATCTGAGCGGAGGATACGGACTTTTTCGCAATCTTGGATACCTTCGACCAGACGTTCGAAGCGGATACTGCTACGTGGTCCAGGATAGATACTGTATGTATCGCCGGCTGCCCAAGTACGGAAACGGGAGTCGCGCAGCGGATCGGCTGTCCAGCTGTTTACGGCCCAGCGCAGGTAACCGTCGTAACCTCCGGCAATGGCATGCAGGGCGGTCCAGGGAGCTTCGGCAGGATCAGAGAAGGTGAACGTGTTCGGGAATGCTTCCGAGCAGCAGGTGTAAACCGTGCTGATCTGTCCCTTGCGTTCGCGTTCAGCTTTCACATCTTCCGGGAATTTATGGCCGTAAGGGATGCTCAGGTAATAGAGGTCGGACTGGATTTCCGGATGGTAGTTACCTGCCAGCGTGATTTTAAATTCAGGATCGGCCTGTTTGATCACCTTGATGGCCTCGCGCATGGCTTCCATCGGACGTTCGTCCATTGAGATAGCTGTCTTTTCGAACCAGCCTTTTGCACGCAGGTGGCGGGAGAAGTCTTTCAGGAAAGAACCCCAGTAGTCGGCATATTCGGCATCGCCTGGTTTGGCTTCGATGAACTGGACACGGTTGGTTGCCTGGTCGAAGTAGTCGAAACTCAGTGCCCAGGGGATCATGGTGTAGCAACTGATCAGATACTTGATGCCCACTTCGTTCATCATAAATTCAACCCATTTGTCGAAGACGGCATAGTCATAGACCCATGTCCCGTCGATTTTCTTGATGCGAGTGACCATGCTGTCGTAATGATCTTCGGTCTGTCCGGCCCAGGGTTTGTGCATGATGCTGGTCGTGATAGCACGTTGTCCGGCGTTAGCCAGCATTTTCATGATGGGGCGCATTGCGTCGAAATGTTCTTTGCTCCAGAGCGGAACCTGATAGTAGCGGGCTACGGAATACGGGTTTTGCCACAAATCCAAGTGGAAAGCCCAGTCTTGCGGGGCTGGTAACGTACGGTTCAGCACGTTTACTTCGAATTGCAGGTTCATCGCCTGGAAATTCTTTCCCGAAACGGTCAATGTCCCTTTGTATTTCCCGGCACGGGCATCGGAGGGAACCCATACGTTCAGCCAGATCGGTTGAGTCGTGCGGGCTTTGATGTCCTGTATCTTGACAATGTCCAGCACATCGGCAACGACGGACGAATCCCATTCGGCTTTGTTCTCACGATGTCCGCAACCGCCTTTGCGGTCTTTGTTCAGCTCGTCGGTCATGACATAGCGTACAAAATTCGTCGTGATGGCAGAAGCCGGAATGACGGAAGAACCGTTCTTAAGCTCGCTTACCGTGATGGTTGCCTCTTCCAGGTCATTCTTGGTCCACAGCACAGCCTGTGCATTTATCCTTTCGCCTTTCCAGGCTTTTGTTTGCAGACGTGTTGTCTTTTTCACATCGGGAACGTCCAGCTTTTTATAGCGGATATCCGTTATGCCCCAGCTAAACTCGGTTGGCGTTTTCATCTTGTTCCAGACTTCCTCACTGTCGTGCGGCTTTGTGTCTGTCAGTTCCTCATAATTGCCCAATGGATATTTCTCTGTCTGTTGAGCGAAACAGACGGGCCCAAACGCAAGTAAGGCCGATAAGATTAGAGCGTTTTTCATGTACGATTGTTGTTTTTTAGTTTACGAGGGTAAAGATAAGAAACAATGGACAATTGGCAATGGACGATTGATAATTTCCCTTACTCGCATAAGTCGGGAAAAGACTGCCCGTTGAAACCGCCTCCTCCTTTCATGGGTGTTAGAGCTGAAAGCGACAGGTTGCCTTTTCTTTTTTTTACGTAGCTTTCTTTTTGGATGAAATCAAATATCTCCTTACCGGTTTTGTTTTTGAGCAGTAAGACTTCGATCTCTTTCTCTTGTATGGAGTCTTTTATTTTGATCCGATAGTAGTCGGTATCTTCTTTCTTTTCAATGACTTTGCCATATATTTCATCTGGCAGGTTCTTTTCATAAAAACTTTTGCAGTCGTCACCTCCTGCTTGTCCAAACAGGATTGCGAATAATAAAATCAGTACTTTCATCTCTATTTAAATTTTACGAACATTAATACAGGATTGCTTTCTTCATTCAATTTGTTGTTTATTTCCACCATCGAGGCTTTGCCTGCAAACGTATAATTGTTGCTATCGGCAATTCTTGCGAATTCGGATTGTGCGAGAGGGAACACGAAATAGTCTCCATGCGAGGCTAATGGTTTCATCTGTGCATCCGGATCACTGAACTTGACAAGCGTGTTACTATTGTCTTTTTTGTCTATGACGGATACATAAGCTCCGCCTTTGTAGTAGAAATCCATATAGATATGTGTCTTGTTCTCCATCAGGTTGAAGAAATATATGAAATTCTGATCTGCCAGCTTTTGCATGAACAGCATCGGGCCTTTCCCTAAAGCCTGATTATAAACAAATGCTTCGTCAACCCATTGCTCTCCGAAGTCGATCCTCATACGAGGTTCAACCCGGTCTTCGAATACATTATAAATCGTGTCGTTGTATGTCGGGACAAACACTAATGCGTCATCTACATGGTAGAGTGATTGCCTTGGCGAGAAATGTATGCTCATGGTCTTCTCAAAAGGCAGGAAATGACGTGTTTCCCCGTTTGGGGGTTGAACGAACAGGCAGTATTTCAAATCGCTTTTGACTGTCCCTATGCCTTCTTCATAGACAAAAGTACTGTCCTCGATCATACTGAAAGCCATTGCTCCGAAAGGAACCGGCGTATGCTTCTCCTCGATAAACTTGAAATTAGTGTCGTAGGTCAGCACTTTATTCTGGATCGCGTCTAAAACTAAAATATGGTCTTTGTTCTTGTCTACGTACATCCCGTCTATCCGCACATATTCACCCGGACCATTCCCGATCGCTTTGTGTGCTGAGAGGAAATGCCCGTCAAGAGAGAATTGTAGGATGCTTTGGGGCTTTCTGTCTGACAATACCAATTTGTCGGATACGTTCAATTGGCTGATCTCCCCGATCTGGCTACTATCATTTGTCTCTAATGGTATGAAATAGGCTGTATCGATATCTGCAAAAAAGACTTTAGGGGAAGATATATTCTCCCAGGCGACTGTATAAGTCTTGATATCCTTTTCCTTGTTTTTACTTCCTTGTGTACAAGCAAACAGGCATAGCAGTAAAAATATATTGCAAGTGGTTCTCATATCTGTATTTAACGAGTTTTATTCAATCCTTTTGTAATGGCAAGTAATCAGGTCCCCATTCTCGTCGTGCAGGTGCATTCCGCTACCTTCGCAATAGCGGAACATGTCGCAGTCGGCACACTGTCCTTTCCGGGCCCATTTCCGGTTGCGGTATTCCTTGAAGCCGTTGTTCCAGACGTCGATAAAGCTGTCTTTGTAGATATTTCCCTGGTGATAGTTGGCGCGGATGCTCGGACAGCCGGAAATAGAGCCGTCTATCAGGACCGATGCGGTACTGACACCTGCGTCGCAGTGGAAAATCTGGTCGCGTACTTCGCCTTCATAGTTGCCGAGGAAGCCCTCGCAGGCAAAGTCTACGTGTATCTTTCCTTCGTGGCGGCAATGGCGGATAAATTGGAGGACCCAGGTGAACTGTTTGTCGTCGATCTGCAATTCCGGTGTTTCTGCCGCCCGTCCGACCGGGAAAATGGTAAAGATGCGCCAGTTGCGGACACCCATCTCGATCAGGAACTCTTTGAACAGCATCAGGTCCTTAAAATTCTTCTGGTTGACGCAGGTCACGACATCCCACGAGATTTCTTTTTCTTCCGCCAGCATCGCAATCGCATTGACGGCACATTCGAAACTCCGGCGATTGCCCCTGAGCCAGTTGTGCGCCTCTTCGAAACCGTCGAGGCTGATGGTGATGGAGTGCATACCGGCGGCAAGCAACGAATCCAGTCGTTCGCGGGTGAGCAGCAATCCGTTGGAGACGATTCCCCAAGGATATTCACGTTTGTTCAGTTCCCGTCCGCAGACCTCGATGTCCTTGCGAACCAACGCTTCCCCTCCGGTAAAGACGATCATTACCTGGTGCGGGTTCACATGCGGCGTGATCTCGTCGATGACTTTCAGGAAATCTTCGACCGGCATATCGGGATGCGCCGACGAAACATGGCAATCGCTTCCGCAATGGCGGCAGGACGCATTACAACGAAGCGTACACTCCCAGAAGAGCGTACGCAACTCATGTATCTTGGCCCGGTTTCTCCGGATACTTCTGAATAGTTCTAAAGCAAGACGTTTTCGCAATCCAGGGCGTTTATCCATGTGCTTTTATTTATTATTTTCTTCTTTCTTCTTTTTGAGAACAATTGTAACTTCTTTTGTCGCTTCTCCCAAATACCAGCTGCCGTCTCCACCGGTTAGTTCCGCTCCTTTAAAAGAAACCGATACGCTGTCCGGCGCAAAGTTGCCTCCGTTTTCTTCTCCGTCGATATCAGTCAGCAAAAGCGGAATTTCATTTCTTCTGCTAAAACCGTCGAAAGTATAGGAAAACTCTCCTTTATTGTTCGTGTACAGCGTGTCTGCATAGGGAATGTCTTCCCCGTATGGAGAACATATCCGGATTCCGGGAATGGGGATATTGGTTTCATTCGTCACTTGCCCTTTTATGGTATAATTGGAATGTGGACAACCGTACATATCATATTCAATCCGGTTGCATGCCGAGAAACCTAATAACGCAAGTATCCCGCCCAGTAGCCAGTTGATACTTTTCAGTAGAGAAGTAGAAACCTTTTTCATATTTTTATAGCATTTGTTTATACTATATAGATGCAAAGATAACGCATATAGTTGCACATCTTATCGTTTTGTCCTTACTATTTTACCTTTTTCCATTAGGACTCTTATCCGTTCGACCGGCAACAATAAACCGTCCGCTTGGCGGTGAACGATCGTCCGCTTGCTGGTGAACGATCGTCCGGCGCCAAGCGAACGATCGTTCGCCGCCAAGCGGACAACTAATGGAAGCCATAGAACGAGTGAACAGAACGGCATCTGGCAGCTAAGGAATCGGGGACAATGAAATAAAATACCGCTTGATACCCGGAATAAGCCGGATATTGAGTAACTTGCGGCCCTAAATTCAATCTATCAATCAAACATGAAAGATTTTCTGCGTATACTGAGGCGCTTTGTGCCTCCCTATAAGAAATATATGGTGTGGAATGTGATATTCAATATCCTGTCTGCCATATTGAATCTATTCTCCTTTGCTTTAATTATTCCCATTCTGAATATTCTTTTTAAGATTAGTGACGAGACATATACATATATCGACTGGACGTTCAATCCGCTGTCTTTCGAGGCCTGGAAAGCGACTCCCGAGTTGCTGAAAAATAACTTCTTCTGGTTTGTTTCCGATATGATCGAGACGAAAGGCGGCTCGTTTACGCTTATCATCTTAGGTATATTCCTGGTTGTGTCGACTTTCATGAAGGTCGGAACGATGTATCTGGCTTTTTATACGATGATCCCGATTCGTACGGGCGTTGTCCGCGATATCCGCAACCAGATCAACCGCAAGATCACGGAGCTTCCGCTTGGTTTTTTCTCGGAAGAACGGAAAGGCGATATCATTGCCCGCGTGTCGGGTGACGTGAACGAGATCGAGACATCCATCATGAGTTCGCTCGATATGCTCTTTAAGAATCCGATTCTGATCCTGATTTACCTGATCGGGATGATTGCGATCAGTTGGCAGTTGACGCTTTTTGTCTTTATTCTGCTGCCTGTTGCCGGTTACGTGATGGGCCAGGTTGGAAAGAAACTGAAGCGGAAATCGTTCGAGGGGCAACAGCAATGGGGCTATCTGATGAGCCAGATCGAGGAAACATTGGGTGGCCTGCGGGTTATCAAGGCTTTTAATGCAGAGAAAAAGATACAGGATCGTTTTGAGAAGAGCAACGAGACATTCCGCCGGTTGACGAACCGCATTTATCGTCGCCAGCAATTGGCGCATCCGATGAGCGAGTTCTTAGGAACGGCTACGATCGCGATTGTGCTTTGGTATGGCGGTACGCTTATTTTGAGCAGTAACAGTCCGATCGACGCCTCTACCTTCATTTATTATTTAGTGATTTTCTATAGTATTATCAATCCGGCAAAAGATCTGAGCAAAGCGTCCTATGCCATCCAGAAAGGGCTTGCTTCCATGGATCGTGTGGATAAGATTCTGAAAGCGGAAAGCGATATCAACGATCCGGAGAACCCGAAACCGATTGCCTTGAACGAGAGTATCCGTTATCAGGATGTATGGTTCAAGTACCAGAATGAATGGGTGTTGAAAGGTATTGACCTGACGATTCCGAAAGGGCGCACGGTGGCTTTGGTCGGACAGTCAGGCTCGGGAAAGAGTACGCTGGTGGATTTGCTGCCCCGTTTCTATGACGTGGATAAAGGCAGCATAACGATTGACGGTACGGATGTGCGCGATGCGACCCTGTACGACCTGCGCAGCTTGATGGGAAATGTGAACCAGGAGGCAATCCTTTTTAACGATACGTTCTTCAACAATATCTCTTTCGGGGTGGAAGGAGCTACGCTTGAACAGGTACAGGAGGCGGCCCGCATCGCCAATGCGCACGATTTCATTATGGCGAGCGAGGAAGGATATGATACCAATATCGGCGACCGGGGCGGCAAGTTGTCCGGCGGACAGCGCCAGCGTATCAGCATTGCCCGCGCGATCCTGAAGAACCCGCCGATCCTGATCCTCGATGAGGCGACTTCTGCGCTCGACACCGAGTCGGAACGTCTGGTGCAGGAGGCTTTGGAGAACTTGATGCGTAACCGTACGACGATCGTGATTGCACACCGCCTTTCGACTATCCGGAATGCAGATGAGATTTGCGTGATGCACGAAGGCGCGATTGTGGAACGCGGACGGCATGACGAACTGATCGAACTGAACGGATACTATAAAAAGCTTTGCGATATGCAAAGTTTCTGATAATAACTTAAAGATTTAATAGCCATGAAACTAAAATGTCTCTCGTTCATATTGCTTTTCCTGGCAGGATGCAATATGCCGGATGTGAAGACGGGTAAGTCGTTGTCCTATCATTTTGATGCTCCCGCAAAGATTTGGGAAGAAACATTCCCGTTAGGTAACGGGCGTCTCGGATTGATGCCGGACGGAGGTGTCGAAACGGAAAACATTGTCTTGAATGAAATCTCCATGTGGTCGGGAAGCAAACAGGATACCGATAATCCGCAGGCTTATTATTCGCTGGCACAGATACGCCGTCTTCTTTTTGAAGGCCGCAATGATGAGGCGCAGGAACTGATGTACAACACCTTCGTCTGCAAGGGTGAAGGAAGCGGGCAGGGACAAGGAGCAAATGTCCCTTATGGTAGCTATCAATTGCTGGGCAACTTTGTGTTGGACTATGATTACCAGGATGCGGCAGATTCGATCTCTGCCTACCGGCGTGAACTGAATCTGGATAACGCGATTGCGACTGCCTCTTTTAAAAAGGGGAAAGTGAATTACGGCCGTGAGGTTTTCACTTCCTTTGCCGATGATTTGGGCGTGATCCGTCTGACTGCCGATGCCGACAGGGCCTTGAACTTCTCCTTCGGCATGAATCGTCCCGAACATTATCAGGTGACGGCCGACGGCAATGACTTGTTGATGCAGGGGCAATTGCCCGATGGAGTCGATACGCTCGAGATGAAAGGTCTTCGTTATGCATCCCGTGTCCGTGTCCTTTTGCCGAAAGGCGGAACTGTCACTCCGGGCGATTCTATGATTTCCGTGCATAATGCTTCCGAGGCTATTCTGCTGGTCAGCATGGCTACCGATTATTTCGACAAGGATCCGGACGGCAAGGTTGCATCTTTGCTGGCGAATGCCGAAAAGAAAGATTATGCCTCCTTGAAGAAAGCACATGTCGCTGCTTACCGTTCTCTCTTCGGACGTGTGGAATTGGATCTGGGACGTTCTTCCCGGGAAGACCTGCCGATGGATGAACGTCTTGCCGCTTTCAACGAAGATCATAACGATCCTTCGCTGGGCGCACTTTATTTCCAGTTTGGCCGTTACTTGCTTATCTCGTCTACCCGCGTCGGCCTGCTGCCTCCTAATTTGCAAGGGCTTTGGTGTAATACGATCAATACGCCCTGGAATGGCGACTATCATCTGAATATCAATCTGCAGATGAATCATTGGCCGGCTGAGGTTACAAACCTTTCCGAGCTGCATCTCCCCTTGGTGGAATGGACCAAGAAACAGGTTGCCAGTGGAGAGCGGACGGCAAAGGCTTATTATAATGCCCGTGGCTGGGTGACGCATATTTTGGGTAACGTCTGGGAGTTTACGGCTCCGGGCGAGCATCCGTCGTGGGGGGCGACCAATACTTCCGCTGCCTGGCTTTGTGAACACCTGTATATGCATTATCTCTATACATTGGATAAAGAATATCTGAAAGAAGTCTATCCGGTCCTAAAGGGCGCTTCTCTGTTCTTTGTGGATATGCTGGTGGAAGATCCCCGCAACAAATATCTGGTGACGGCCCCGACGACTTCGCCGGAGAATGGCTATAAGCTGCCGAACGGCCATACAGCCCATATCTGTGCCGGTTCTACGATGGACAATCAGATCGTGCGCGAGTTGTTCACCAACACGATCGAGGCAGCCGGTATTTTGGGGATCGATTCGGATTTTGCCGGCGAACTGTCTGCCAAGCGTGCCCGCCTGATGCCGACGACGATCGGTCAGGATGGACGTATTATGGAATGGCTTGAACCGTATGAGGAAACAGAACCCCATCATCGTCACGTGTCCCATTTATACGGTCTGTATCCGGGCAATGAGATTTCAATGGAACAGACGCCGGAGCTTGCCGAGGCTGCCCGTAAGTCGCTTATTGCCCGCGGCGATAAGAGCACAGGTTGGTCGATGGCCTGGAAGATCAATTTCTGGGCGCGGCTGCACGATGGCGACCATGCTTATAAGTTGTTGGCGGACTTGCTTCGTCCGTGTGTGGACCGGAAGACAAATATGACGAACGGCGGCGGTACGTATCCGAACCTGTTTTGTGCACATCCTCCTTTCCAGATTGATGGAAACTTCGGCGGTTGCGCCGGTATTGCCGAAATGCTGGTACAGAGCCAGACCGGACGGATCGAATTGCTTCCTGCTCTGCCTTCTGCCTGGAAAAGCGGCAGTTTCAAGGGGTTGAAAGTGCGTGGTGGTGGCGAAGTGTCCGCCAAATGGTCGGAAGGCCAGCTGACAGAAGCCGGCTTGAAAGCATTGGTGACTGATACTTTCCGCATCAAACTCCCTGCTAATTCAGCCAACATGAGCATCAAAATCAACCAGAAATCCGTCTCCCTCCCCGTCGTCGACGGCATGTTGGTCGTAGACTTGCAGGCTGGGGATCAGTTGGGGTTGATGTTTTAAATTGGTTATTTGTATAAAAGAGGGGTAAAAGAGTTTTTGATCCCCTCTTTTTATTTAGAAAGTAAGTGATGAAATCTGTTTTTGCATTTCTTCTTTTATCACATTCCAATCAATAATACTAAACATGAGTGGTTCGGGTTCTTCTTCAGCATCGTCAAAATAGGAAAGACTTTTAATGACCATAAATATGGAACCGTCTGTATATTTTTCAGAATAAAGCCGGAGCATTTCTTTTAGTGAAAAATATTGTAGGAGGAAATAGACATCGATAAAATCCTTTTTTGTACCTCTGCCGGTTATTGCCGCCAGCTTCATGGCGCAAATATCTTCCAGACCTGCCAGTCGAAGAAAATCTGTGTTATTCACCGGAGCTAACCAAGGATATCCATAGTTTACAAGATCTACTTTTATATTGTTAATGGTGAAGATATGGATGTTCTTTGAGTTCTTTATAATTGAAATGTTTCCTAAAGGACGGATTATTTCAAGAACCTCATCCGGCTCTATAGACAAAGCTCCAAATAAATCTAAATCAACAGATGTTCGATGGCCAATTTGTAAAGCCAGTGAAGTACCTCCTGCCAGACGCAGATTTTCAAAATCCGGAATAGCCAGAAGACTTTTTAGAAGTTCCAGTGTTGCGGGATCGATTGTTTTGTAGTGTAGCATCTGAACTGTTCTCTTGGAATGTGTGATATTGTTGAAATAAAAGCGAGAGCCCGAGGCTCGAGATCCCGGAACTTTTTTGCGATACAAGCTATATCAGATATTGGAATATAACGACAAAGTAAATACCAGTCATTTAAAGTACCGTATTCCAGTATACGTTTGATAATAAAAGCGCAATGATGATCCCAATCTAATTTATCCCGGTCTGTATCCCAGAATAGATGCGGGGAGAACTTTCCGATAATGTCTTGTTTGACTGTTTGCATATTGCTTTTTTGTTTATTATTCTGTTTACAAATATACAGACTTATTCTTAATACAATGGAAGTTTGTAGATAAATCCGATTGAAATCTTCCCTGTGTTTTCAATGGAAGCACCCAGCGCTTTCGCTTTTCCCGTCAAGCTGTAGGAGCGGCCTGTCCCTGTCAGGAAGATGTGCAGGTTTTCGTCGGCCATCGGATAGAACTCGATACCGGCCTGATAGCCCCATGCGGTACGGTATTTGCCGGAAGGGGGCGCGTCTTCGCTGTTTCCGCCTTTGTAGATGGAGCCGGTTTCATACATGCCTTTGGCAAAGACATTCCATTTCGGGTGGAAACGGTAATTCATTTCTGCGACAAACGAAAGATACTGGACGTTGCGGAGGCAAACGGGGCCTTCTTCATCCTCGTCGGCAGCCGGAACCAATTCGGTCAGGATACCCAGCGGGTCGAGCGGACCGCGTGTGTACATCACATCCAGATAGCCGTCGAACGGACCGGAGCAGACATTGTGTCCAGCCCAAGCCATATACATCCATTTCCCTTTTGCCTGTTCGCCTGCAGTAGCCGAATAACGGAGGTTTACTACTTCGTCCAGATAATTGCTGTTCCAGTTAAGTGTATAGAAAAGAGGGGCACGTGGTTTCTCGATTCCGGCAGGTAGCACGCCATAAGCATCTTCCATGCTGCCGATACGGTTGTCCGTCACCTGTACACGCAATTCCTGTGAGGGTGTCAGCTGGTACGCCAGTGTTGCTCCTGTGAAATAGCAATCCATATATTCGTTCATGTCGCTGTATTCGTATATCTCGAACGGATTGAGGTCATATTCAAACCCGCCCCAGGCGGCATCCTGCTTCCCGAGGATGACAGTGAACTTGTCGTTGAGGCGGTAGCCGATCAAGGCATACTCGATTGATTCCGGCAGGTTTTCCAGCTCCATGCCTTCATTCCCCTGGTTGAGATTTTGCCGATACCAGTAGAAGAGCCGGTCGTTTACTTCGCCGGCGGCTTCGAGCTTGATATGGTTAAAACGAAAGGCGGCTTCATCCAGCTTGTTGCCGGTGAAGAATGTGTTGAAAGAGGCGTGCATTTCCAAATTCAGATTGAATACATTATTCCGCCGGGGAATCTTGGTCGCATATTCAAACAGGGAAATGGCAGACGAATCCCGTTCCGGGATGATCGATTGCGCCTGTAAGGATGTAGTACATAAATAGAAGGCTGACAGCCAGAATGCCGTTAGTCGTTTCATTGTCGATTACGATTGTGTTTGATTCTGGCTGCAAAGATAACTATTTCTCTTCTGTTTTGCCCATGTGTTTCATCACCTTTGCATCCAGATAAAAGATCAGCTCTTCTGCAATATTCGTACAGTGGTCGCCGAAACGCTCCATCTTGCGGATTACACCGGCCATGTAAAGACCAGCCAACGCACAGCTCGGATGAGCTTCGATATAGTTGGCAATCAGGTGTGTCGAATTATGGTTGATCTCGTCGATAAGATTATCTTTCATGAAAATGCGGGACGCAATTTCCGAGCTTTCTTTTTCGAAGGCTTCCTGGGCGAGAGAAAACATCGAGAGAAGTTCTTGTAACATCTCTTCTACACGGGTGTCTTTCACCAATTCCGGGTCAAGCGGTTCCCCCTCCGGCAGGTTGACGGAGAAGCGGGCGATACTTTCGGCGAAGTCTCCTAACCGTTCGAGGTTCGTATTGATCTTATACATGGCCAGCACGAAACGAAGATCGACCGCTACCGGTGCATACAGGGCGATGATATCCTCGCAGTCGCTGTCTATCTTCAGCTCGAATGCATTCACGCGGCGTTCGCGGTTGATTACTTTATAAGCGAGTTCCTTGTCGCCTGTCAGCATGGCTTCACCGGCATTGTATATCTGCTGGTGGACAAGCGCCCACATTTCGTTGATTGTATTCTTCAACGTCGTTATTTCCTTCTCAATGACTTTCATCTATATTGCTTTTTAATTTTCAATTCTCAATTTTCAATTACCCGAACCTTCCCGTGATATAGTTCTGTGTCGACTCCTTTTCCGGGTTGGTAAAAATCTTACGCGTATCTCCGTATTCGATCAGTTCTCCTAAATAGAAATATCCCGTTTTATCACTCACACGGGCAGCCTGCTGCATATTGTGTGTGACGATCACAATGGTATATTCTTTCTTCAATTCATGCACCAGGTCTTCAATCTTGCTTGTCGAGATCGGATCGAGAGCCGAGGTCGGTTCGTCCATCAGCAGGATAGAAGGGGAGATTGCGAGTGCACGCGCAATACAAAGCCGCTGTTGCTGGCCTCCGGAAAGGGCGAAAGCCGAATCTTTCAGCTTATCTTTTACTTCATCCCAGAGAACTACCTGTTTCAAGCTTTTGACTACTGTCTCTTCAATATATTCTTTGTCATTAATACCATTTACGCGGAGCCCGTAAGCGACGTTTTCAAAGATTGTCTTTGGGAACGGATTTGCTTTCTGGAAGACCATCCCGACATTTTTACGGAGCGTGTCTACCTTTTCTCCTTTTTCATAGATATTCCGTCCGTCGATGAAGATTTTTCCTTCCAGGCGTGTGTCGGGAATCAGATCGTTCATGCGGTTGAATAAACGGAGGAATGTAGATTTTCCACAACCCGACGGCCCGATAAAGGCAACCGAGGTATTGGCTTCTATCTGCATCGATATGTTTTTCAATGCATGGAAGTCGCCATAATAGAAATCTACGTTTTGAGCATCAATCTTTATCATACTAATAATTTATTTAATTCATCTTTACCTTTTTAGCAAAGTAGTTACGCAATGCATTGGCCAGTAGGTTGACAACCAGCACGATTGCGATCAGAACCAATGCAGTTCCATAGGCCATGCCCCGGGAAGCCTCGATATCCGTACCGCTGGTCGAGATTACATACAGGTGGTAGGGCAATGCCATACACTGGTCGAAAATGCTTCCCGGTAACTGGGGAAGGAAATAAGCCGCGACAGTGAACAGGATCGGTGCCGTTTCCCCCGAAACGCGTCCGACGGACAAGATCAAACCGGTGATGATATTCGGGAATGCCATCGGAAGTACCACGCGGCGGATCGTTTGCAGCTTTGTTGCGCCTAAGGCTAAGCTTCCGTGGCGAAAGGAATCATCGATACTCTTCAAGGCCTCCTCCGTTGTACGGATAATCAGCGGTAACGACATCAGCGCCAGTGTGAACGAACCGGCTATGATAGAGTCGCCCCATCCCAGGGTATTTACAAACAGCGACATACCGAACAGCCCGAACACGACAGAAGGCACACCGCTTAGGTTATTTGTCATGATGCGGATGAAACGTACTAATTTGCCGTTTGTCGCATATTCATTCATATAGATACCGCTCATGATCCCAATTGGAAAACTGATGATACTGCTTCCGAGGATCAGGTAGAACGTCCCGACAATAGCCGGATAAATACCTCCTTTTGTCATGCCGTCTTCAGGCGCTTTTGTCAGGAAGTCCCAGCTGATCACGCTACCTCCTTTGATGATGATGAAGCCCAGGATCACAAATAGGATTGCAACAACTAAATAGCTCAGGAAGGTAAAGAAACCGAAAGCCAACTTTTGCGAGGAACGTTTCTTAGCGTCTATATTTCCTACTTTTTGTACAGGTGCCATATTATTAATCAGATTTTTCTTTTAGATGAGATATATTCAACCGAGATACTCAATATCAAGGTTATGAGGAAAAGGACCGCACCCAGCAGGAACAACGCTTCGTAATGTGCACCGCCTGCAGGTGCCTCCCCAAGTTCGGCTGCGATCGTTGCCGGAATGGTACGTACGGGTTCAAAGAAGGAAGTCGGAATGACTGCCGCGTTTCCGGTAACCATCAACACCGCCATTGTTTCGCCTATCGCACGTCCGATACCCAATACGATAGCCGATGTGATACCGGAAATCGAGTACGGGATTATCACTTTGTAGATGGTTTGCCATTGGGTTGCTCCCAGCGCAAGACTTGCCTCTTTCATGGCGCGCGGTGTTGTCCGCATGGCATCTTCTGCAACTGTAATGATAGTGGGGAGAGCCATGATGGCCAAGACTACACTACCGGCGAAAGCCGTTTCACCGACAGGCAGATGAAGCCCTTTCTGTATCAATGGTACAATCACCACCAACCCGAAGAATCCGTAGACAACAGACGGGATGCCGGCAAGCAATTCGATGATGGGTTTCAGCAAATCGCGTGTCCGTTTGCTTGCAATCTCCGCCATGTAGATCGCTACGGCCACACCGAAAGGAAGCGACAGGATGATTGCACCGATACTGACGAGCAATGTCCCTAACAACAGCGGGACCAACCCGAATATCGGGGCGGGAGTGGAGGTCGGATACCATTTTGTCCCGCCGAAAAATTCCCCCGGTGTAATTTTCTCTTCTGGGAGAACCCTGCCTTGGAAGCCTTTCTCTAACAGGTATTGTTTGGGGAAGAATGCGATGATGCCGGGCTCTTTGGCTACCAATTCGCTGATTTTCTCGGGCACATACTGGAATTCGTCGCCTAACTCTTCTTCGGAGTAGTAATTGGTCAGATCGGAGAAACGGAATACCAGAATTTCCTGATCCATCCCGTTTATCTCTTTCCAGTTGCTGATATTGCCATCGAAAATATCCATGATCTTCTCCGGCGATAATTTGGTGACATCGTTCTTTTCATTTACGGCAAGTACATAACCTTCTTCAGTGGCCGGAGTATTAAAAAGGCCGCCGGCCTCTTTGAACAGGAAGAACACGATTAGTAAAATCGTAAAACTGCTGACGCTCCCGCTAATAAGCAATCCCCCTTCTACAATCTTTTCGAAAAACTTTTTCACTTTGTTTACCTTTTTATTCTGATGCAAAGGAACGAAACAGAGATTAAGAAGCTGTTACATGGGGTTGAATGAGATGTTACGATTGCATTACATTTATGTTTCAAACATCTCTGTATGCTTTTATTCAATTGACTCCGATGAAATTCGGAGTCGTTCCTGATTTTATTCCCGGATTTTGCTGTTTCTTAGGAGAGATTCCTGTATATTTGTCCAAAATCTTTCTAATCTTTTATTTATGAACAAACTTTTTAGTTTAACTGTGTTAGCGACCACACTCTTGTTGTCGTCTTGTAGTAATACCCCGCAGGAGGAACCTCTTGCGAAAGTGATTGACCGTGGCTTGAAGGCTTCGACCGAACAGGCATTGCTGATGGCCAAAGAGTTGGAACAACAGGAAGGGCGCCTGCCTAAAACGATTAAGGACGGCAAGCTGGAAACCAGCGATTGCTATTGGTGGTGTAGCGGCTTCTTTCCCGGTGAACTTTGGTATTTGTATGAAAGTAACCCGACTCCCGAATTGAAAAAGTACGCAGAATTGTTTACCGGACGTTTGGAAGACGTGCAGCACGTGACGGATAACCACGATGTGGGCTTTATGCTTTATTGCAGCTATGGCAACGGCTATCGGCTGACCCAAAGTACGGACTACAAGAATGTCTTGGTGACTGGAGCCGGTTCGCTCAGTACCCGTTTCAACCCGACGATCAAAGCGATCCGTTCCTGGGATTTTACGAATAACGGGAAGTGGCAGTATCCGGTTATCATCGACAATATGATGAATCTGGAATTGCTGACTTGGGCGAGCAAGACGACGGGAGATAACCGTTTCCATGATATCGCCGTGACACATGCCAATACAACGATGGCCAACCATTTCCGTGATGATTACAGTTGCTATCACGTTGTTTCCTACGATACGATCACCGGTAACCCGCATATAAAGATGACACATCAGGGTTATGCCGACGAATCGGCATGGGCACGCGGACAGGCTTGGGCCATCTATGGCTATACGATGATGGCGCGTGAAACTGGCGATCCCGCCTATCTGGCACAAGCCAAGCATATTGCACATTTCCTGATGAACCATCCGAATATGCCGGCCGATAAAGTCCCGTATTGGGATTTCGATGCGCCGAATATCCCGGATGCTCCGCGCGACGCCTCTTCTGCTGCGATTATGGCCTCCGCCTTGATCGAATTGAGCCAGTTAGATAAGTCGGAGGATGCAAAAAGTTACCTGGATTTCTCTGAACAGCAAGTGCGTTCTTTATCTTCTCCCGAATATTTGGCAGAGAGAGGAACAAACTGTAACTTTGTACTCAAGCATTCGACCGGACACTTGCCTGGAAACAGTGAGGTGGACGTTCCGCTTAGCTATGCCGACTACTACTATGTAGAGGCATTGATGAGGCTGAAGAAATTAATCTAAATAGTAAACCATGAGACATTCTTTAAAAATCGCCGTACTAATTCTTTGTACGATCTGCCTGCCGTTTACAGGTAAAGCCCAGCAAACGACAGGGAAAGAAGACCGTGCTCTTTGGGTGGAAACCCTGACGCGTATTGCAGATCCCGTACTTGTCAATCTGAGTAATAACACGCTGAAGAAAAACATGCCTTACGAGTCGTTGGGAAACAGACATCGTTTTTCGCATCTGGAAGCTGTCGGCCGTTTGGTTTGCGGTATAGCACCCTGGTTGGAACTGGGACCGGACAATACGTCGGAAGGAAAACTTCGCGCCAAATATATCGACCTGACAGTGAAAGGTTTGAAGAATGCTGTGAACCCGCAGTCTCCCGATTACCTGGTTTTCGGCGAACCCTCCCAGCCTTTGGTCGATGCAGCTTTTCTGGCACAGGGGCTTTTGCGTGCACCGAAACAGCTTTGGGGAAATCTCGATCCGCAAGCTAAGGAATGGATGATTACCGAATTGAAACGGAGCCGTAATATCAAACCGTATGAAAGCAACTGGCTGCTCTTTGCATCGACTGTCGAAGCTGCCTTACTGGAATTTACAGGAGAATGCGATATGGAACGGATGCTGTATGGCGTGAAAAGGTTCCGTGACGACTGGTACAAAGGCGATGCCATGTATGGTGACGGAGCGGATTTCCACATGGATTACTACAATAGTTTTGTGATTCATCCGATGTTGACGGATGTGCTGGTCGTGATGAAGAAACACAACGTGGAAGGGGCGGATTTCCTGCCGACGCAGTTGAAACGTCATTCCCGCTATGCCGAGATACTGGAACGTTTCATCTCTCCGGAAGGAGCTTACCCGGTAGTCGGCCGCTCCATCTGTTACCGTTTCGGCGCGTTTCATGCTTTGGGACAGGCGGCATTGATGCATATCCTGCCGGAGCTGGTCAAACCGGCGCAGGTACGTTGCGCTTTGACGGCTGTTATCCGCCGCCAGATGAGTTTCCCTGCTAACTTCGATAAGAACGGCTGGTTGCGCGTAGGTTTTACCGGTGAACAAATCGATATCTCCGAGTCTTATATTAATACGGGGAGTGTATATCTTTGTTCTTTCGGTCTTGTGCCTCTGGGGTTGCCGGCAACAGATGAGTTCTGGTCGGGGCCTTATACCGAGTGGACAAATGTGAAGGCCTGGAATGGTGAGAAGGTGCAGGCTGACCATGCGATTAAATAATTAATAATTAAGAAATAAAATCAAATACAGATAAATAAGAAGATGAAGACTAATTATGAATTGCGTTATGCTGCACATCCGGAAGATGCAAAGCATTATGATACGAAGCGTATCCGTCGTGACTTTCTGATTGAAAATCTGATTGTCGAGAATGAAGTGAACATGGTGTACTCGATGTACGACCGTATGATTGTCGGTGGCGTTCAGCCGATGGGTGAGATCATCGAACTGGAAGCGATCGAACCGTTGAAGGCGCCTTATTTCCTGACCCGCCGTGAAATGGGTATCTTTAATGTGGGACATGGTCCCGGTGCCGTAATGGTGGATGACAAGATATATGAAATTGGTTTTAAGGAAGCTCTTTATCTGGGTTCAGGTGACCGCGAAGTGAAGTTTATAAGCCCGATCGCAGAAAATCCGGCTAAGTTCTACTTCAACTCGACACCGGCACACCGTAACTATCCGGATAAGATCATAACTAAGGCGGATGCTGTTGTGGCAGCCATGGGATCACTGGAAATGTCTAACGACCGTAACATCAACAAGATGATCGTGAACCAGGTGTTGCCAACCTGCCAGTTGCAGATGGGTATGACGGAACTGAAACCGGGTAGTGTCTGGAATACGATGCCGGCACACGTACACAGCCGCCGTATGGAAGCCTATTTCTATTTCGATATTCCCGAAGACCAGGCCATCTGCCACTTTATGGGCGAAGTAGACGAAACCCGTCATATCTGGATGAAGGGCGATCAGGCAGTTTTATCTCCCGAATGGTCTATCCACAGTGCTGCTGCTACCCACAACTATACGTTTATCTGGGGTATGGGCGGTGAAAACCTGGATTATGGCGATCAGGACTTCTCTTTGATCACAGACTTAAAATAAGGAATTTAGGACATTAATACATTATATATTATGGTGAATTTTTCATTGGAAGGTAAGGTTGCGCTTGTAACGGGTGCATCTTACGGTATCGGTTTTGCTTTGGCTACGGCTTTTGCACAAGCCGGTGCGACTATCGTGTTCAACGATATCAAACAGGAATTGGTAGATAAAGGTCTTGCTGCTTATAAAGCGGAAGGCATCGAGGCTCACGGTTATGTTTGCGACGTAACGAATGAGGAACAGGTAAACGCTTTGGTTGCACAGATTGAAAAGGAAGTGGGTGTGATCGATATTCTGGTTAACAATGCCGGTATCATCAAACGTATTCCGATGACGGAAATGTCTGCTGCCGAATTCCGCCAGGTAATCGACGTAGACTTGAATGCTCCGTTTATCGTATCGAAAGCCGTTATCCCTTCCATGATCAAGAAAGGACACGGAAAGATTATCAATATCTGTTCCATGATGAGCGAGTTGGGACGTGAAACGGTGTCTGCTTATGCTGCTGCCAAAGGCGGTCTGAAGATGCTGACCCGTAATATCGCTTCCGAATATGGCGAATACAATATCCAGTGTAATGGTATCGGCCCGGGTTATATCGCAACTCCGCAGACCGCTCCTTTGCGTGAAAAACAGCCGGACGGCTCACGCCATCCGTTCGATGCCTTTATCGTAGCCAAGACTCCGGCAGCCCGTTGGGGAACTCCTGAAGATCTGATGGGACCGGCCGTATTCCTGGCATCCGATGCTTCCGACTTCGTAAACGGCCACGTGCTGTATGTGGACGGCGGTATCCTGGCTTATATCGGCAAACAACCTTGATAAATAGAGATAAGGGTGTGTTAAAACTTTTGGCACACCCTTCATCTCATACACGCTTATAATCATACTTCTAATATGAAAACCATCTATCCTTTCATACTTTTTCTTCTCGCCTTGTGCGCCTGCTCTTCCCAAAAAGACGGAACGGAAATTTATCAGACTAAACGGGACAATAAAATCAATGTGCGCGATCGGATCAAAGAAATCGATATGGGCGATGTTTTGATTAGCCGCTATTCAGGGCCTTCCATACTTGACCAATATCTGATTATAGGAGACTACTGGGCGAAAGATACGGTTGTTTATATCTTTGATAAAAACGACTTCCACCACATTTGCAGTACCGCCTTGAAGGGGCCGGGACCGGATGAAATAACGAACTTCGGCTCTGTCGGTATCAACGAAAAGAAACGGGAATTTTATTTGACGGATCATGGAAAGAATAAGCTCTTTACCTACAGTCTGGATCGTCTCCTGGCTGATCCCCAAAATTACACGCATACAGTTAAGGCGGATTTGGGTGATTACATCCCGATGCGCTACATCTATGTCAACGATACACTTTCCTATGGTACATTTATGTGGCCGCAGCCGGGTCGTCCTTTCGATGTCACCATCGCTAAATGGAACATGGTGACAGGCGCAACTACGCCCTTGAATTATATCAATCCGGAGATCAAACGTGTGCGGGCAAGTTTTGCCGTATCATTGGAGCAAAATGTGATTGTGGAGTGTTTTTCCCATAACGATTTGATGACGATTCTTGATCTCGACGGCAACTTGAAATATAATGTGTATGGTCCGGATTGGAATAATGAAGTGTCAATTCGGCGTGATTTCTTCAATGATGTTGTCATTGCCGGTGATAAAATTCTTGCTGTAACCTCTTTAGGTAATTCGCATGATTCAAAAGAAGCTGTTACGACGACTCTTTTTGTATTTGACCTTCGAGGAAAATATCTTCAGACACTTGAAATCGGCTACGATATCGAGGGATTGTGTTATGACAAAGACAATAACCGTTTGATCTTCTGTTTTAATGATGAAATACAATACGGATATTTGGATTTGAAAGGATTGATTTAGCAGAAATGCCGGAATCTGTTCTCTTGGCCATTGCCTCCCGTGCAAACGCAAAACGGCTCCCGTCCTATATTTTTTCGGACGGGAGCCGTTTTTTATGGGACAAGTCCCGTTTTTATTTCTTACTTGTTGTATTTGCTCCAGTCAACATTGTGCATGTCGCCGCTGGCAGCTAACTCTTCGTGGAATGCGAAGCAGCACTTCAGGTTCTGGGGAGTATGTCCCTTGATACCCATTTCCAGATATTCGGTCAACAACGGTTTGTAGTCCGGGTGAACGCAGTTTTCGATGATGCAACGTGCACGCTGGATCGGAGACTTGCCGCGCAGGTCGGCAACGCCATATTCCGTGATGATGATCTTAACCGAGTGCTCGCTGTGATCCAGGTGTGAAACCATCGGAACGAATGCACTGATCTTGCCTTCTTTCGCCGTAGACGGAGTTGTGAAGATAGACAGCATGGCAGAACGGGTAAAGTCGCCTGAACCACCGATACCATTCATCATTCTTGTACCCGAAACGTGAGTCGAGTTGATGTTACCGAAGATATCAGCTTCCAGAGCCGTATTGATTGCCACCAGACCCAGACGGCGGGCCACTTCCGGATTGTTGGAAATTTCCTGCGGACGGAGAAGGATCTTGTCTTTGAAGAAGTCTAAGTTCGCATAGATCTCACGGATCACTTCGTTGCTGACAGACAATGAGCAACCGCTGGCAAACTTGACGCGTCCCTGTTTCATCAGCGAAATAACAGCATCCTGGATTACTTCCGTGTAGACGTTAAATGCCGGGATATCCTTGTTTTCACCCATGCAGCCTAATACTGCGTTGGCAACGTTTCCTACGCCACTCTGCAACGGAACGAATTCTTTCGGCAGGCGGCCTGCTTTGATCTCGCCTACGAGGAAGTTAGCTACGTTCTGGCCGATAGCCATCGTCACGTCGTCCAGCGGAGAGAACTTACCTCCTTCGTTCGGTTCGTCAGTCTTGACTACACCCACGATCTTGGCCGGATCAACCTTCACGCACTCGCTACCGATACGGTCCGACGGAGTGTAAACCGGTATTTCGCGGCGATAGGGAGGATCGGCCGGTTCATAAATATCATGCATACCGCGGATTTCTTTCGGGTGGCGGCAGTTCAATTCAACAATGATGCGGTCAGCCATGCGGCAGATCGTCGGCAGGATACCGACACCGCTGGTCGGAACGATTTCGCCGTCTTCCGTAACGTCGGCTGCTTCAACGATAGCCACGTCTATTTTGCCCAGGAAGCCGTAACGTAAATCCTGTGCCAGTTCGGACAGGTGCATATCGAAATACTGGGCGCCGTGAGCGTTCAGCAAGGCACGCAGGTCTTTGTTCGATTGATACGGAGTACGGAACTTGATAGCGTTTGCGCGAGCCAGTTCACCATCCAACTTGTCGCCTGTCGAGGCGCCTGTAAACATACCGATCTGGAAAGGATTGCCTTTTTCATGTTCAGCCATTGCCTTTTTAGCAATCGCACCCGGCACAACTTTCGGGCATCCGGCAGGAGTAAATCCACTAAAGCCTACATTATCGTCGTGATGTACGAATGAAGCAGCTTCTTCTGCTGTAATAAATTTTAAAGCCATGATATTATTTGTTGTTATATTAGTAATTCTCTATTCAGCTAACAGTCGGGCGCAAAGGTATTAAAAAAGAACATAGATTAATACTTGCGGTTGAGTATTTCGGTGTAAATAATAGCTTTTCGCAGTTCAGCGGCGTTGTTGAACTCTATATCCGTCTGCGGAATATCTTCTTCTATCGGAGGAAGGATGGTCCGGTTTCCGTCAGCCGTCTGTCTGGCCGTCGTATTTTCTCCAGTCAGGAACGGTGTCGGCTGCACGGCCTGCTGTTTTTTCTGTTTCTTTGGTTTGGCGGGCTTTTGCTTCGGTTGCGGTTCCTGCATCTCCTGCAATATGTCCCAGAAACCCTTTTGCGGAGCCTCTTCATCCTCAGGAATGATTTCCCTTCCCGGTTGCCCCAACACCTGTTTCGGGCGTTTTTTCTTATTCTTGGAACCGAACAAGCCGCTGATCCCTGCAATTATCAGGAACACAATATATAGCCAATCACCTGCGTTATCCATAAACTTTGATTATTTTTGCACTCCAAATGCACAAACACCGTGTTTATGCAAATGAAGTTATACAAAATTACTACTTTTTTCTGAAT
>NZ_QREV01000056.1 GCF_003363715.1 Parabacteroides acidifaciens
TTAGGTTTTAATCTTTGTTATGTAAATTGAGTTTAGTTATAATTGTTTAATCTGTAAACTGATTTCAGGAAAGGTCATTCTCCGGGCCTCTATTGCATGTTACGGCTGTATTCTTTCCATGTCACAACTGTCTTCCTTCTATGTTACGGTTGGGGTTCTTTTGTTTCACAGCTGTGACATGAATAGCGGGTAGGTACGGAGGGGGCACACATCCCGCATCGTTCACTCTATCTTCCGGGTTGTTCCTTCCTTTACGGCACTATAAACCCATGAAGTACTGCGATACCATTTTACAGGCGATCCTGACGAGTCAGGACCTTCACCTTTATACAATGTACCGTAGAGATGCACAGCCATACATCTCTACGGTACACCGACAAATAAGGATATGTACATATTTACATTATAGCCTATGCAAAGAACAATATCAACAACTGCGCCGTCAGTACCCGAAGGAACATGGTCAACGGATAGACAGTTGCATAGCCGACAGACGGAGCATCGTTTCCGGCTGTCGCATTCGAATAGGCCAATGCAGGCGGGTCGGTCGTACTACCGGCGATAAGTCCCATTAATGTAAAATAGTTCACCTTGCAGAAGTAACGTCCGATACAGCCAATGATCATCAGCGGAACAAACGTGATGATGAAGCCGTAGCCGATCCAGGCGAAACCGCCATTGTTCACGATCGTATCGACAAAACCGTCACCCGCGCTGATCCCCACACAGGCAAGGAACAGCGTGATACCGATCTCGCGCAACATCAGATTCGCACTCTGTGTCGTATAGGTTATCAGTTTATAGTGATAGCCGAAACGGCTGATCAGGATAGCAACAATCAACGGACCACCCGCCAGACCTAACTTAACCGGCTGCGGAATACCGGGGAAGGTGATAGGAATGCTTCCTAAGATGATACCTAATGCAATACCGACAAAAATCGTGATCAGGTTCGGTTCGTTCAAGCGTTTCATCGAGTTGCCCAAGACCTTCTCGACATTGGATATTGCCGTTTCCGTACCGACAACATTCACACGGTCGCCCACTTGCAAGGTCAGTCCCGGCTTGGCGACCAAATCGACACCGGCACGGGTGATACGGGTGATATTGATACCGTAAAGTTTACGCAGCTTCAACTGTCCCAGGCGCTTGCCATTCAGTTCCGGCTTCGTGATCAGGATACGGCGGTTGATGAACTGGCTTTCCATGCGAATCCACTGCTTACGCTCCATGTCGATCTCCTCGCCGATAAAGGCCTTGATCGTTTCCGCATCCGCCTCAGTCGTGATCACAAAAACTTTGTCGTTCTCCTGCAGGACAGTGTTTGCAGAGGCAATCTCGATTTGCTTATCGCTGTCGCGCCAGATACGCGAGATCACAAAGTCGCGGTGCTCCAAGAGGTTCGACAGTCCGGCAACAGTCTTATTGAAGATAGCCGGATTCTTGACCACCAGCGAAATAGGTTTAGCCTCATTGGTGTGGGAGGCATCTTCACTGTTCAGTTGCTCGTTCTCCTTATCGAAGCTCACGCGGAAGATATACCGGATTAGGATGATAGACAGGATAATCCCGATCACACCCAACGGATAAGCGACAGCGTATCCCAACGCGATTGTATTGTCCGCCACCCCGTGCATATCGGAATAGGCCTGCTGGGCGGCACCCAATCCCGGCGTATTCGTTACTGCCCCGGACAAAATACCCACCATCGTCGGCATCGGAACGCCGGTCACATAATGCAGGATGATAGCTGTTGCCACGCCAAGGAATACGATTCCGCATGCCAGCATATTCAGCGTGATCCCCCCTTGTTTAAAGGAAGAGAAGAAACCCGGCCCGACCTGCATACCCACGGAATAGACGAAGAGTATCAGTCCGAACTCTTTGAAAAAGTGAATCACGTTGTGGTTGATAGTAAAACCAAAGTGCCCTAAAATGATTCCCACAAACAGCACCAGAGTAATTCCTAAAGAGACGCCGAAGACCTTGATCTTACCCAACTGTATGCCCGCAGCAATCACAAAGGAAAGTAGAAGTATGGAGTGGCCAATGCCCTCGCCCCATAACAAATCATTAATCCAATTCATAATATATACGTGTAGTTATTATCTTTATTCGCCTTAAGGACAGCAAAGGTAGATATTTACTTTGTGTTTAACAACATAAATTGTATCTTTACCCGCCAAATAATTTAAAAGATGAGAAAGAGCTATTATATCCTATTGGGCTTGCTGGCCTGCCTGTCGCCGGTCTTTGCCCAGAACGATGCAGACACGGTGACATCTGCATCGGAACAAGTACCGGCGAAGATAGTAACCATTAATACAAGTGCCGGGACGATGAAAGCAAAGTTGTATGACGACGTTCCCAACCACGTCCGCACCTTCATAGACCGGGCCAAACGGGGCGAGTTCGACGGGACACTGTTTACCCGTGTGCTCCCTGAATTTATGATACAGGGTGGCGCACCCGACTCGCGCAACGCTCCAGCCGGTGCCCGTTGCGGTTTCGGCGACCGGAACGCAGAGATCATGCCGGAGATGAGACCCCACCGTTTCAATAAACGCGGAGCACTGGCCGCTCCCCGCCAAAACGACGACATCAATCCGCAAAAGAAATCGGACATGTCCCAATTCTACATCGTACAGGGAAAGATCTATACCAACGGCGAACTGGATACGCTGGAAATGATTGCCAACCAGGACATCAAGGAGAAAGCGATGGAGAAATACTTCTACCCCGTCCGCGCCGAACTGCGTATGCAAAAAGTCAGCAACAAGCGCGAATACCAGAAGCGTCTGCGCCAGATCAATGCCCAGGTCGATTCGGTGGTGCGCTCCACCCCCGGGCACCTGCTGTTCACCAAAGAGCAACGGAAAGCCTACACGACCGTAGGTGGTTGCCATCACCTGGATGGAAACTACACCGTATATGGCGAACTCGTTGAAGGTTTCGACGTGCTCGATGCCATTGCCGGACAGCCCCGCGACGAATACGACCGCCCGAAAAAGGACGTCCGTATCATCAAAGTCACCGTAAGCAATTGACAATGGACAATGGACAATTATTTCTTCATTATTAATTCTTAATTTTTAATTTACCAACGTGCTTAAACGAGATTTCATCATGGTACAGATCGAGGAACTGGCTAAAGTCGTCCTCCAGATCATTACGAACCGCAACACGAATGCAGCCCGCCGTATTCCGGAACTGATACAAACCGTGTACACCTCCCTGAAGCTGGACCGTCTGACACTGATGACGGTTCCGCCCGAAGAACTGATCCGCCGCCTCAACAGCGATGACGGCGGTGGCATTCCCCGTCTCGAGATCGCCGTCAAAACCCTGATCGAAGAGAGCTACCTCCACCCCGGCGAAGAACAGGATATGTTGCAGCGGGCCAAGCTCCTGCTGGAATATATCCAGACGCACGACAACACATTCTCCTTGGAACGCGTCAGCCTGTTAGACGAATTGGAACAGCGTCTCAGCAAATAATTAGTTAAACCTTTAACCAAAATACCAAAGATATTTTCTACCTTTGCGCCGGAAAAGCAAAACAGCAAGACAGCAATGGTAGAGAATGAAGCAGCACACGAATTAGTACTCCAAATCTTAAAGACGCGAATGACTTTCCGCCAAACTATACAGAGAGTACTAAAGTCCAATAACGTCGATATGACATTCGAAATGCTCCAGGTGATGCACCGCCTGTGGAAAAAGCCCGGAGTCAGCCAGCAATACCTGGCGGAACAGACAGCCAAAGACAAAGCCTGCCTGACCAATCTCATCAATAACCTGGAGAAGAAAGGTTGGGTGGAACGGCGTGAAGACCCGTCGGACAGGCGCAACAAACAAATCCACCTGACCGAAGCAGGGGAAGAACTTTCACACCGCGTAAAGCCGCTCCTCCATAACATCTATGATGAAGTCGGCGCACGCCTGACACCCCGCCAGATTGAATCGTTTATGAACAACTTAAAGAAACTGGATGAGATACTGGACAAGATATAGTTTATTATTGTTACTTATATTCACCAAGCCTGCTGCGGGAAATGCCCAGCAGCAGGCTTATCCTCTTTCCCTCGACGAACTGTTCAGGTTAGGAACCGAAAACAGCCTCCGCCTCCAGGCCAGCCGGATGCAGGAAGCGATTGCCGGCGAAGAAGAAAAGACGGCCCGTACCCTACAGCTGCCCGATATCAGCGTTGGAGCGACAACCGGCTACATCGGCCAATCCACCATCTTCCGGCAGGGACTGTCGAAGCCGACGCATCCCGATATGCCCGACTGGTCGCATAACTACAATGTAGAAGTGGCACAACCACTCTACCAGGGCGGTAAGATACGCAACACCATCCGCCGCGCCACGCTCCAAAGGCAAGTCGCATCGCTCAGTACGGCAGGCGACCAGGCAGACGTCAAGCTCTCCCTCCTCCGTCAATACATGGACCTCTTCGCCCTTTACAAAGAGACGGAAGTGCTGGCACGTAACATCGAGGAATCCGACCGCCGCCTGGCAGACATCCGCCGTATGTGGAAAGAAGGCATCGTCACACGCAACGACGAGATACGCAGCGAACTGCAACTCACCAACGACCAGCTCGCACTCCGGGAAGCCAACGACAACATCTCCATCGTCTCCCAACAGCTCGACATCGTGCTCGGACTCGACGAAAGCCTGCTCATCCGGCCGGACACCACGCTCCTGGCCGCCAGTACCTCCCTTAGCAGTTGCGAAGCCTATATCCAACAAGCCTACTCGAATTACCCGGGCCTGCAAATCGCCCGCTACAATACGCGCCTGGCAGAAAACGACATCCGCCTGTCACGGGCCGACTACCTGCCATCGCTTTCCATCCATGCCGGCAATACGCTGTCACGACCGCTCACCAGCACGATGGAAGATATGTTCGCCAACAACTGGAACGTGGCCCTCAGCCTCTCCTACAACCTCTCGTCCCTCTACCGGAACAAGCACAAGATGCAGGAAGCACGGCAATACGTCAGCCTCCGCCACAACGCAGAGGAACAGATGATGCAACAGATACGCGTCAATGTACGTACCGCCTACATCCGCCACCAGGAAGCCATCGACCGGGTGAAAGCACTGACACTCTCCGTCAGCCAAGCCGAAGAGAACTACCGGATCGTCAACAACCGCTACCTCAACCAGCTGTCCATCCTGACAGACCTGTTGGATGCCAGCAGCGTACGGCTTAACGCCGAACTACAGCTCACGACGGCACAGAGCGAAGCGGTCTATACCTATTATCAACTTATGCACGCATGTGGAAACTTATAAACCCATAACAAAATGAGCACATCTATTCATCATAAAAGAAGAAAACGGCTGATACGGATAAAGATCAGGAATATCATCGTGAACACCGTCTGCACCCTCCTCGTCCTGGCAGGTATCTCGTGGACAGTCCACTACTTCTGGAAGTATGTCAACTACGAGATCACGAACGACGCAGTGGTCGACCAATACGTGATCCCCGTCAACATCCGCGTACCGGGCTACATCAACGAAGTCCGCTTCACCGAACACCAGTTCGTACACGCCGGCGATACGCTTCTCATACTTGATGACCGCGAATACCGCATTAAGAAGAAAGATGCCGAAGCCGCCCTTATGGATGCCCGTGCCGCCCGCGACGCACTCAGCTCCGGTATCCGCACCTCGGAAGTGAACGTCTCCGTACAAGATGCCAATATAGCCGAGACGAAAGCCCGCCTCTGGCATCTCGAACAGGATTACCGCCGCTACGCCAACCTCCTGAAGGAAGAATCCGTCTCCCGCCAGCAATACGAACAAGTAAAAGCCGATTACGAAGCCATGCAGGCACGCTACGAAGCCTTGACGCACCAGAAGCAGGCCGCACAGTCCCAATACACCGAAACAAACAAGAAAACAGGCAGCGCCGACGCCGCTATCCTCCGCAAAGAAGCGGAACTGGAAATGGCAGAGTTGAACCTTAGCTATACCGTCGTCACCGCCCCATACGACGGCTACATGGGCCGCCGCACACTCGAAAAAGGACAGTTGGTCCAAGCTGGGCAGACCCTCACCTATCTGGTTCGCGGACAGGATAAATGGATAACCGCCAACTATAAGGAGACACAAATCCCCAACATCTACATCGGCCAGAAAGTGCTTATCAAGGTAGACGCCTGGCGGCAACGCACCTTCCACGGCGTTGTCACCGCCATCTCCGAAGCGACCGGCTCCAAATACTCCCTTGTGCCGACCGACAACTCTGCCGGCAACTTCGTCAAGATACAGCAACGCATCCCTGTCCGGATCGACCTGCAGGATGTTTCGCCCGAGGACATGCAACTGCTCCGGGCCGGTATGATGGTAGAAACGGAAGCCCTGTTGAAACGCTAACAACAAAAGGAAAAAGATGAGCCGACTGCAAGCATTAAACGTTCCGATCCGTCCCTGGGTACCCCGGTGGCTGGGGCTTGTTACGGCTTTCGTCATACTGCTTCCTATCATGTTGATTAACGGGGCGTACACGGGCGATATCATCGAAGTGTCCGGCACATTAGGCGTGATGAGCGAAGACATCCGCATGGCCTATTACGCCACATCTGCCGGTATGGCAATCGCTTACCCCATCATTCCCAAACTACGGCCGGTCATCACCACAAAAACCGTCCTGCTGAGCGACCTTATGCTACAAGTTGTCCTCAGCCTGATCTGCGCCAACGTGACGAAGATGGAGATTGTCATCGCCTGCAGTTTCTTTATCGGCATACTGAAAGCTTTCGTCATGCTGGAGTTCATCATCATGACACGCCCGTTCTTCAGTCCATCGAACGTCCGCAGCGAGTTCTACGCCTACTTCTATCCGCTGGTATTCTCCGGCGGCCAGATATCGATGGCATTGACGGCGCAGCTTGCCTACTCCTACCAGTGGCAGTATATGTATTATTTCGTGATCATCCTCTTGCTGGTGGCAATCCTGTTCGTTCTCATCTGTTTCCGCTATGCCCGCCGGCCGATCAATTTCCCATTCCGGGAGATCGACTGGAAGAGTATGCTGTTAGGTTCGTCCGTCCTGTTGATGATTATTTATGTGGCGACCTACGGCAAGACGCTCGACTGGTTCTCGTCAGACAAGATAGTGGCTTACACCTGCATCATTCCGGTGCTCCTGTGGCTGTTCGTGTACAGGCAGAAGGTGCGTAAAGTTCCTTATATACGACTTACGGTTTTGAACAGCAGCAAAGCGCTGATCGGATACCTGTTCATGGTGATTACGATGGTGCTCTCTTCTTCCAGCTCGCTGCTCACGAGTTATCTGAACTCGGTGCTCAGGGTGGACAGCGTACATGCCAATTCGCTCTACCTCTGGATGCTGCCCGGTTTCATCTGCGGAGCCATTATCTGCTTCTGGTGGTTCAGGTGGCAGCGGTGGCGTTTCAGGCGGCTGATAGCCTGGGGAATGACCTGCTTTGCCATCTACCTGGCAATCCTCTATTTCGGCATACGGCCGGACGGGACGTACGAGATGCTATACCTGCCGATGTTCTTCCGCGGAATGGGGATGCTGATCCTCTTTATCGCCTTCGGTGTCTACGTGGTGGAAGATATGGACCCGAAGCTGACGATATACAACGCCTTTTTCCTGATCACTTTCCGGTCGGCACTGGCTCCAGCACTCGCCGCCTCGTTCTTCAACAATATGATCTACCGGATGCAGTTGCAATCGATGTCCGTCCTATCCGAAACCATGCGCATGGACAACCCGCTTGCCGCCGGTCCATACAACCAGGCGTTACAAAATGCATTGGCACAAGGACGCCCCCTGGAAGATGCCACGCAGCTGGCCACCAATACACTCTACAATACCTTACAGGTACAAGGATTGTTGCTGGGACTGAAAACCTTGATCGGCTACACCCTGCTCTTTACTATCATCATGGCAGTAATCTCCCGCTTTATCCCGTTCCATAAGACCTTGAAAGTCGCAATTGTACGGACCGGCGAAGATATGGTATAAGTTTACAGGACTTCCAGATAGCTCCGCCCATTGCCGGCACGGTTCACACAGATACGTACGGGTATGCGCTCGGTCATTTCCTGCACATGCGAGATGACGCCGATCTTCCTTCCCTGCGTACGCAAGCTCTCCAACGCATCCATCGCCACCCGGAGCGTATCGGCATCCAGCGAGCCGAACCCTTCGTCGATGAAGAGGCTTTCCACCTTCATCCGGTTGGACGAGAGAGACGACAGCCCAAGGGCAAGCGCCAGCGAAACAAGGAACGATTCACCCCCCGAAAGGCTGTGGACGGTACGCACCTCGTCGCACATATCCCGGTCTATCACCTGAAGGGCAAGCGTTTCGGGGACGCGTTCCAGGCGGTAACGGCGTGTCAGTTCGCGCAGTTGCACATTGGCATAGCTTAGCAGGACATCCAGCGTATATCCCTGGGCGATACGGCGGAACTTGGCACCGTCGGCAGAGCCGGCCAGTTCATTCAGCTTCGCCCAGCGTTCGCTTTCGATGCGCCGAACGTTCAGTTCTTCCTGCAAGCCGGATACTTTCGCCTTATTATCGGTCTGGGTCCGCAGCCGGAAAGCCAACTCTGTTTTCTCCTGCGTTATGCGGGGCAGGGTGTCTTCAAGCTGCCTGCCATCCGACGAGGCGAGATAATCCGCGGTCCATTTATCCAACGCCTCCCGGCGCCGGGCCAGATCGGCCGAGGCTTCGGCAAGGTCTTTTGCGATCTGATCGGCTATGCCGCGTGTCTGTTCGGCAATGCCGGACTGTTCGGTTTGGGTAGCCAGCAGTTTCTTCAGGCGTTCCTTCAGTTCTTCCATCCGCCGGGAATATTCCTGCTCGACCGCATCCGCCGGACGGCCATTCAGCAGTTTGGCACGCTCCGCCTGTAAGGCAGTAAAGACGGAGCGGTTCTTTTCATTCAACTGCAAAGCTTCTTCATATTGCTTGCCGAGAGACGGGAGGAAAGAGGCGAGCGACTCGCATTCCGCCTTCTGCGCGCTTTCCTGCCGTTCCAACAGGCGTAGTTTATCCGTATTCTCATGCCATTGGCGGGCAAAGTCGGTCAAGGTCTTCCGGAAGGCATCCGGATTCTGTTGCCAGGCTTTCTTCCAATCGCTGTTGCCGAACAGGACATCGGCAGCGGAAAGGGATTGGACCAGCTTGGCGGCCTGTTCCTTCACCGTCGCTTGTTCCTGCTCATGCCGGCTGGCGACGAGCTGCTGCTTGCTGACGATCTCCTTGCAGGCGGCTTCGCTGTCCGCCAGTTCTTTATGCAGGCGGAGCAGTTGTTGTTGAAGGCGGGCAAGTTCGCGGGTACCGACCGTATAAGCCTCCTTCTTTTGGGATAACGCCTGTAGTTGCAATGTCATGGCGGCGACGGGAACTATCTCCTTCCCCTCTCGAGAGGGAGTAAGGGGTGTGTCAGGAGAGGCGACGAAAGGATGATGCGTACTCCCGCAGACCGGACAAGGCTGCCCTTCCTGCAATTTAGCCCGTAGCTCCTTTATATCCCCGGAAGCCTCCAGGCGGGCCTGTTCGATCAGCAGTTGTTCCCGTTCCCGGCGCAATTGCTCGATCTGTTTATCCAGTGCCGGAACGTCGATAGCCTTCAATCCTTCTTCCTGCTTCCGGTATTCTTCCTCTGTCTGTTGCAAAACCCGCTGCTTGCCCATGGCTGTCTTTTGCATACCAATGAGTTGCTTGCCCAATTCCATCACCTCCTTTATAATAGAGTCAATCGAACGGCTGGCTGTCTCCATACCCAGACGGGCGGCAGCAGCCGCATCCAGATGAAGCAACAAGGCTGAAAGCTGTTCGGCAATACTTTCCTTATCCTTAAAACGTTCCCGCCAAGCGGTCAGGCGGGCAATCTCTTCCGCCCCTTGTTTCCGGCGGAGGACGGCAGCTTGGTATTTGTCTTCCGCCTCTTTCTTCCGGGCGGTGGCATCTTTTAAGCGCCGTTCCGAATCGGAGCGATCGCGGAGAGCCGTGTCCAGCTGGATATCCAGCTTACGCGCTTGCAGGATTTCCTGTTGAAGCGATTTGAACCGGGCTTCCGATGCTTGCTGTTCCTCCACCCCTTTTTCATACTCGCGGCGGGCAATGGCCAGAAGTTCCGTTGCACGTGCCAGCCTGTCGGCCGCCTCTTTTTGCTGCACCTGCCGGGCGGCAATCGATTGTTCAGCGGCGCGAACAGCCTCCTGAAGCGCCTGTTGTTCGGCTTTCGCCTTTTCCTGGCGCTGCAATTCCTTTTCCGTAGCTGCAAGGCGGAGGTGCAGGTCGCTTTCTTCCTCATCCGTCAAGAGCTCGACAGACTGTATGCGCAATTGAATCGCGTCGAAGGCTTCTTTTGCGCGGGCATTCTTTTCAAAAATCTGGCGGGAGATGGCGGAATACAACTCCGTCCCGGTCAGCTTCTCCAACAGGGATGCTTTTTCTCCCTGCTCGGCTTTCAGGAAAGTGGAGAAGTCGTTCTGCGCCAACAATACGGAACGCGTAAACTGCTCGAAGGTCAGCCCTATCAGGTCGATGATACGGGCTTGCAGCTCGGAACGCGTCCCTTGCTCCTCCTCCGCCTTATCCAGGTTATATAGGGCCAAACGGGGATTCTGCAAACGTCCGTTTTCCTTGTCACGGGCACGCGAGACGGACCAGCGCGCCCGGTAGCGGTGTCCGTTCAAAGCGACAAAATCCACTTCGGCATAGCCCGAAGCCGTGCCTCGCCGCAGCAGGAAACGGGGATCGCTCTGCGACAGTTGTTCATTGCTGACATCCTGCAACTTGACATTGTTTTCCTTCGCCTGATCCGTACGGGGCGTACGAGCGAACAATGCCAGGCACATGGCGTCTAACAACGTAGACTTTCCGGCTCCCGTCGGACCGGAGATGGCAAAAATACCGGCCGAAAGCAATGGCTCGGCTGTAAAATCAATTTCAAAATCACCTTCCAGCGAAGCCAGGTTGCGGCCCCGTATCGCTAATATCTTCATAAAGAAACCTCCCGTCTTACCTCGTTAAACATCTGTTCCAGCTCTTCCGGCAAATCGCCTCCGAAACGATTCGTGAACGCGTGCCGGAGCATATCCAACGGATCGATCTTTTGCAGGTCCGTATAAGACAAAGGACGGAAATCTTCTTCATCCTCCCGTTTCGGATAAGAAGGGATGATAGATGTCAGGCGCACCGCCTTGTCCGCCAACGCCTCTTCCACCCGGTGCCGGAAACCCGGATCGGGCTCGGTCAGCAAGACTTGTACTTCCAGATAAGGCCAGAGGCTGCGATCCGCCTGAGTGTCCGCCGGCGGCAAATCCGCAAGTTGCAAAAGCACTTCCGCCGGGGATGCCGGTTCCGCCGGAATCCGATGCAGACCGGTCCGCAAAGGGACAGGCACCGCTTCCCAATCCGACAGGCATCCGTTTTCGAGCGTGACGGCAACCACCTGATGACGGTAATGTTGTTCGGAGAAAGACATGGGCAACGGGCTGCCGGCATAGCGTATATTCTCGCGGCCTCCAACACGTTGCGCCTTATGGATATGCCCGAGGGCGGTATAGGCCAGACCTTCGTCGAATGCATCCGTGCTGACAGATTCCAGACCGCCCATAATGGTGCGCTCGCTCCGGTCGTCTTCAGACAGTTCGGCTCCCGTGGCGTGCAGGTGTCCCATTGCGACAAGTGCCTCTCCGGGCTGCCGCTGCGCATCGGCATATTCATAAAGTTGGCGGTACATCCGGGTAATACCTGCCACATAGGTATCTTTTCCCTCATCCGAAGCCGGATAATCTCCCTGCCGGAGATACGGCACGGCGAGGCAAAGGGCTTCCCGCTTCCCTTCTTTATTATACAGGGGTACAAGCAACGATTCAAAGTCGATCTTGCACAAATCTGTCCGGGGGATAATCCCGACAATCGACGTATTCAGTTCTTCCAACAGCGGTATCGGCGCTTCCAACCGTCCCGCCGAATCATGGTTTCCCGCCACGACGACAACCTGCAAATGCGGATTACGGCGGTTCGCCTCCCTCAAGAAGCGGAAAAAACGACGTTGTGCGGCTGCCGAAGGATTGGCAACATCAAAGACATCGCCGGCAATCAGCAGCACGTCAGCCTGCCGCTCCGCCAGCATCCCGGTCAGCCAAGTGAGAAACGCCTCATGCTCTTCATCCCGGTCATACCCGAAGAAGGTTTGCCCTAAGTGCCAGTCGGCGGTATGTATGATTTGTAGTGACATGTTTGTATCGATTACGCATCAACTCCCTGACGGTACAGGAAATCAGGCGCAAAGTCTGCCCCATTGAACCATTCTATTGTCCAATGAGTAAGGCCGAACTGAACAAAATTTTTCATATCCTTCAGAGGTTCAAACATCTTACCTTTAAGCAAAGGCAAGAAATCTATTCTCTTGGCCTTACCATTACTAAATTCCAAATCCAGCGTATAGTCCTTTACATAATCTACACCTGTTACTCTGATTAAATCAATATCTTCTGTCATAGTTTTTTACATTAAAGGATTTATTTTTTGAACTTCTTCTCCATTCTGCAGACGCATCCAATTAGCCATTAATTCATCTTTATGCAAATCCATCCAGCAAAATACATTTTTCAATACGCTTCCAGGAATTTCCCCTTTCACAATACCTTTTTCTATTGTAATAATCGCTTGATAATCTCCATAACGAACATGAAAATGTGGCGGATTATGGTCGTCCACAAACATCGTTATAATAATACCAAAAAAACGGCATATTTCAGGCATGATTCATTCCTTTCTTTAATTATGACCAAGCTATAATCGCCTGGTCTTGCAAAGGTAAATATAATTATTGGTATCCCCAACAGCAGAAGATAGACAAAGAAAGGGGAACCTCGCGGCCCCCTTTCACAAACTCACTATTAATAATCTTTACTCATCAAATATACCCCTTCTAACTTTCAACTACCAGGGGGGCTTATTGTATAAAACGCATTTTTCAGGGTCGAAAGACATCCGAAACAAAACAAATGTTAATCCGATTTTTTGACCTCAAAAAGGGACTTTTTCGCCTTTTTTGAACGTTTTCAACAATTACGACCGTCCTCTTTACCATTACGACCGTGCTAATGTGTAGTGCACTCGGCACCTCGCGAAGATTAGCACGGTCGCAATGGCGATTTGGACGGTCGTAATTGAAAAGAGGACCGTCTTTAGGGCAAAAAAGCACCTGAATTTCCTTGAGATATTTGGGACGCCGTCCGTTTTATTTTCAAATATTCGATTCTCCGGGAGTTAAGGTTTATCACATTGTTGACGTTTCCGTCTTTCGGTAATCAAATTGCACGCTTTTCGTAACGGGCTACGCACCTCGTTTTTCCTATTGTCAGGAAGGGGAGCTTAAACCGTGAAAAGAGTCAATCCAAAATGGATCAAGATTTCAGACGAAATAGAAAAACGGCAAAAAAGAGGGTTATTGTATTATTCACTCGCTTCAATCGTATCAATAAATCTATTTTCCGGGAGACCGATTAATAGTTAAATCCAAATTGCCATAGAGGGAGAACAATACCATGTCCAAACTCTATATCATCTTTCACTATAATACCGTTAGGTAGATTTTCAATCTGTTTCCGACCTTTATTATGACCACCTATTTCAAAAGTGTATTTTCCTATCACGAAATCAGATTCTTTAGAGGATAAGATATCATTTGCCACACGCATCTGGTTGTAAAAGAATGTTTCCCTTAAATTTCCAATATCAGGCTTGCCACCGGCCAGAACAGTCATCAGACTGGGATTGTCGATATAAACTTTTTCTACTTTTCCAAGGCCACGCAATCCTCCCGTGCAATCCCTAAGTTGTCCTATCATACCGGCTTTTTCTAAGTAAACCAGATATTCCGGGACATTATTTTTACTTACACCGATTTCCACCGCTAAATTCTCCGAATTAGGCTTGTAAGGAGCAAGCCCGGATACAATCGACAGCATTTGTTTCAACTTTCTTGCTGTAGACGCTTTCATGTCTGCATATTGTGGGATATCGGATTCTATTGTTTGCGATATGACCTGCCCCATTCTCAACTCAAAACCACCTTCACCAGAAAAAGGATAATATCCTTTCGCCAGATACTCACGGAATAAAGGAAGCGGGTGGGAAAGGCCAGGCACAACGACTTGATGCGCCAAGATCTCTTCCAATGTATATACAGGTACTTTAAACTGATAAAACATTTCAAGATACTCTCTGAAAGAAAGGCCTTGCAGGTGATACATCAATGCACGCCGGCTCAAATCCGCCTCACCTTTTTGTATATCAAGTACAGATGAACCTGTAAATACAATACGCAAGTCGGGATGTACATCATAAATCTGTTTTAATTCCCGCGACCAACCCTTATATTTGTGAGCTTCATCTATATACAGGTTTGTGCCGCCTTCTTTAACGAAATCATCAGCAAGACCGACAAGGGTATGAGTCGAAAAATAAATATGGTCGGCTGATATATATAAATGGGAACCGTCTGTTTGATGTTTTTTGATGTGCTGGAGCACCATCGTTGATTTCCCGACACCACGCGGACCGGTTATTCCGACGAGCCTGCTGTCCCAATCTATCTGATTATACTTATACCTGTAGAATTCAAGAGGGATTCTACTTAGTATTTCATTCATGTATGCATACAAAGAATCATCTATCATAGTTATCCATTTTTCCACAAATATAAGAAAAATCCCTCAATGAGTGCTCAAATACGGCAATATAATCCCTCAATAAGTGCTTTTCTCATCCAGGTTCAACATCCGACATCGATGTCACTGAAATATAAATATTTTTTCCACACGAATTATTGTCCTATCTTTGTGCCGTCAATAAACAAGGGATTTTATGGATTGGTTACAAGAGGCTTTTTTGGAGCCTACAATGATTCAGGCTGTTATTATGATCTCGCTGGTTTCTGCAGTCGGGTTATATTTAGGCAGGATCAAGATATTCGGCATTTCGCTGGGTATAACATTCGTATTCTTTGCAGGTATCCTGGCCGGGCATTTAGGCATTGTCGTCAATAAAGACATGCTCTATTTCGCACAAAGTTTCGGGTTGATCCTCTTTGTCTATGCCTTGGGATTACAGGTAGGTCCAGGTTTCTTCTCCTCCCTGAAAAAAGGAGGTGTAGCCATGAATATGATGGGATTAGGCGTTATCGTACTGGGACTGGCCATGACTGTAGGGCTGCACTGGACGACCGGCGTTTCCCTCTCCAACATGGTGGGATTGTTATGTGGAGCCGTAACCAATACGCCTGCACTGGGTGCTGCCCAACAAGCGTTGTTGCAGATAGATCCGGGCAACACAAAGGGGGTGACCGATATGGCATTGGCCTGTGCCGTTGCTTATCCGCTCGGTGTGGTCGGCGTTATCCTTGCCATCATTATCCTGAAAGCGATGTTTGCCAATAAGGAACAGAAAAACCAGAAGGAACAGAGAGACACGACCACCTATGTGGCTGAATTCCAAGTAAGCAACCCTGCCATCTATGAAAAAAGCATCAAAGACATCATGAAGTTGACGGATAAGCATTTTGTCATTTCACGCATCTGGCGAAACGGCAAAGTAAGCATCCCGACATCGGATACATTGCTTCACGAGCATGACCATCTGCTGATTATCTCCGTCAAATCGGACGTGGAAAATATTAAAGTTCTTTTCGGTGAACAGGAGAATGTGGACTGGAACAAGGCGGATATCGACTGGAACGCAATCGACAGCCAGCTGATATCCCGTCGTATCGCCGTAACCCGCAACCGGGTAAACGGGGTTAAATTAGGGTCCCTCCGCCTCCGTAACCTGTATGGGATCAATATCACACGCGTAAACCGTGCCGGTATCGACCTGTTGGCCTCTCCGGACCTGCGTTTGCAGATCGGCGACCGTCTGACGATTGTCGGTGAGGCGAACTCGGTAAATACGGTTGGGAAAATATTGGGTGACGAGATCAAACGGTTAAAAAACCCGAATCTGCTGGCAGTCTTTATCGGCATCACATTGGGTATGCTGTTAGGAGCTTTGCCGATCACGCTTCCGGGTATGAGTACTCCTGTCAAACTCGGCATTGCCGGCGGTCCGATTATTGTCGGTATCCTGATGGGATCATTCGGTCCGCGCCTCCATCTGACGACTTACACGACGATGAGCGCCAACCTGATGTTACGCCAGTTGGGAATCATTATTTACCTGGCCGGATTAGGGATCGATTCAGGCGCACATTTCTTCGAAACGGTTTTCCGGGCGGAAGGTTTGTTATGGGTCGGACTGGGTTTCCTGTTGACAATCGTTCCGGTTTTGATCGTCGGTATCATGGCCTCCCGGTTCTTCAAGTTAGATTACGCGCATAATATCGGTATGCTCTGCGGCAGCATGGCAAATCCGATGGCATTGAACTATGCCAATACGACCGTCGAAGGCGACGAACCCTCCGTATCTTATGCCACCGTCTATCCTCTCTCGATGTTTATCCGTGTGATTTCGGCACAGTTGGTGTTAATGTTATTCACTTAGTAAACATTTTGATTATAAATTATTTATATCTACATTTGCATCGATAACCAAATAAACATCTAAATTATGGCCAGACAAATTAAACAGACCCCGATTCTTAAAGGAGATGACGCGGTTAACTTCATTGCAAAAATGGAAAAACATAAGAAAGCATCCCCTAAAGAAATCGAAGAGATGAATGCAGGTTTCGAACGAATACAAAAGATGCTAACGTTTAAATTTTAATATATGAACCAAAATTTCCGTATTATCAAATTGACGGAAAATTATCAATCAAGACCTTTTCATTGTGGAGATACCGACCTTGATAATTTTCTAACAGAAGATGCCTTATACTATAAGCAACGGCTTCTTGCTATAACTTACCTCATTATTTCAGAGAATGATACTGTAGCTTACTTTAGTGTAGCCAACGATAAAATAGCTATTCCGGAAAGTGACAAGGCTACATGGCGGAAAATCAAAAAACGCTTTCCCCATTCAAAGCACAGAGGTGATTATCCTGCTGTAAAAATAGGCAGATTGGCTGTAAATCAGAAATACCAACATGACCATTTAGGATCTGATATCCTGAACTTCATTAAGAAGATGTTTATTACTGAAAACCGAACCGGATGTAGCTTCATAACTGTCGATGCACTCCAAGGAGCTGTCCCTTTCTACTTAAAGAATGGTTTCGAATATATCCGGCAGGAAGATAAAACAAATACGACGGACAGAACAACTTTGCTTTTCTTTGATTTATATTCTTTAGTTCCTTAAATCAGAGCCAAACAATCGTGTTCCACGTACTAAAATCTTCTCCCCATTTGCCAACGTTGTTGCAAACAGATAGATGGAACCGCCGTCGGTGATTTTTGTGCGTTTGCGCAATTCTTCTACGGAAAGGGGGAAGTTGCGCACGGTTATATTGGCTTGCGGGATGAGTTTGGAAAGGTTTTTACAGAGTTTGCCAGTAAAAGGGAAGACTTCGTCTACACGGAATATGCGGCCGGGAAAATCAGCGACCAACTGTTCCGAAGTGTACAGATGGCTGCTGATATGTAATTTCTTCACCTCCATCCGAAGGGCAATCTGCTTGAAAGCGCCTGCTTTCAGAACAGAGGCATTAGGTTCGTATAAATATCCGAAAACCTGACCGGTCGGCTGCAATCCGGCGCAGCGTTCCTCCTCCAATGTAAAAGAGAAAGATGATTCCGTTCCATCCGGGGCAAAGTTAACGCAATGGATAACCGGGATGGTATCTTCGACCTCCCGTTCCACCACAAAAAGCAGTTCCTTGCATTCGTTCCTGACCGAAAGAACATGTACTGCCGTTGTCCCTGGCAACAGGTCCAACGTCATTTGTATATCCGCCATCGGGGAGAGTTTCGCAATGACACGGGGAGAGCGTTTCAATAAATCCGGCAATAATCCGGGGAGATCCGGCTCACAGTCCTGCAAAGCAAATACCCGCTTATTGCTTTCTCCCCGCCGGGCCGGATCGATATAGAAAGCGTCAACCACAGGCAGTTTATCAATATAATGTGTGGTATCCGCATTTACAACTGTAATATTATCGGCTCCCAATACGGAGAAATTATGCCGCGCCGCTTCGCAATAAGCAGGAAAACGCTCGATATAGGTCAGGTGATTCACCTTACGAGAAAAGAAATAGCTGTCGATACCCAACCCGCCTGTCAGATCGCACATCGTCCAGTCTTCATCCGCCAAACGCTGTTTATAAGCCGCTGTCTGTTCGGAAGAACACTGTTCCGCAGCTATCTTGGCCGGAAAAACCAATTGCGCGTTCCCATACCACGACGGCAGTTTTTCCCGGATTTGCCTCCGGGCTGCAATCTGATCTACCACAAAAGGCATATCTATCTCCGGATATTTGGATGCGGAAAGTAACAAGCGCGTCAAATCGTCGGCTGCATGTTCTTGTATAAATTGTATTTGAGAGGAAGTCAATGTCATATATAATTAGAATACAATTCAAAGATACAACTCACTTTTCAAATACGCAAATCCTTGAAAATACCGGAACCGGATGAAATTAGAACGACAACCGCATCGTGCAACGCACGCCCCTCGTCTGGATGTTCGGATGGTCGAGGTAGTTCAGACGCCAGGCATAGTCGATACGGAGAAACTTAAAGATATTTTCAATACCGACACTGGCTTCCATATAGGGAGCCTTGCCCATCGTATAAGAACCGGCGGGGAAAAGATACAAGCCGTTTCCTCCATTGGCCGGATTGTTCTTGTCTGTCAAATGCCCCCACAGGCCACGGAAGCAAAAGACTTCCCTCCATTTCAGCTTCTTGATAAGAGGCAGACGGTTCAAAAGATTTCCGTTCATATAATAAGTCAAATCCCAAGACATATATTCATCGTTGATAAACTCCATTGCATTCATATTCGTATAGGATTCCGGCTGAATGGTATATGTCAGGTTCGCATTAGGCAAAATCAGCAACGGATAGGGAACCTTGCTCCATACCTTTCCAGCTTTGGTAATCAGGTCGACATACCCGAAAGCGGAGAACCAGAAACGTTTCTGGACACCGACATCAGTACGGAGATAGTCGTACGACGAACCTAAAAAGTTCTTCGCGCTCATAGTATGGTTGACGTTAAAGATCAAAGCATCATAGGTAATCGGAATACGATCGTTACGCGTCTGATAAAACTTCTCATTCTTTCCGTACCGGAATTTGAGTTCCAGCTCTGCCATATCGTAATGGTTGCGGGTAGAAATATTACCTTCCGGGCCCATACGGAAGAACGGGGCATATTCGGTTGCATATTCACGGTATCCACGGAGAACGGCTCCATAGCCGATGCCGTTGTAATGTTCACGATAATAAGTCAACTCGCCCCGCCGCAGATAGGTGGCTCGCGTATCTTTTTTACGCCTTATCGACAGAAGGACGTTATCTTTATTGGTGTACATGTATTGCTGCCCCAACTTGTTGATATCGTACATATATTCCAGACGGATGGAATGTACCGGAAATTCTTTACGGTATTCCTTACGGTCATTGAACGAATATTCCACAAGACCATCATATTTCAGCTTTCTATCCCTCGTTCCATACGCCACGTAACCATCAAAAAACAGATTTTTATTGAACGCCGGTGTCGTCGCACCTCCCACACGTAGACGGGCCCCTTCGATGGAGTTACCACTGATGGTCGTATTCATCGGTCCGAACTCGAACTTGTTTTTCAGCGGGTCCTTGTCCGTTGGGACATAGCCCGACACAAGGATCGAAATCGCTTTTTCCGTTACATAGAAAATCGGAACGGAGCGCAACCTGGCCATCAGCTGCCCGACCGAATTCGGATTCTTTTTGACAGCTTCTTCCGGACGGCTGCTCACCCAAAAATCGGACGGCTGCCGGTAGGCATTTTTGAGCGTGATGACAGGTGCGCTTTCACTGAATATCTGGCTCTGTTCCACATCAGGCTCATCAAAGGTGTGGTTACTGTAGATATTCAAACGCCGGGCATACATTCCCTTCGATTTTTCATTCAATTTGAAATTCACCTGGATATCGTCTTTCGTAATGATGCGGGTACTGTCAGCCGCCCGCTTGAATGTCTGTTCGATTGTCATCCGGGAAACGAAATTCAGGTTGATATCTTTCGGGACATTCAGGATTACTTTCTCCACAAAAAAGGTGGAATCGAGCGTCACATACAGATGTCCGGTAAAACCGAATGTCTCCGAATTGAAGGGCACAAAGCCCAAATCCACACATTCCTGCCCATTTACATTTAACGTATCCAGCAAATAATACTTATAATAGTTCGGTCCGATTGTGGAAAGCGGACTCACGAACCGTTGCAGAAACAAAGGAATATCATTCTGGAAAATATCGACTTCACGGAAAACTTCATTCAGGAGCTGCTGGATACCGTCGCGCGAGAAAATCTCATCCACACCGGACGACTGGCTTCCCTTCACTACACGTTTTTCCGATTTCGGGTTCTTACGGTAGTAAACCGTTTCGACCTTCTCCCTCTCCGAAACCGGAAGAATGGTTATCCCGGCATCAAGCGTATCCACAAAGTCAACCAGAAAATCGAATTTACCGGTCTTACCGTTTTTCTTAGGTTTCGGTTCATATTCATTCATTGCGAAAACCATCTTCCCATACTGGTCGTACCGGAAATAGTCATGATTGCGGGGATCATTGCTTTTCCGTAAAGCAATGACTTGCCTCACAAACTCGACAGCCGGATTTTCTTTCTTGCTGTATTTTTCCCTCTTCGGCTTAATGGTCACTTCGCTCAAAGCGATTCCACTCGGGGCCAACTGTATTTTCAAGTCGTGTGTCTTTCCCGAAGTAATTTTCACTTCTTTGGTGTCGTACCCCAAGTATGATACTTGCAGAATCCCGGCTCCATTCGGAACAGAGAAAGAGAAATGCCCCTCACCGTCGGTGGCCGTACCTGTTGTCGTCCCTTTCAACAGAAGGGAGGCATAAGGCAGCCCTTCACCTGTGATCGAATCGGTCACAATCCCTTTTATGGTTATATTTTGTCCATTGGCTGTCCATACGATGAACAAGGATACCAGCAAAAAAACAATCTTATTCCTCATAACTATTTCCTATCCTCCTATTTTTCATCAGTATTCAGGTTTCCGATAAATGTAGAAACCTGTCTTGCCATGCCTGATAGTAATCGGGCTTGTCCACCATCAGTTGCCCCTGAGGGTCGATAAACAGCTGCGTGGTGTTTCCCACGGCACACAATTTGTTATCACTCTCACGGTACACCTCATAGCGGTAGTCAAGCCGCGCACCAAGTTGGTAAACGTAATGTGTATGTACGATTGCCACGTCATTGATGGCAAGCGGTGCATAATATTTTATATGAATGTCGTAGAGGGGGGCGTAAATGCCGGAACGCTGCATATCGGCATAACCGATGCCGGGGTAGCGGCGGCCGAATGACTCGCGCCCATCCTCAAAATAAGTAACGTATGAGCCATGCCATACTCTCCGCATCGAGTCTATCTCACTAAACTTCACCTGTATGCGGCAGATATCCTCCAGTTCTCTTATCTCTTTCATAAAGACCGGGGATTAAAGACACTGTCACTGACCGCACCGTCGAACACATAGCCGGAGAAGTCGTATTGCTCATAATTTCCTCCCCTTCCGTTCATGCGCAGGCTTTTGAGTTCGGAAAGCTTGAGGTCGAGTGTCAGCACAAACGACGTGAACATCTGCTTGCGCTTTGCTTTCTCATCCGGAACAAGCGGAATAATAGTCAGCGTACAAATATTGTCACGCTTCGTTATATCCACATCAGCCAATTCGGAAAGGTCCACATCGGCATCCCCACCCGAAACAAGGCTCTTGAACACAGCCAGGAGAGATTCGAACTGATTGCTTCCTTCACCTTTGGCAACACTCTTTTTGCCATCCGTGACCATGGCAAAAGTGCTACCGTCCATCAGCAACATATCTTTTCCATCATTGAACGTCATGCACATTCTGCCGGGTTTCTTGAAATAGAAATGGCCCTGGGTGACAACGTCCTGGGTGACGGCGGCATTATGCCTGGTCCAGGTGACGGCAGCAGTCAACGTATTCATATTTTTGTATCGTTCCACCGCTTGCTGAATCTCCGCTTTCTGTGCAAACAGCGAAGCACACGCGAAGAGAGCAGTAAAGAACAGAATCATTAATTTTCTCATACGCAATCAGGTATAAAGTCCTCCATTGATTGAAATCACACTGCCGGTGATATAACCTGCGGCAGGCGAAGCCAGAAAGCCCACCAGCTCGGCTACCTCCTCGGGAGTGCCGAAGCGGTTGGCGGGAATCGTCTTCTTCAACGTATCCTCATCGAGCCCCTCTACCATATCTGTCTTAATAAATCCGGGAGCGACAGCATTAACGGTTATATTCTTACGTGCCACTTCCTGGGCCAGCGCTTTTGTGGCGGCTATGATACCTCCTTTTGCAGTGGAATAGTTGGTCTGTCCGGGCATCCCTTTCATGCCGCTCACGCTTGCCATATTGATGATACGGCCGAACTTGTGGACCAGCATCGGTTGCAGCAGGGATTGCGTGACATTGTAGAACCCTCCGAGAGTGATGTCGAGCACACGGTTCCAATCTTCCTCCGGCATAAATGCCAGCACATCATCGCGACGGATACCGGCATTGTTCACCAGCACTTCGATATATTCTTCCGGATGTGCCTTTTCCCACGTTTCGATAGCAAAGAGGGTTTGCCTGCGGTCGCTCACATCAAACTTCAGCATTTCGCCGTCCTGGCCGGCTTGCCGTACCAGTTCGAGTGTCTTTCCGGCCTCTGCGGCGTTGCTCGCATAGTTGATAATGATGTGATAGCCCATTTGGGCCAGTTTCACACAGACAGCACGGCCGATACCGCGACTTCCTCCTGTAACTAATGCATACTTCATCGTTTTATTTCCTTTTAGTTTTTTACTATATTCCATATATATTCCTTCCCCAGCACTTCTGCACAGGTGAAGAGCGTTGTCATTGTCACACCATGCAGCCCATGCAACATAAGGTTCTGTCCCGTAAGGAGCAAGTTCGGAATGGGCGTGCGTGGTGAAAGCAGAGTCATTAGCGGATCCCTGAAATCCTTGCGCAGACCATAGGCCGAGCCTTCGGGAGTACAGGTGTAATCGCGATAGGTAAGCGGGGTGCTGGTATAGTGTCCGACAGCCTTATCGCCAAGGCCGGGAATGAACCGTTCGGCTAATGCGATACACTCGCCGGCCATACGTTCTTTCATGGCTTTGTAGCTGTCGCCTCGCTGACCGACTGTTGTCAGGTTCCACGATTCGCACCTGTTCCAGGTCATCGGAGTGAGCAAATCGACCTGTTGCACATACTCACTGCCGTCTTCGGGCATCCGGCAACTGACCAATATCCCTTTTACAGGACCGTCTTCCTGGTAGAAGGTCCATACATCGGGCTGTTTATAGACATATTGGTTCCAGTTGAAATATTTGAGAGTCCCAGGTTTGATACGGAGCGATACGGTAAACATACCGAAGGTATTCTCCATATGTTCCATGCGCTTGCGGTATATGCTTTTCATCCTGCCGCTCCGTTTCACCAGCCGGTAAGTGGCAGCAGGGTGTATATCGCTGATAAAGAGATCACCTTCGTAGCTTTCTCCGTTCGAACATACCGCATACAGCAGTTTCCCGTCTTTCTCCACTAACTCCTGTACCTCGGCATTGCAGATAATCTCACCGCCATGGCTGCGGATATCTTCCGCCAGCGAATTGACTATCAGCGAACCGTCACCTTTCAGCCGCCAGCTGCTTTCAATGAAACTGCTGTTGCCGTGAGCGAATGTAAACAACGGAAGCGATTCGCGCCGCAGCTCCATCTTCAACGAGGTACCGCTGAGTACATTTATCAGCAACGGATCACGGAACGTTTCCGTCAGATACCGATAAGCGCTTGTCTCAAAAAGAGCGGAGAGAGACGAGGTCTCCTTGCTCAGAGGATTCAGAGCCTCAAATTGCGACCGGTCAACCTGTTTCAGCATATCCGCGTAGCGGTTCAAGGCATCACGTTCGGCGGGAAAATCGGCGGCCAGTGTATCTACAAACCTGTCGTACCCTTGCGTGAAGGCAAAGGTGCGGTCTCCGATTGTCACCCGGTCGAAGTCTGCATCCAGGCGTTGCCACGGAAGGCGCAATAACCCCAAACGCTTGAAGGCGGCGTGCAGCGATTGTCCTTCATCCAGTCCTCCCACATAGTGAAATCCCGTATCGAAAGCCAACCCGTGCCGTTTGTAGCTCTGGAGGCACCCGCCGGCTTGCGTTCCCCTCTCCAGGAGAAGGACGCTCATACCGGCACGCGAAAGGATGTGTGCACATTCCAATCCGCCGAGTCCGCTACCTATGATGACTACCTCGTATTTCATTTCTTACTTTTATTGATCATTCTGAAAACGGCAGGTTGCACCACATAAGAGATCACCACCGCAGCAATCAAGCCTACAAGGGTGGAAAAACCTACGGATTTGATAGCGGGATGCTCGGCAAACAGCATGGAGCTCACGGTTACAATCAAGATCATCGCACTGAAGAATATGGCCGTTTTATGATAGCCCAACAAGCGTGCGTTCTTCTCGCCTCCGATAAGCCCGTTCATGACGAAGATGCTATAGTCGACACCTATACCGAAAATAAACGTCGATATGATGATATTGATCAGATTGAACCGTACACCGAAAATCACCATCGAACCTAACACGATCAACCAGCTTAACAGGATAGGCATAAAGCCGAGCAAGGTATGCTTGACGTTGAAACGGAAACTGAAAAACAGCACAATGAGGACAAACAGCATTGAAATCCATTGCAGCACATTGAAGTCTTCATTCAGCTGGATCAATGTATCCGTGGTATAATAATAAGTGTCGAGCACAAGCAAGTCGGGCGAAGAAACCACTGCATCACAGATACGGTTGTAATCGCTTTCCTTACTGCGTATAGAGTCGTTCTTGCATCTGACAGAAGTAAAACAGAGATACTCGCCATTATAGGATTGCTCCATCAACGTGGACTGATAGCCTTTCGGGATAATGCCGGCCTTATAGAGGGCATCCGGTTTGTAGTCGGCAGTGGCAAAGTCGAAGAAAGAATCGAACGCTTCGGGGCGAAGGCTGGCTTGTGGAGCCGTCTGGCCGATAAGGCTGCGTACCTGTTGCAAACGCTCTTCCGTCCAGAAGTTTTTCCAGGCATCGATTCGTTGCTGTTGTACCTGTAAGGGTACAAAGATTTGATCGGTATGCGTATAGCCCTTCACCAGTCCGGCATCCTGTAACGAATCTAACTTGCTTGCCATATTCGAGAAGTTTTCAATGGCCTCTTCCATCGTTGCTCCCGAACTGGCAAAATACTTTTGCTTGTCACCGGTATGTGTCTTGGTACGGAGTAAATTCTCCGAATAGGATATGCTTTCGGCCCTATAGCCCAAATTGTGCATATCCGCATCAAAGCGGGTACCTCCGACAAGGTAAAAGCCTATGCAAACCACCACTGCGGCAAGGATAATAAACAACAACGGCTTTTTGCGGTCGAACGGGTAGCAATTGATACGGTCTACGATTGCGAACACGCGATGATTGACCTTATTTTTCTCCGGATTAAGAAATTGCGGCAAATAGATAAGGCTGAAAGCCGTAGTGCCCACAATAGCAAAAGCAGCAAACAGTCCGAAGTCCTGCAACAGTTCCGTCTGAATAAAGATAAGTCCCATGAAAGAGCCGATGGTAGTAAGGCATCCCAGGCAAACGGGCTTGACTTGGTCACGCAATACCTGTTCGGGATCGCTCACATACTTATAATGTGTCATGATGTGCAACACATAACTGAGTGCCACTCCCAATACAACCGCCCCGATACCGAGTGCCAGCAGCGAGAACTGCCCTTTGATGAAATACATGGCAGCAAGCCCGAAAAGGGTTCCGAAGACTACCGGCAGCAACAATAGCGGTATTGTGTCGTAATTGCGGAAGCAGATGAAAATAAAAAGAAGGACCAGTATCAATGAGCCGATAATGGTTTCCTTTAAGTCAGACTTTATCCGCCATGAATTATAGAATCCACTGGCAGGAGTGCCATGATAGCAGATTTTCACATCGGGGGCAGATACGGAGAACTGTTCTATCTGCTCATTCAGTTTCTTGAACAAAGCCGAGCCCTGTCCCGTATTGGTGGCAGAATACATAGGCGTGATGAACGCCACGCACACGGTGGAGTCCCGAACGAAGAAATGTCCGTTAAGGGTCTTATAACTGCCGCCACCAGCACCATCTGCCAACGGTTTCAGCTGTTCCATAAGCACGTTACGCAATCCCACTGGGTCCATCTGTATCAGTTCCGGGAACATGGTTCCGACAGGGCTCAGCAAATCATCGTGATTGGCTTGCATCTGCCGGCTCATATGCTGGTAGGTCAGCAGTGTGTCCAGACGATTATAAATACAGGTATCGATATAAGCCGGAAGATGGGCGCCCAGGTAATCAATCACATCCAACATCAGGTCATCGGGCAATTTATAAAAGACATCCCCTATCACCTGCTGTGTAGAGTCCATTGCAGCATTCCAGGATTTCAGCGAATCGATGAAAGCATCGCACGTTTCGGCTATATGCTCCACAGAAGCCCCGGCTCTACCCTCAAAAAGCAGGAAAGTCTTGTCCTTAATGCGCAGGTTGGCAAAAGCTAATTTTGTAGTACCATCCTCGTTTTTCGAGGATGGCATCAGTTTATTTATGTCCTCTTCCAGATATATTTGCGAGGCAAAATATCCAAAGAAGGCATATAGGGCAATCATCGACAGCCAAAAGACTGCACGATGGTTACGGAAAAAGTGATAAATCTTTATACATAGTTCTGTCATACAATCATATCTCCCTTATATTCCATATACGTTCTTTCCGCATCCGCTATTTTTGCCGTGACAGTGAATCCCCTGTCCGTAGACAAAAGGCTGACGGTTACATCCACTTCGGGACAAAGAGCCGGTGAAGCAACGGCAGTCAGACGACATTGTTTGATGGTACTAATCTGCAATTTCCTACCTGCCAGCAATATGGCACATTCCTTGATCGTCTCTATGTTGCAGACACCCGGACATACAGGATTACCGGGAAAATGGCCGCGATAGACATCGCAATCGGGCAAGAGGACAATGCGGTAAACAGCACTCAATCCATCAACTTTCGTATTAATTATCTTATAATATTTGTTTTCAAGCAGCATAGAGGATAAATTTATTCAATCGTCAGGCTTAATGAATATCTTCATTTGTGTATCAGCTACTATATCATCGAGGACGCGGGTCTCACCGGTTATGATCGTCACACCGGCCAATTCCGCTCCCATCGTGATAGTGGTCCGCAACTCGTCACCTGGCTGCGGACGGCAGTAGCAATGGAATTTTTTCACTTCACCGATGTAGCCCACAGGAGGAGTTGCAGCCCCTGCACGTATCGCCCGATATCCTGCGAAGGCCGAGGCTGACTGGGCTATATGCTCTATAAGCCCAGGTTCAGCCAGTAGTCCGTCCTCATCGATGAAGTAGTTGTCTGCTCTGACGGTGAGACCGGTTACGGCCACATCGCCATCCACCTCTATCAGCTTGTCGACCATTATGATCGGGTCGCGTTGCAGAATGAGGTCCTTTATTTCTTCATACTTCATTCTACCGGAAGATGTGACTCTATATAGTCATAGAGGTCGTTAAATGTTTTGATCTTAGGCAAATCCGATGCAGGAACCTTTATCTTGTAAGTATATTGGATGATAGCCACAAGGTCCACAAGACTGAGACTATCCAGGGAAAGTGTATCCTTTATATCTGCATCAGGGGTAAAAGCGTCTAATTCGACTTCAAATTCTTCTGCTAATACGGCATTTACTTTTGCTATAATTTCTTCACGTGTCATAATCATTCTTTTTTTAGTTTGTTTTTACTATAAATTCTTTACAATAAGAGTTGAGTTTGTTCCACCGAATCCGAACGAATTGGAAAGGAACATATCGAAATGTGCTCCCCGGGTTTCCGGAACGATATTAAGACAGGCCGTTTCCTCGTCGGGATTCTCAAAGTTGATATTCCCTGCGATAAAATCATTTTTCATCATCAATATTGAATAGATGAGTTCACTGGCTCCGGCCATCCACATCTCGTGTCCGGTTTGGCTTTTGGTGGATGTCACAGGCACTTTATAGTCGCCAAACATCCGGTCGATAGCCAATGCTTCCCTACCGTCGCCAATACGTGTTGAAGTGGCATGAGCGTTGATATAACCTATTTGGCGCGTATCTATACCGCCATTCTTCAGGCATAATTCCAAAGAACGGGCGGGACCTGCTACGTTTGGCGTGGAGATATGGTCGCCATTGCCAGAAAATCCCCAGCTTACGATTTCGGCAAGTATGGGAGCACCCCGTTTTACGGCATGTTCATAACTTTCGACGATCAGGGTAGCGGCACCGCCTCCGGGCACCAGGCCGTCACGGTCACGATCGAACGGGCGGCTCGCTTTGGCCGGTTCATTTTCGCGTATGGAAAACGATTGGATGCCATCGAACGAAGCGACACTGTATAAGTTGGCTTCCTGGGCTCCGCCACAAATAATACAATCCTGCAATCCGTTGCGTATGAGAAGATACGCCAATCCTATGGCTTGGGAACCTGAAGCACAGGCTGCCGAAGCGGTCAGATTGATACCGCGCAACTTAAATAAACAGGCAAGGTTCATTGTTACAGTAGAGTTCATCGACTGAAAGATAGAACCACTGCCACAAGCGGATGTATCCTTGAACTCGCGGAACTTGTCAAGCGCATGCATGGTAGCTTCGGCTACAGAGTCGTTGCCGTAGATAATACCAACCTCGCGCTTATCGATGCAGTCCTGGTCCAGCTTGGCATTCTCAAGAGCCGAACGGGTAGCCATATAGGCATATTGTGCCTCTTCGGGCATGAATTGCCGCAAATTGCGCGGAACGAACGGTTTTAGGTCAGGGTGTTCCACATGAGCACATAAGGCGGAACGGAATCCGGCTTCCTTACGTTCCTGACTGAAGACAATACCACTCTTCCCGCTATATAGGGAATCACGTACTTCTTCAAGTGTCTTTCCCAGGCACGACCATATTCCCATACCTGTTATCACTACTTTTCTTTCCATACTCTCGTTTTTATTTATAATTTTTTCTTATAACATCGCCTTCTTTTGATAAAAGTAGGGTTCAGCGGTTTCCACTGAGACAATTCCTTCACATTGTCCTCCAGCTGTGGCCCTGTCTCGGCTCTTTTAAAGTGGCATTTATTATAGATAGGTATAAGATCCTCGAAAAACAGCGCATTTGCGCCCAATCCTTGATAGTCCGGGCGTACTGCAATCAAGAGCAGTTCGGCTGTATCTTCCCTTTTCCACGTCAAAGCCCGGAGCAAATGAAACCATCCAAAGGGGAATAATTTCCCTTTCGCCTTTTGCAGGGCATGCGAAAGACTACCCATGGTTATCGCGGCTCCTATCACTTCGCCTTCCTCATTTTCTATGACGGGCAACAACTGTTTATCTATCAGAGGTAAATACCGTTTGATATATAAATCAATCTGTTTATCAGATAATTCCGTATAACCAAAGAGAGGAGCATAGGCCGTATTCAGCAAGTTGAATACTTTCTTACCATATCCACGCTTTGATATATCGGAATTAGTCAATTTCTTGACATGCAGCCCGAACATTTCTTTCGCCTGTTTTGACACACGGACGTACTTGGGAGGAATTTCCGGAGGGATTTCAATCGCTACCTGCACCCAGTCCACTTCTTTCTCATAGCCGAGAGCTTCCATGTGCTTGGGATAATAGGGGTAGTTGTAAATTGTTATCATCGACCCCAACTTGTCAAAATCTTCCACCAGCATGCCTTCCTTGTCAAAATCAAAAATACCCATCGGTCCTTGAATGCAATCCATGCCACGCTCTTTGCCCCACTGTTCCACTGCGTTCAGTAAGGCGGCCGATATTTCCAAATCGTCGATAAATTCGATAAAGCCAAATCGGACATTCCTTGTTCCCCATTTTTCATTGGCACGATAATTAATAATACCGGCTATGCGACCGACAGGTTTTCCTGGCTCACCCGATATTTCATGGGGGGGGGACTTCATTCACTTTCTTGGAATATCTATCGCTACTATAATAGTCTTGT
>NZ_QREV01000057.1 GCF_003363715.1 Parabacteroides acidifaciens
TAGTCCTACAAGAACTAAGTTAAGTTTTGAAGGCAAGTTTTTTCTGGACGTTCAAAATCAAGAAAAAAAATGTGTTAAGTCTATAAGTATGGTGATTGTCACCTCCTTAGATCTTATTCATATAGTGACTATTATTATTAAACAAAAAACAATTAGTATGTTGAAAATTGTAAGACCAGTCAGCTTTTTGCTGTTGTCTACTGCTCTTTGTTCATCAGGAACGATGTTTGCAGCCAATGAAACAGCAACTCCTAAAGTTGGCATTTCTCAGCAACAAGCGAGTTTAAAAGGTATCGTGGAAGACGAATTTGGCCCTGTAGCCGGAGCTTCCGTTGTTGTAAAAGGTACTACTAACGGTACAGTTACCGACATGGATGGTAATTTCGTCTTGGATGTTAAAAAAGGAGATGTGATCGTTATCTCATTTATCGGTTACCTGACCCAGGAGATTAAGTACAATGGAGAACAATCCATTAAGGTAAACTTAAAAGAAGACACACAAAAACTGGATGAGGTTGTTGTTGTTGGTTATGGCGTACAGAAAAAAGTAAACCTGACAGGTTCAGTATCGACAGTAAAAGCCGAGACTTTGGAAACAAGACCTGTATCCAGCGTTTCTGCAGCTTTAGCAGGGCAGATGCCGGGTGTGACAGCTATCCAAAGTTCTGGTAGACCGGGTTCACAGACAGGTTCTATCACGATTCGTGGTAAGAACTCCGTGAATGCAGCAAGTCCGTTAGTTATTGTAGATGGAGTTCCGGGTAGCATGAATACGATTGACCCGGCTGATATCGAAAGCCTGACAGTATTGAAAGATGCTTCTTCTGCCGCTATTTACGGTGTACAGGCTGCCAACGGTGTTATTTTGATCACAACCAAGAAAGGTAAAAAAGGCGACCGGGCACGTGTTAACTATTCAGGAAATGTAGGTTGGTCGACTCCGACTATGCGTCCTAAATTCCTGGGTTCTGCAGATTACGCTATGTTATATAATGAAGCGACTCTCAATGACAATCCAAACAATCCGCTTCGTTTCACTGATGAAGACATTGAATTATATCGTAACGGAACAGATCCTTATGGTCACCCAAATACCGATTGGTATAAAGAGGCGCTAAACAAAAATGCGATTGAAACCATGCATCATATATCTATCAGTGGTGGTTCTGAAAAAACAAGTTATAGCGCATCTGTCGGTTATACACAACAAAATGGGTTGATCGACGCCAATAACTACAAACGTTTTAATGCACGTACCAGCGTAGACTCGCAAATCAACAAATGGTTCTCTGCAGGCTTGAATGTTTCAGGTTATAGAGGAACCCTTATGGATGGATGGAATAGTGTTGCCAGTATCACCCAATTTACTAACCGTGCAACTCCGGTTGAAGCAGTCCGTAATGAAGAAGGCGATTTCCTGTATCACGGAAAAGACAACCCACTGGCAATGTTAGGACGTGACGGCTTCAGAAGGACAATGGATCAACAGGTAAACGGTACACTGTATGGGCAGGTAAATATTCTGCCGAACTTAACTGCCAAAGCGTTATTTTCAGTTCGTAATGATGAAAGAAGCGAAGAAGACTTCAAAACACAGATCGTTTATGGGGCGAATAACGAGGCATCTACAGGCCTCCGCGAAGGACATGAAAAGCAAACCTGGTGGAACTGGTACACGACGCAGGTATTGATCAATTATAATGAAACATGGGGCAAACACGATTTAGGTTTATTGGCCGGTTTCGAACAGATCGATCAGCGTTACAAACACCTTGAGGCTCAACGCAAAGGTGGCGGTAATAACGAATTACAAGAATCGTTGAGTACGCTGGATGCCTCTTCACAGACCAACAAAGAATCAAGATATGAGATTGCCCACCGTTCATATTTCGGTCGCGCTCAATATAGTTTTGCTGATAAATATTTATTTGAAGCCAATGTCCGTCTGGATGGCTCTTCCCGTTTTGCTTCCGGTAACCGCTGGGGTACTTTCCCCGCATTCTCTGCCGGTTGGAGAATCACGGAGGAAGAATTTATGAAAAATGCAAGTATCGATTGGTTGAGTAATTTGAAATTACGCGCAGGTTGGGGACAAACAGGTAATGAAGAGTTGAAAGATGAAGAAGCCTACCTGACAGTTCCTTCATACGCTTACGAAAACTACATGTTCGGGAATAGTCTTTATTCTACGGCTTATGAAAGTCGTTACGCTAATAAAGACTTGAAATGGGCTACAGTAACAAGCATCGAAGGTGCAATCGAAGCTTCATTCCTGAATAATAAGATTGGTTTTGAATTAGCCGGCTATAAAAAGACAACCAATGATATGTTGCTGTTACTTCCTGTACAAGGAGTGCTGGGCTTAGATGCTCCACGTCAGAATGCCGGTCAGGTGCAGAACACAGGATTTGATTTGAGCATTTTCCATAACAATTCTATCGGCAAGGATTTCCGTTATGACATCAATTTCAATATCGCCTATGTCCACAATGAGTTAACAGACTTACAAGATACTGAAGGAAAAGAACCGGGTGACAACAGAGAAAATTTCTGGTTCCTGGAAGGATATCCAATCGGTTCTTATTATGGATATGAAGCTGACGGGCTGTTCAATTCGCCAGAAGAAGTGGCAGCAGGTCCGACTCGTACCGGAACGGAACAACCGGGTGATATCCGCTACAAAGATTTGAATGGTGATGGAAAAATCGATGCTGCAAACGATAAAAAAGTCATCGGTAAAGAATTCCCAAGCTGGACAGCAGGTTTAGGAGCCAATTTATATTACAAAGATTTTGATTTGTCATTCTTCTTCCAAGGCGCATTTGATGTAGACGCTTACGTTAATGGTGAAGCAGCTTATGCTTTCTTTAATGGAGGTAAAGTTTTGGAACGCCACTTGGATCGTTGGACACCGACCAACCATAATGCCTCATATCCACGTATTACAATGGCAGACCAGATCAACTACCAATTCTCTTCTTATTGGTTGCAAGACGCTTCTTATGTCCGCTTGAAAAACCTGACGATCGGCTATAACATACCGAAAGCATTATTAAACAAGATCAATCTGGATCGCGTAAAAGTATTCCTGACTGGTGAAAACCTGTTCACAATTACTGGAATGGATTCATTAGACCCTGAATCTGCACCGTCTAATCCGCGTGGAGGTTTATACTCAAACGTAAGAAAAATATCAATCGGTCTTAAAGTAGGTTTTTAAACAACAAATTATAATTTAGAAATATGAAAAAGAATTTTATATACATAGCTCTTCTTGCTATCACATTATTCGGCTTCAGTTCATGCAGCGATTTTTTAGATCGTATACCGGATGATGAGCTGTCTGACGGTAGCTTCTGGAAAACCCCTAATGATGCAAAAATGTTTATTGCTGATGTATATCGCCAGGTTATGCCAGGAAAATATAATGGAGATGTTGACGGTGATATCGAATCCGATAATGCCGTACACGGTATCAAATGGGCAGCTGGAGATGTATCAAAAGGTATTTACGATCCGGCACAGATGGGATGGAGTGATGATTATAAAGCGATTCGTGCCTGCAATATTTTATTGGCTAAAATAGACAATATTCCTGATTATGACCAGGCTGACAAAGAAGCTGTAATGGGTGAAGCTCGTTTTCTACGTGGTTTCATTTATTTTGGACTTATCCAATCATTTGGAGGCGTACCCTATGTGGATCAACCTCTTGACCTGAAAGAAATGGGAAGTATCACCCGCACACCGGTCGAAGAAGTATATGCCAAAGTAATGGAAGATTTTGACTATGCAGCCGCCCATCTGCCAGCACAATGGGGTAGCAGTGATTATGGACGTGCAACAAAGGGTGCAGCTAATGCAATGAAAGCTCGTGCTGCATTATATTTCAAGCATTTCGATACGGCTGCAGAAGCAGCAAAAGCTGTTATGGATTCCGGTGAATATGAATTGTTTGATGCCAATAACACAGGACAATATGCTAAATTGTTCTGGGAAGAACAGGAAGCCTGCAAAGAGGCCATCCTGGTTAGACAATTCAATGCTCCTGAACTTACCCACTACCTGATTGGTTGGGAATGCTTCCCGACAAAAGGTTGGGGAGGTATCAATCCGACCCAAAGCTTGGTCGATGCTTTTGAATGTGCCGACGGTTCTCCGATTGACAAATCAACAACCTATGACCCAACAAATCCATTCAAAGACCGCGACCCGCGTCTGGAAGTTTGCGTATTGCATGACGGCGAAGAAATGTACGGTGTAACAATCAAGACAGCTCCTCTGAAATCAAGTGGCTCAACAGGTGTTGCCCAGCATAACGACGCAACGGCTACCGGTTATTACCAGCAAAAATGGTTGGATCCGAGCATCGACCCGCAATCGACAGGATGGGATATGGGGAAAGACTGGCATGTAATCCGCTATGCAGAAGTCTTATTAACTTACGCAGAAGCTAAAAATGAACTTACAGGATTAGATGCTTCTGCATTTGAAGCCGTAAACCAGGTACGTCGCCGTGTCGGTATGCCGGAACTGCAAAATACAGATGCAAGCAAACCGACCTATTGTGGCACGCAAGACGCGCTCCGCCAACGTATCCGTAACGAATGGCGTGTTGAGTTTGCTCTCGAAGGTAGCAAGCGCAAATGGGACATCCGCCGTTGGGGTATCGCTAAAGATGTGCTGAACGCTCCGTTCTTAGGAATGAAATATATGATGGTTGATGATCCGAATGCACCGGAAGGTGATAACAAAAAGAAATGTATCCTGTATCAGGGAGAAAACATCAAACTGACCGGTAGTAAATATGAAGATCACAACTACCTGTTCCCGATTCCACAGGAAGAAATCGACCTGAATCCGGCATTGGTACAGAATCCGGGATATCCGACAAAGTAAATATCTAAATTTTTGTCATAACAAACACGGGAGGAGTCATATCCTCTCGTGTTTCATTCTTTTATGAAGTATATTCACTGGCTACTCTTTACTGCTCTTTGCGGCTTGTTTCTGTTCATGTTCCTGGACAGTCTGGCTTATCTTTTCCCTTATCACGAACAACAAAACTTATTTCTGTTTTCCCACGCTTACCTGGATACATTTTTATCCACCCCCGGTAAACTCGGGGAATATCTGGCAAACTTCATCGTCCAATTCTTCTACCTGCCTTATACGGGAAAAATTATATTTGCGTTTATTCTGTCACTTCTTTATCTGTTCCCGGTACTCTGTTGCAAGCAGCTAACAGGAAAACACGATCCATTGCATCTGGCAGTCTTGCCTCCCTTGTACTTATTCGTGCAATTTGAATCGCTTGGTTTTGAAATCAGTTGGGCAACCAGCCTTTTCTGTTGTTTCTTCTTATTATTCATGTTGTCGTTGTTACCTAAAAAGATATTCTATATAACTCTCTTGCCTTTTTTTCTGTTAACGAGCTTTGCACTGGGATGGATATATCCGGCCATTGCAATTTTAATCTGTGTTGTAACACTGCTTTCCGCTCTTTTTTTCTCGCGATTCGGAAAGAACAGAAAGATTTACATTGGTGGCAGTATTCTCTGTTTGGGAATCTACGCTGCCGGTACTTTCTATCTATTCGTCTATTCCTATAATATGCGTGAACGGCTATTGCTTGAAGCGGAAGATCATCTCAAGAAACAGGAATGGGAACAAGTTCTTGACTGTACCCGGAAATACAGGGGAGAAAATCAACTGAACGACTATTTCCGGAATATGGCGCTTTATCAGACAGGGCGCATGCCTTATGACTTACTGAACTATTCGCAAAGTTACGGCATCAACTCCCTCTTTTTACCTTGGACGGGAGACGCGCAACAAAGCCGGTACGGACATTATATTTACGAACAGTTAGGATATTTGAACGAAGCACAGCGGTGGGCCTTCGAGTCACTGGTTGTCAACGGAGAAACAGCGCCCAACCTGACGAACCTGATCCGCTATAATATTGCAAACGGACGCCCGGAAGTCGCCCTACGCTTTATCCGGGTTCTCAAACAATCTTTATTTTACCGGAAACAAGCCGAAGAATACGAGAAAATAGCTTATACCGGCCAGATTCGAGGACTGAAAGCGCTACCACATGCAGAAAATAAAAAAGCCCGCTTCTCTAATATACAGAATCTGGGACCGGAACTAATCTATATCTGTGACCGGGATTCTTCCAACCAAATGGCATTCGAATATCTGATGAGTTACCTGATATTGAGCAACCGGCAGAAACAGTTTGTCGAAAACCTGCCGCGCATACAGGCCTTCTCCTATCCCGGAATGCCGCCCCTCTATCAGGAAATCCTGAATCGTTATCAACAAGACCAGCAATAAACAAATATGGCACGATACATAATATTATATACACTTCTTTTCTTAACAGCCTGTCAACCCGGACGCGTTTCACCGGACAGACAGACCGACACCAGCCCTGTTCTTTTTCCGGATTATACAGATGTAACATTTCCCTGCAATATAGTTGCACCTAACTTCCTGATAACAGAAGAAGGAGAAGCCTTTTACACCGAAATCGGTTCTGAAGGACAGGTATTCTTCTCCCAAAAATCCCGGAATGCAGATGTCCGTATTCCCGCTGAAAAGTGGAAAGTCCTGACTACAGCAACGGCAGGAAAAGAGTTTTACATCCGTATCTGTGTCCGGCAAGAAGGGAAATGGATACAATACAAAGATATCCGGAACACGATTTCAACAGAATCGGTCGATCCGTATTTAGTTTACCGCCTGCTATATCCCGGATATGAGCTGTGGAACGAGATGGGGATTTACCAGCGCGACCTGACTTCGTATGAAGTAACTCCCATCATCGAGAATAAATCCGCAAAGTCGGAATGTATGAACTGCCATACTTTCTGCCGGAATAATTCGGAAACAATGATGTTGCATATCCGGGGAAAAGCCGGTGGAACAGTCATCTCCCGGAATGGGAATGTAGAAAAAGTAAACATAAAGAAAGAAGGGATGAACAACGGCGGTACGTATGCCGCCTGGCATCCGGAAGGACGATATATCGCTTATTCGGTCAATGAGATCCAGCAATTCTTCCATTCTACGGGGAAAAAGCCGATCGAAGTATCAGACTTGGAATCGGACCTGATCGTATGGGATTGCGAAACAAATCAGATGATTACTGATTCCCTTATTTACGGTCCGGAATGGATGGAGACATTCCCTGCCTGGAGTCTGGACGGGAAAACACTTTATTTCTGCCGAAGTAAAGCCATTACCCAACAAACACCACTGGACAGTATTTATTATGATCTGTACAAAATATCATTCGATGCGCAAAACAGAGTCTTCGGCAAGCCGGAATGTGTTTACAACGCATCAGCCTTGCATAAAAGTATCTCTTTTCCGCGGGTATCACCGGACGGGAACTATTTAATGTTTACTTGTTCCGATTATGGGAACTTCTCAATATGGCATCCGGAAAGCGAACTGTATCTATTAAACCTGCAAAACGGGAATATCCGGAACATGCAAGAAGTAAACAGTGATAATGTCGAGAGTTTCCATACCTGGTCATCGACCGGAAAATGGTTTGTGTTCAGCAGCAAACGTATAGACGGGTTTTGGGCACATCCATTCATTGCTTTTTTCGATCCGAAAACAGGGATTGCGGGTAAACCTTTCATGGTTCCTCAAAAAGATCCTGAGTTCTATAAAACATTTACCAAAACATTCAATTTACCGGAACTTATCATAAATCCAATTACAGAAAACGAACACAGCCTCAAGCTAATCCGAAATAAATTACTATCTTCGTCCCCAGATTAACTGTAAACATTAAATATTCATGAAGAAAAAAAGCTTAACATTATTGGTGGCAACGACTCTTGCCAGCAGTGTATTATTCTCATCATGTATTGGATCATTTGGATTGTCCAATAAACTGTTGGATTGGAACAGAAACATCGACAGTAAGTTTGTAAACGAGCTTGTATTCATCGCATTCTGGATCGTTCCGGTTTACGAAATCTCTGCATTGGCAGATGTTTTGGTCTTAAACTCTATCGAATTCTGGAGCGGCAGCAACCCTGTTGCTGATGCAGGCACAGTAAAGACAATCGAAACAAAAGACGGTACGTATGCGATCGAGACAAAGAAAGACGGCTATCATATCCAGAAAGAAGGAGAAGAAAAAGCGGTTGATCTTGTCTTCAACGAAGTAGACCAGAGCTGGAGCGTCGAAGCAGACGGCGAAGCAACCAAATTGCTGCAGTTCAAAGGTAATGACGAAGTTGTCATGTTCCTGCCCGACGGTAAGGAAATGAATGTAGAACTGAACCAGGCCGGCGTACTTGCATTCAAGCAGGTTGCTGAAGGCTATTCTTTCTACGCCGCAAGATAAAACAGGTGAAAGTTAAAAGGTGAAAGGTGAAAGTTGGGGGGTCGATGATTCAAAAACTTTCAACTTTCACCTTTCAACTTTCAACTATTAAGTGCTAATCTAAATTAAAAATGCATATGAAACACGTGATCAAGAAAACAATGTTCGCAGGAGCATTGAGTTGCTTCCTCTTGGGCACCGCGTTGGCAGACAATGCGGTTAACCAGCCGGCGAAGCCTTATTGGCAGGACATACAAGTCGTTGCCGTCAACAAAGAGGCGCCCCGCTCCTCTTTCATGAGCTATGGAGACCGCGCCACAGCTCTCACCTCCCGATATGAAAAAAGTCCTTTCTATTCCTTATTGAACGGTACGTGGAAATTCTATTTTGTAGATTCATACAAAAAGCTCCCGGCCAATATCACAGACCCTTCTGTCAGCACTTCCGACTGGAGCGACATCACGGTTCCGGGCAACTGGGAAGTACAGGGACACGGCACTGCCATCTATACCAACCACGGATACGAGTTCAAACCGCGTAACCCGCAGCCCCCGCTCTTGCCTGAAGCAAACCCGGTGGGTGTTTACCGCCGCGACTTCGAAATTCCTGCCACTTGGGACGGACGCGATGTATATCTGAACATCGCCGGAGCCAAATCAGGCTTATATGTATATGTAAACGGCAAGGAAGTCGGCTATAGCGAAGATTCCAAGAATCCGGCTGAGTTCCTGATCAACAAATACCTGCAGCCGGGTAAGAACGTCCTGACGCTGAAAATCTTCCGTTGGAGCACAGGTTCCTATCTGGAATGCCAGGATTTCTGGCGCATAAGCGGTATCGAACGCGACGTATATCTGTGGTCGCAGCCTAAGATCGCCGTGAATGACTATCGCGTCGTTTCCACACTCGACGATACTTATACAAACGGTATCTTCCGTCTGGCAATGGACATCAAGAACCATTCCGACAAAGTGAAGGATATCGACGTTACATACGAATTGTTGGACGCAAAAGGCAATGTGGCTGCTACGGCCGAGAATAAGCTGTGGGTAAGCCCGAACACGATTGCGACAACTTCATTCGAAAAAACATTGGATAATGTAGCGACATGGAACGCCGAACATCCGAACCTGTATAAACTGTTGATGACGATCAAGGAAGACGGCAAAGTAACGGAAGTAATCCCGCAAAATGTCGGTTTCCGCCGCATCGAAATCAAGCAGATCAACCAGATTGCAGGTAACGGCAAGCCTTACACCGTCTTGTTGTTCAACGGACAGCCGATCAAGTTCAAAGGCGTGAACATCCACGAACACAATCCGCTGACCGGCCACTACGTTCCGGAAGAGCTGATGCGTAAGGATTTCGAGCTGATGAAACTGAACAACCTGAACTCTGTCCGCCTGTGCCACTATCCGCAGGATCGCAAGTTCTACGAGCTTTGCGACGAATACGGATTGTATGTGTACGACGAAGCCAATATCGAATCTCACGGTATGTATTACAATCTGCGCAAAGGCGGCACATTAGGTAACAACCCGGAGTGGCTGAAACCGCACATGGACCGCACGATAAACATGTACGAACGCAACAAGAATCATCCGTCCGTAACGATCTGGTCATTGGGTAACGAGGCTGGAAACGGCTATAACTTCTATCAGACTTATCTATATATTAAGGATAAAGAAAAAACGATGATGGGCCGTCCGGTCAACTACGAACGTGCACAGTGGGAATGGAACTCCGACATGTACGTGCCGCAATATCCGAGTGCTAAATGGCTGGAAGAAATCGGCAAGAACGGCAGCGACCGGCCGGTGGCACCTTCCGAATATGCACATGCAATGGGTAACTCCACGGGTAACCTTTGGGACCAGTGGCAAGCAATCTACAAATACCCGAACCTCCAGGGCGGTTATATCTGGGACTGGGTGGACCAGGGCATTCTTGTCAAGGATGAAAACGGAAGAGACTATTATGCTTACGGTGGCGACTTCGGTAAGGATATGCCGAGCGATGGAAACTTCCTTTGCAACGGTATCGTAAACCCGGACCGCACGCCGCATCCGGCTATGGAAGAGGTGAAATATGCCCACCAGAATATCGGTTTCGAGGCTGTGGACGCTGCTAACGGCGTATTCAAGGTTACAAACCGTTTCTATTTCACTGGTCTAAAAGATTACATGATCAGCTACACGGTCAAGGCTAACAATAAAGTGATCAAGAGCAATAAGATGTCGCTCGACTTAGCTCCGCAGGCTTCACAGGAAATCACGGTTCCTGTAGAAGGATTGAAACCGGAGGCTGGCGTAGACTATACGGTTAACTTCGTTGTAACAACAACTAAGCAGGACGGTGTAATTCCTGCCGCATACGACATCGCACAGGATCAGTTCGTATTACCTGTTACAGCCGAGAAAGCGGCTTACAAGGCAGGTGGTCCGAAGCTCGCCGTATCAGAAGAAGGAGATGCCTTGAAAGTGACCTCATCCAAAGTAAACTTCGTATTCGACAAGAAAGCCGGCGTCGTCACCTCTTACAAAGTGGGTGGCACGGAATACTTCAACGAAGGTTTCGGTATCCAGCCGAATTTCTGGCGCGCACCGAACGATAACGACTACGGAAGCGGCAACCCGAAACGTCTCGAAATATGGGAAATCTCCAGCCGTAACTTCAACGTAACAAGTGCGACAGGCGAAATCGTCGACGGCAATGCGATCGTAAAGATCGACTACAAACTGCCGGCCGGCAACCAGTTCCTGGTAACCTATAAGATCTATCCTGACGGTGTCATGAACGTGGCAACCCACTTCACTCCGGCTCATCTGGATGGCGTGAAGATCGGTATTTCCGAATCGACTGCAACAGCAACTTTCTCACCGGGCCGCAGTAATGTCAGCGAGCGTGACAAGATGGTTGTTCCGCGTATCGGTGTACGTTTCCGCCTGCCGGTGACAATGGATCAGTTAGAATACTTCGGCCGCGGTCCGCTGGAAAACTATTGGGATCGCAAAGCCGGTTATCCGATCGGACAGTATAAGAGCACGGCGGAAGCACAATACTTCCCATACGTACGCCCGCAGGAAAACGGCCATCATTGCGATACACGCTGGATCTCATTGGGTGGCAAGGGTAAGAACCTGTTGATCGTGGCAGACGACGAAATGGAATTTAACGCCATGCGCAATTCCGTAGAAGATTTCGATGCCGGCAAGACGACAAACCGTCCGTACCAGTGGAACAACTTCACACCGGAAGAGATTGCCAACCGCCCGGAAATCGGTCCGTACGACAAACCTCGCCAGACACATATCAACGACATTACACCACGTAACTTCGTTGAAGTATGTGTTGACCTCAAACAACAGGGCTTGGCCGGTTATGATAGCTGGTATTCACGTCCCGAACCTGAATACACCTTACCGGCAGACCAGGAATACAAGTGGGGCTTCACTTTAATCCCGGGCACAAATGCCAACGGTGCACAAAAGAAAGCAGGTTACAGCTATAAATAAAGCAACCTTGCTAAACCATACTAAAAGCTGCCTCCGGTTCAACCGGAAGCAGCTTTTTTCTTTTTCATAAGGCATTTTCCTCTTTTTCATTCATAAATGATGATTTAGTTATTACTTTTGGATTGATCCAAAAGTAACCAAAAGATCAAGGCTTAATCGGCCAGGCTACTCCGGGTAAAGGCTACGCTGTCGCCTGCGAAACTCGCTTCGCTCAAACAGCGCAGGCTCCGGACGCTTCACCTTTACCCTCCGCTTGACGCCTGCCCGCTTAGGCCTTTCTTAGAAAGCTCCGCTTTCTCTTAGGATGGCCGACACCGCCTGCCCTACTGCGATTATGCGTCAAGCGTATAACTAATTTCAATCCTACAAGCTGGCTATCGGCAAGAAATAAAAATGGGCCGATCTTCCACAGACCAGCCCACACGTTATTATAATCAATCTTAAATGAAAAAAACTATTTAGCGTAACTTACCGCACGGGTTTCACGGATAACCGTGATCTTAACCTGTCCCGGATAAGTCATTTCATCTTGAATCTTCTTTGCAATTTCGTTAGACAGATTTTCGGTATCCTTATCGTCGATCTTGTCAGCCCCTACGATCACGCGGAGTTCACGACCGGCCTGGATAGCATATGTCTTTACGACACCCGGATAAGAGAGTGCCAATTGTTCCAGATCATTCAGACGTTTGATATAAGCCTCTACGATCTCACGACGGGCACCCGGACGGGCTCCTGAGATGGCATCACAAACCTGTACGATCGGAGCCAGCAACGTCTGCATTTCCACTTCGTCGTGATGAGCGCCTACGGCATTGCAGATATCCGGTTTCTCTTTATATTTCTCACAGAGCTTCATACCTAAGATTGCGTGCGGCAATTCCGGTTCATCATCAGGCACCTTGCCTATATCGTGCAACAATCCGGCACGTTTTGCTTTCTTCGGGTTCAGTCCTAATTCGGATGCCATTACGGCACAAAGGTTGGCTGTTTCGCGTGCATGCTGCAACAGGTTCTGTCCGTAAGAAGAACGGTATTTCATCTTACCGATCATACGGATCAGTTCAGGATGCAGGCCATGTACACCAAGGTCGATTACCGTACGTTTACCAGTTTCCACCACTTCGTCTTCCACCTGCTTTCTTACCTTCGTCACGACTTCTTCGATGCGGGCCGGGTGGATACGTCCGTCCTGTACCAATTGGTGCAGAGCCAGGCGGGCAATCTCGCGGCGAACCGGATCGAAGCCGGACAACACGATTGCTTCAGGCGTATCGTCTACCACGATTTCAATACCGGTAGCTGCTTCCAACGCCCGGATATTACGTCCTTCACGGCCGATGATACGGCCTTTGATTTCATCGGATTCGATATGGAATACGGTAATCGAGTTCTCGATCGCCGTTTCGGTAGCTACGCGCTGAATAGACTGGATAACGATCTTTTTCGCTTCCTTGTTGGCTGTCATCTTGGCTTCTTCCATGATCTCGTTAATGAAGGAAGTAGCTTCGGACTTGGCCTCGTCTTTCAATGATTCGATCAAACGTTCTTTTGCTTCTTCGGCAGAAAGTCCGGAAAGGGTTTCCAGATGTTCGATCTCACGCTGGTGCAGTTTCTCAAGATCCTGTTTCTTTTTATCAACCAGTTCCAATTGGGCAGCCAGGTTTTCCTTGACGGCATCCATTTCGCTGTTTTTGCGTTGCAGGTCTTCCTGACGCTGGTTCAGGCTCAATTCACGCTGTTTCAACTTAGCCTCAACCGACTGGATTTTTGAATTACGTGCGGAAACCTGTTTTTCCAGATCCGCTTTCAAATGAAGAAACTTCTCCTTTACTTCAAGGAGCTTCTTCTGCTTCATTACTTCCGACTCCTTTTCAGCTTCGCGTATGACGGCGTCATACCTCGACTTCATAAGGACTCTCATCACGAACCACACAAGCAAGCCCCCAACGATGAAGGTTACCAGTGCTATGATTATGCTCATTCCCATTTTACTTATAGTTTAAATTCTATTATATTATTATATACAAAAAAAGCACTACCCTCACATGGATATACCATGCAAAGCAGTGCGGAAACGCATCTTCTTAATTCTTACAACTATTTATCCTTCAGGTAACTTTCCAGTTCATCGGTCAGTTCCTGTATCTTTTCAGTAAAGGGACTTGTGTCATTCTTTTCCTCCAACTTCACGTTCTCCACCGATAGTTGAAAGGCCACCATGGCTAACAAATCTTTTACATCCACTTCGGAATATTTCTTCCGGTACTGGTCCATCTTCATCCGGATTTGCTTGACAGCCTTACGGGCTTCCTGCTCCTCACTCCGGTCGATTCTGATACCATAACTTTTACCGGCTATCTCTACATGTATAAGAAATTTATCGTCCATCGCCTCTATTCGTTTAATAGTGCAATGCACTTGTCTACTTCCCGCACTAACTTCGATAACCGCATCCTTGCGCTTTTCATTTCTCCTTCGTTTACGGAAACAACCCGCGCCGTCAGCATGTTATCACATTTGGTATTCAACTCTTCGATCGTCTTTATCGCCTGCTGAAGTTCTTCTTCTTTCTGAACCAAAAAACCTTCGAGCTCGCCGATTCTATGTTTTTGCTTGTCGCAAAGCTCCATCAAATCACGAACTCTAACCTCAAATACAGCCAACAATCTTTTATGATCTTCGGTCATTTCACACCAAATTCTACACAAAAGTAAACTTTAGATTTGAATAAAACAACAATCAGTTTGTTTTTTTGACAGAAAACGTCCGGATACACAAAAGGCCGTTCAAACCAAAATCCGAACAGCCCTCCTTCTAATAGTTTCAGTTACGCTCTATTATACCAACGCAACGTACAATTCACCTTCAACTTCTTCGAAAGCTAACTTGCCTTCTTTTGCCAACCAACCAAAAGCAGCATACATATCTTTTTCTGCTTTAATCTTAGTTGCTTTCTTTACTGCCTTAACGCTCATTTTACCGCCTTCGTTCAGTGCTGTCCAAACAAGGCCGGCGTTTGTTCCAATCAATTCGATCATGTTTCTTTTTGTTTTGTTAATTCGTTAACGGGGGCAAATTTATAGATTAATCCATTAAAACAAAAGGAAATAGATGTTTTTTAGCATAAAAACAGGCGCTTTTTATACTTTGCAAGCATATTTAACACACTTACAGTACTATTATAGTACTATTTCCGTCCGTTTACCGTCCGAAACAAGTTCCATTTCAATGTTTGTAGCTGAAACATATTTGCTTAATAGGCCTGCCGCATACTTTCCGGCATCGATCAAACCGTCCAACCCGGAGTAACCATTCAGAATCATTAACAGGCTTGTGGTGTCTAACCCGATTTTCGTCCGCTCCTCATCGCTGGTCGGTGTCCCGATGCCGCCAATAGCATCGCGATAAACAGGCAACCCGGCGATATTCAGTTCGCCGCGACCGATACCATGATAGAGTTCGCCTTCCCTGCCGACTCCCAGCACCAGTTTGCCGCCTTCGATTTTGTCTGCATCAAAACCTCCTATGGAATATCCGCTGCGGATAGAAACAAGATTGATCAAATCGACCAATGTATCGACCTTATAAAGGGGCAACTCGCGAAGAATACGCCTGCGCAAGGCTTCCGCAGAAGGACGGTAACGGTTCGGATCTTTTCCCAACCGCTTATAGGCCTGGCGTGAAGCCTGAATAGGAAGCCACTTATTGATTTGTTCCAGTTTGACCGTCGCCCGGACAGCCGCTTCTTCTGCCTTGATCTCCCGCCAGAGTTGTTCATCCGGCTCCGAATTCCTGACCTGACAGGCTATCACCAGGACTTGCAGGTCCGGACAAGCGCTGGAAACTTCTTCTGATATTGAAACTTGTATCATGGTTTTAAAATTTCTGAGTTATAAATTATTCTTGAGCATAATCCCGGAAAGAATACGTCCGCTTTTGATACCCAGGCGGCGGGCGGAGAAGAACTCGTCATGGTGCGTATAGGTGCAGATTCCGGCGACTTCGATATTTGCGGCGGCAAGTCCGCAGTCCGATAGCTGCAAACGGTTGGCTTCCCAGAGGTCGATATGGGCTTTACCGGTCGAGGCATTCCGTTTCATGATACACGACAGATCGAAACCAGCCTCCCGGAACGCATCCACCACCTCCTCTCCTACTTCAAAGGCATCCTGACCGATAGAAGGCGCGATGCCGGCTTTCATCAAAAGCGGATCGGCATTATACTCTTCAATAAGAAAACAGACTGTTTTAGCCGCAATCTGCCGTACCGTTCCCCGCCAACCGGCATGGACAGCTGCTACGGCTTTTACATCGGGAGCATAAAGCAATACGGGAACGCAATCGGCAGTCGAAACCGCGACGCAAACATCCGGCACATTGGTGGCCAAAGCATCTACGCCGTCCAGATAAATCCGCTGTTCATCCAAAGGAAGGGAGAGAAAGAAAGGTTCGATCGAGCGAACCTCCGCGCCATGTACCTGAAAAGGGGCAAAAATCCTTTCGGGAGGGATTCCGATAGCATCCGAAAGAAGCTTCCGGTTCATCCGGACGGCCTCCGGATCATCTCCGCTATATTCACCGGGATTAAAGGAAGCATACGCTCCTTCGCTCACACCGCCCCGGCGGGTGGTTATAAAATGAGAGATGTTGCAATCCCCGCTTAACCCGGGAAATTGCAACATCTTTACTTTATCATTTTGAAGTATCTTCATCTTCGTCGTCCCAATCTTCGTATTCTTCATATTCCTCATCGTCGTCCGGATCGTCCTCTTCAAGAGGAATAATGAAATCGTCATCATCCAGTGCAAGCGAACTGACATCGATATTCTTGTGTACGATACGCTCCACCTCATGGAAAGTCTCCTTGTTCAGTTCCTTCCACAGAAGGTCTTTCAACTCGACAATTCCCATTCCGGCAACCGAAGAAATAAAGACATGCGGAACGCCTTCCGGCAAATCTTCCGACAGGGCCTCGATCAGCTCTTCGTCCAGCATATCGCTTTTCGTGATTGCCAGCACACGGCTCTTATCCTGCAAATCGGGATTATACTTGACCAACTCGCCTAACAGGATTTCGTATTCCTTCTTGATATCGTCCGCATCGGCCGGCACCATGAACAGAAGCAGCGAGTTACGTTCGATATGACGGAGGAAGCGCAATCCCAATCCTTTACCTTCGCTGGCCCCTTCGATAATACCGGGAATATCGGCCATCACGAACGAACGGTTGTCACGATAGCTCACGATACCGAGGTTCGGCTCCAGCGTCGTAAACGGATAATTGGCGATTTTCGGTTTAGCCGCCGAAACCACCGACAGCAACGTAGACTTGCCTGCATTCGGGAAACCTACCAGACCGACATCGGCCAGCAACTTCAATTGCATGATCACCATCCGTTCCTGCGCCGGCTCACCGGGTTGCGAGTAACGGGGCGCCTGATTGGTCGAAGTCTTAAAGTTCCAGTTACCCAAGCCGCCGCGACCGCCTTTCAACAGCATGACCTGCTGTCCGTCTTCGGTCACGTCACAGATAAACTCGCCCGTATCGGCATCATACACGACGGTTCCGCAAGGAACTTCGATCACACGGTCTTCGCCATCTTTCCCGAAACTGCGCTTGGCACCGCCCCCTTCACCGTTCGTCGCCATAATATGGCGTTCGTATTTCAGGTGCAGGAGCGTCCAGTAGTTCCGGTTCCCACGAAGATACACATGGCCTCCTCGCCCTCCATCGCCTCCGTCGGGACCTCCTTTCGGAATATATTTCTCGCGGCGAAAGTGAGAAGACCCTCTACCGCCCTTACCTGAACGGCAATAGATCTTTACATAATCTACAAAGTTTGATTCAGCCATAAAAAATAATTATTTAATGTGCGAATATGCCAATGTGCCAATAATGATACTTAAATTGGCATATTGGCACATTGATCAATTTACAAATTATTTACTGCTTCTTTGATACGGCCGAAGATTTCTTCGACGGTACCCATACCTTCGATAGCAACATGTTTACCTTCGCCGATATAATAGTCAGCCAAAGGAGCGGTCTGTTTGTGATAAACATCCAGTCTTGACTTGATTGTTTCCAGGTTGTCGTCTGAACGCCCTGATACTTTACCGCGTTCCAGCAGACGTTTGATCAGTTCTTCTTCCTCAACCTGCAAGTTCAACATAACCGATACGTCCGTACCGCGCTTGTTCAACATTTCTTTCAGTGCCTTTGCCTGCGGGATCGTACGGGGGAAACCATCGAAGATAACACCTTTGGAGTTCTCTTTGCTGTCCAGAACTTTTGCCAGCATGTCGACGATCAGTTCATCCGGAACCAACTGTCCTTTTTCGATGTAATCCTTAGCAATCTTGCCCAGTTCAGTTTCGTTCTTCATTTCAGAACGCAAAACATCACCCGTAGAGATATGGTCTATGCCATATTCAGCAATAATCAATTCGCTCTGTGTTCCCTTTCCTGAACCGGGAGCACCAAAAATAACAATGTTCAACATAAAAAGTTTGCTTTTTAATTGACAATTAAGAATGAATAATTGTAATCACCCCCCTATTGCCACCCATTATACATTAATCTAATAACTTTCAATTTTCAACTCTCAACTTTCAACTATCTTATAGATGTTCCGGTAAGCCCTCCCCATCTCGTCATAATCCAGTCCGTAGCCGACAATAAAATCGCCCGGAATCCGGATACCGACATAATCGGGTTTCAAATCACACTTCAACGAATCGGGCTTGAACAGCATCGTTGCCAGTTTTACATCGGCTGCACCGTCTTTACGGAGCTTGTCCATCACGTATTGCATCGTGAACCCGGTATCGATAATATCCTCAATCAGAATCAAAGTCCTCCCTTTTACATCGGCTTGCACAGGCATGATCTCACGGACAACGCCGGTCGTACTGGTCCCCTTATAGGAAGAATAGCGGGCAAAAGTAATCTCGTACGGTTCGTCCAACTGGCGCATCAGTTCGGCCATAAACATAAAGGCTCCGTTCAGGATTCCCACAAACAACGGATTCGTGCCCTTCACATCGGCCCGGATGCGCTCCGCCACCTTTGCAATCGCTTCTTTTATCTCCGCTTCCGGGATAAAGAGTTCAAATTCTTTGTCTTTTAATCGGATCTTATCCATATTCCGTCTGATTTTCGAGGGGACAAATGTACAACTTTTTCGGGTAACTATTACTATTTTTGTACAGATTCGGAGAAGTTCATCCAAGCGTCCGGGTTGTCTGCATAGAGATACAGACTCCGGGATCATGCAAGATATAAAAAACTGAACAAATGCACCCGTAAACAGGGAACTATTGCATAATTCCCTGTTTACGGGTGCTTCATGGGGTTATTGTGCCGTAAAGGAAGGAACCACCCGGCAGATAGAATGAACGATGCGGGATGTGTACCCCCTCCGTACCTGCCCGCTATTCATGTCACAGTCGTGAAACAAAAGAAATCCAACTGTAACATAGAAGGAAGACAATTGTGACATAAAAAGAATACAGCTGTAACATGCAATAGAAGACCGATGTTTACCCGTTATTGATTCACTTTTTGCCAAATATGAGCCATAAATAACGATTTACACTCCTTTCAACTTGTAAAAGATAAAGACCGGATTACTATCTTCTTCCATACTTTTCAGTTGGTCGGGAATTGAGACGGAATGAAGGTTCTTGTAGAAATCAAGTTCGCCAGCCGTTACGACCTGGACCAGATCATTCCCCGCCGTACTTCCCCAAACTGGGAAACCCTGATAACTTCTTGTTCCTAACATTCCATGCAGCAAAGTAGCGGCCGACAGTTCTACCAACGAAACGGGCTGTTCACACTTCTCCACCAATGTCTCACCTGTTTTCTTATCGACGGAAGCAACCAAATGTCCTTGATTATTCCTCAAACGGAAATAATAACGTGCAGGCGTTTCAAAGATATCGGAAACAAAGTAATCTTTATCATCCCCGAAATCCCTCAAACTATTGAAGTCCGTAACATCGACCGAACTGATGATCTCTTTGTCCGAATTCTGTAAACTCAAAACACAAGCAGGCTGAATCTGATTGTCTGACATCCGGTATAGCGTATCATTACTGCCGGTCTTAAATAAAACGGATTTCAACTGTTCGGAATAAGCAGCAGCAATCCGGATAGTCAACCCTGATTTATCATGTGGGACCAAAGGAGAATAAAAATCATTCTTCATAACAACCGTGTCACCGTTTTCCGTAAAGACACCAATACCAAAGCTGCCCTCCTGAAAAGGGACGTAGGGCATTGACACAGCTGCCAGGCGGTCCTTGCCAACCGAGTATTGATAGACAACCTGGTAATCATGAGCAAAATGCCAGACAGGTTCCCCATCCAACGTATATACCTCGACACGGTCTGTACTGAACAAATAAAGACGGTTATTCTTTTCATCCGCCTGCATACTGGCTACATAGCCGCTAAACTCGCCCGGCCCCTGTCCGAACGGGATCAATGTCTTGATAAAATGACCTTGCCTGTCAAACAATACGATTCGTTGCTCTTTCACCGGAAGCACATAGATATATTGACTCGTAACAGCATAATTGGCAACGCCATCTATCAGCGAAGCATCATCGGAGGTTACTTCCAGGGGCACATACATGACTTCTTCTATTTCATCACTCAGCTTCAGAGTGCCCGGATTACTGATTCCGGCCCTTACATCTGCTACCGGATAAGTTGATGTATCCGATTTAGGTGAACTGCAAGCGATTAAGAGAAAGAACACCCAGCTCAAACTTAATTTATTCATCTTTTTCTTATATTTAATATGTTATCCTATTTTCTGCTTTCAGTCAGTATATTCCCATCTATCATACGGATCAGACGGCCGGCCATCCGGGCATTCTCTTCGGAGTGGGTGACCATTACAACTGTCGTTCCTTCCCGGTTCAGTTCCTGCAACAGGTTCATCACTTCGTTGCCGTTGACAGAGTCCAGGTTTCCGGTCGGTTCATCCGCCAGCACGATATGCGGGTTCGTGACTATGGCACGGGCAATCGCCACACGCTGTTGCTGCCCGCCGGAAAGTTGCTGTGGGAAATGCTCCGAGCGGTGGGCTATCTGCATCCGGTCGAGGGCGGCATTAACTCTATCCACCCGTTCTTTTACCGATACACCGGCGTAGAGCAAAGGAAGCTCCACATTTTCAAAGACCGTCAGTTCGTCTATCAGATTAAAACTCTGAAAGACAAAACCGATATTCCCATTCCGTAAATCCGTCCGGTTGTTCTCCGTGTACCGCGACACTTCCTGCCCGAGGAACCATAGTTCGCCGTCCGTCGGATTATCCAGCAACCCCAACAGATTCAGTAATGTAGATTTTCCACAACCGGAAGGCCCCATGATTGCCAAGAATTCACCTTCGTTTATTTCCAGATTAATACCGTTCAAGGCTGTTGTTTCCACGCTTTCCGTGCGGAAAACTTTTGTCAGATTAATTGCTTTTATCATAACTGTTTGCTTTTTATTTCTATTTATCATTTTCTTTTTATTCATAACGTAGTGATGTCACCGGATTCCGGGAAGCGGCACGCCAGGTCTGGACAATAACTGTCAGTATCGTAATCAGCAGAACAACCAGTCCCGCCATCGGGAAAAGCCACCAGCCAACCGTTGCCTGATAAGCGAAGTTGCTCAACCAGCGATCCATAAAGAGATAACCCGGCGGGCAAGCAATCACAAACGCTACACCGACCCAAATCATATATTCCCGGCAGAACATCCTCACGATCCGGTCCGAATGAGCACCGTTGACCTTCCGGATACCTATTTCCTTTGTCCGTTGCGCCGTCGAAAGGGCGACCAAGCCGAAAACACCCATCATGGCGACAAGAATCGAAAGAATAGTAAAAATAAGGAACACTTGGCTGAGCTGCCGCTCACGGGCATAGTTATTCTTAAGGACACTCTTGAAAAATTGAGGAACAAAAATATGGTTAGGCCGCATCTCTTCATATTTTGTCTTCAAGAAATTCAATGTCTCTGCCTGATTTACAGGAGAAATTTTAACATACATCTTAACAAGTAGTTGATTCGTATAATATATAAATACGGGACGAATTTTTTCCCGTAATGGTTGGTAGTTAAAATCTTTTACGACACCAACTATACGTGAAGTTCCTCGACCGGTAAAATTTAAATCACCCTTCAATATCATACCCACAGGGTTTTCTACATCCAACATTTTCCAAGCTGTTTCATTAATGACAATTGGAGTTACATTATAAGCCCCACTCCAAAATTTATCAGGATCAGCCTCAAACGCTTCACCTTTCACCAATTCTAAGCCTAAAGTTTGGAAGAAGTCCCGGTCTCCAACCAGTCCTACCATCTCCAACGAATCCATCCTTCCAACCTCATCTTGCCAGCTAAATTTCGAAGTTTCCCAACGATATCCTTGTAAAAAATCAGAAAGATCAACACCTATTGTTATGCTTTTTACATGTGAATTCTTCAAAACCTCCTGCTTATAAGGTATAGATTCTTCACGCCAGTCATCTACATCTACCATAACCAGATTTTCCGTATCTAACCCGACATCTGCGTTTTGTAAATAGTGTAACTGTTTAAAGACAACCACCGTTCCGATAATCATCACAATCGAAATCACAAACTGCACGCATACAAGACCTTTCACCAATGCGCCCTTCCTTCCTGTTGCTTGTCCGCCTTTAAAAGCCAGCAAAGGGTTAAACGACGACATATAAAAAGCAGGAAAACTTCCAGCTAAACAACCAATTCCCAAGATTCCGAATAATATGAATAACACCGTCTGCCAATTAAATATCAGCACAATATCTTTTTCGACAAAACGGTTAAACAACGGCAATAATAACTCAGTCAAGGCAAGTGCCAGCAACAACGCCAAGAAAGCCTGTACCAAACTTTCCGAAAGGAACTGTGTAATCAGCATATGGCGTTTTGCTCCTGTCACTTTCCTCACACCGATCTCCTTAAAACGTTGAGAAGCACGTGCAGTCGACAACGTGGTAAAGTTGAACGCACCCATAAAGACTATCAAAGCAGCCAAAGCCGCAAACAAATAAATTTGCTGTATATTACCGTGATTATACACATCATCCGGTTCTTTGAAAGGCGTACGCAGGTGAATATCAGACAATGGTTGAAAATCCAACGGCTTCCCCCATTGTGAATGATCGATCCATAGATTACGCATTGCCAACCGATCCGCATCAGTCAATTTCTGTCCCTTTTTCAACTGGATATAAACATGCATTCGTTCTGACCAACCCCAATTATTTTCCTCTTCTTTATGATAAGACAGAAAAGAGTTCCAACCGATCAATACATCAAACTGGATATGACTCTTGCGCGGAACTTTCAATACAGCGGCTACTTTATAAGGCCGTTGCTCCCTCCAAAAATTATGAATCACCTCTTTCCCTATAGCCGAAGCATTACCAAACATTCTCTTTGCCGTTTCTTCCGATATTACGATTTGTTGCGGATCTTTCTTCATCAACTTGGGATCACCTGCTACAACCGGGAAATCAAACACATCGAAAAACGTTGTATCCACATACGCCAGTTTCGCCACAATAAAATCATTTCCGAAATGAAAATCAGCTGCATTACTATATTTAATAAATGTGGCATTCTCAACTTTCGGATAATCTTTCCGGAATATTCCACTTAACGGTGTAGCCGTAGACGGAACCTGCCCATCAGCATTCTCAACCACCCTTATCACCCGGTAAATCTCATTCCTGTTTTTATTAAAATCCTCAAACGTCAACTCATCCACAATCCAAAGATAGATCAGGAAAGCGGCCGTCATCCCGACCACAAAACCCAACATATTAATAGATGAGAAAAGAAAACTCCTCTTTATCAGTCGGAGTGCGACTTTTACATAATGTTTCAGCATATCTTTATATCTATTTTATTCTTTATTCATAACGCAATGATCTCACCGGATTCCGGGAAGCGGCACGCCAAGTCTGGACGATAACTGTCAGTATCGTAATCAGCAGAACAACCAGTCCCGCCACCGGGAATAACCACCAGCCAACCGTTGCCTGATAAGCGAAGTTGCTCAACCAACGAGCCATAAAGAGATAACCTAACGGGCAGGCTATCACAAACGCTACGCCGACCCAAATCATATATTCCCGGCAGAACATCCTCACGATCCGGTCCGAATGAGCGCCGTTGACCTTCCGGATACCTATTTCTTTTGTCCGTTGCGCTGTCGAAAGGGCGACCAGACCGAAGACACCCATCATGGCGACAAGAATAGCAAGTACAGTAAAGATCAAAAACATCTGTCCAAGTTGGCGTTCATGGGCATAATTCTGGCGAAGGGCATCCGAGAAAAAACGGTAAGTAAACACATTGTCCGGACGCATCTTCTCATATTCTTCTTTCAGGAACTTCAACGTTTCAGCCTTGTTCACTGGTGATATCTTTATATAAAGGGTGTTCAAGAACCGGCGGGAATAATACAAAAAAGCAGGTTTTACCTTTTCCCGCAGAGGTTGGAAGTTAAAGTCTTTCACGACACCGACTATCCTCGACGTCTCTCCGTACCCGCCTTTGTTCCAGAGAAGCATACCGACTGGGTCTTCCACTTGCATCATCCTCCAGGCTGTTTCGTTAATGACGATCGGCAACTCTTTCGCATACGCACCCTCCATAAAAGCGTTCTTGTCTGCGCCGAACGGCTTGCCTTTCAGTAGAGTCAACCCTAATGTCTCCATGAAATCCGCGTCACCGGCCATCCCGACCGCTTTCAACGAATCGACCTGTCCGGTCGCGCCCACCCAGCTGAAGACACTCTCCTCAAAACTATGTCCCTGAAGATAATTCGAGAGTTCAGCCCCTCCGGTGACCTGTTTCACATTCGGATTTTTCAGTACGGCTTGTTTATAATCGTCTATCCCGTAACCTCCCATATAAGACATCAGGTCGAAGAATCCGCAATCGACCACAATCATATCTTCCTTATCCAACCCTAAATCCGCATTTTGCAGATAATGAAGTTGCCTGAATACGACAGAAGTCGCAAACACCATCGTTATGGCAATGACAAACTGCACGCACACCAACCCTTTGATCAGCAAACCTTTCTTGCCGTTCGCCCGTCCGCCCTTAAAGGCTTGCAACGGATTGAACAGCGACATATAGAACGCTGGAAACGCACCGGCCAGGCAACCGACTCCGATAATCCCGAACAGGACAAACAACAAGGTCCGCCAACCGAATGTCAACAGGATATCTTTCCCGACAAACTGATTGAAAAACGGCAACAACAATTCCGTCAACGCCAATGCCAGAATCAGCGAGAGAAAGGCTTGTACCAGGCTCTCCGCCAGGAATTGCACTACCAGCGTCTTACGCTTCGCACCCGTCACTTTCCTTACTCCGATTTCCTTGAAGCGCAGGGAAGCACGTGCCGTAGACAAGGTTGTAAAATTGAACGCTCCCATAAAGATAACCAGTACAGCCAAAGCCATAAACAGATAAATCTGGGACATATTTCCATGATTATCCACTTCCGGGTCTTTAAAAAGAGTATGCAAATGGATATCTTCCAAAGGCTGGAACTCCAGATATTTCCCTTTGTCATCGTGGCTGAACCAGACGCGCCCCATCTTCTCCCGGTCGGCGTCGGACAAAACCGTTCCCTTCCTTATCTGGACATACACAGTTGTTCCTTCGGCAAAATCCCAACCGACCGGAGCCGGATAAGCCTGTTCGCTCAACAACACTTCAAACTTTATATGACTTTTACGCGGGATTTCCAGGACAGCCGCCACCTTATAGCGGAATGTTTGCCCCAGGAACCGGCAAGTCACTTCCCTGCCGACAGCCGATGTTTCGCCAAACAGTTTCCGTGCAGCCGATTCGGCCAGCACGATCTGTTGCGGGTCCCGTTTCATCAGTGCAGGATCGCCGGCAACGACCGGAAAGCTGAAAAGATCAAAGAAAGTAGTATCCACATACGTGTATTTAGCCTCGATCAGGTTTGCTCCCGAATGCAGGTTCAAAGTTCCGAAGTTCAGCGTAAAAGTAGCATTCTCCACCTGCGGGAACTCATCCCGGAAGGCTTTGCTCAACGGCGCCACCGTATAGGCAGATTCCTTCACATCTCCGCCGGCATCTTGTTCTACCGCAATAACCCGGTAGATCGAATCCCTGTTCTTCTGAAAATCTTCAAACGTCAACTCGTCCACAATCCAGAGATAAATCAAGAAAGCGGCAGTCATCCCTATCACAAAGCCTAACATATTGATAGATGAGAACAGGAAACTCCGTTTTATCAACCGGAGGGCGACTTTGACATAGTGTTTCAACATCTCTAATCCTCTTAAAATAGTTACCGTACTGTTATTAAAACCATTTCCTTATCCTCCAACCCTTGCAATGCTGGAATTTTCGATAGCCGGTCGGCAGGAACCGCACGTTTCAAAGCACGCCCGATCAGCAGCATATAAGGCTGCCCGTTCATCTGTATCTTAGGCCAATAACCGATACCTCCATCCAAATCGTTCGGGATAAGTCCGGGAACCGTCTTTTTAGTTTTGTCGACAAAAGAATAGAGCTCGCCGTTTTTCTTATTATAAATAACCTGAAAGAACTTGACTGTTCCGGCATTCCGGGTGTTCGGGCAATCATGGTTCTGTGTCAGGCTAAGAAACAGGTAGTCATCCGTTTCCGTGAGGTTATGAACCAGATATTTATCCGATAAATCGACAGCAGGATTCAGCCCTTCCGCACGGGTTGCCTGATGCGTACCGAAATCGATCTTATAGGCAGGACGGAACGTAGACACATCCAAAATACGGAACAAGGTGTCGGTATAGGCCAACCGGAAACACTCCTGCCCTTTATATTTATAGAGATCGCTGCTCTCGGCATTCCTGATAGTCCCTTTCATTGCCTTAAACTCACCGCTCCCCGGAGCAAAATAGCATAGTGTATCTCCGTTGGCAGCAAACGTATAAAGCGCATTCAGACTTTCCCGATACAGTGCAAAGCCATTCTTAACAGTAAAAACACGCGCTATCCGGGCAAAAACATTCGGCTCATCATTCGTTTTAAGCCATTTCGGCAAATCATTCAGATCCATCGGAGAAGAACGCTGTCGTAATTCCGCCAATGGAATACGCGACGTGTACATTACAAAACTTTTATTCTTCTTATCTTCCAAAAAGAACTGGCAATAAACGGAGCGGGAAGACGGATCGTAATCATAACTCTTCAGCATAGAGTGCGGACTGTATCCTTCAAAATCACCGGACGACATAAACTCAACATCGTTCTTTATCAGCAGCTTGTCTTTCCTCAAGTTTTTATCCAGCCACCATAATCCCTCCGCACAAATCACCAGGTAGCCGTCCTCCGCCGGAGTGAACGAAGCATCTATTCCATGTTCGAATACACCAATCCGGTGATAGACAATTTCTTTCCCGAAGTCACTCAACTTAACAGGCCGGACATTCCGCAATGCCGCCTCGATATCCAGATGAATCAAAGGTTCGCTCCGGTCCAGCTTTGCCGCATAACGGATTCCGGCTGGCGGTACGTGGCCTTCCGTCATCACCGAAGATGTATCTGCGACTTCCACCTCGGAAACCTGTTCCATCTCCGAAAATAGTTCATCCTTACTCAGATTCGGGTTCTTATTCTTACAACTGCTACCCAACGACACGAGTAGGCAAAGAGCAAAATAAATCAGCTTCATATCTTCTTTTTATTATTATTCATATCGTAATGACTTGACCGGATTCTGTGAAGCGGACCGGTAACTCTGGCCGATGACGGTCAGGAGCGTAATCAACAGGATAATCAGACCTGCCAACGGAAACAACCACCAGCTCAACGTCGTCCGGTAAGCAAAACCTGCCAGCCAGTTGTGCATCAGAAAGTATGCGACCGGACATGCCACCACAAATGCAATCGCAAGCCTCAGCATATATTCCCGACAGAACATCTTGACAATCCGTTCCGTATGCGCCCCGTTCACTTTACGAATCCCGATCTCCTTCGTCCGCTGCTGCGCCGAAAGGGCGACCAGTCCGAACACGCCCATCATCGCTATGAGGATCGCAATAAAAGTAAATATCAACGAGACGTATCCCTGTTGCCGTTCCGGAGCATAAGTCCGGGACAAAGCATCGTCAAAAAACTCATAAGTGAAGAACTGCCCCGGGTTCATCCGTTCATATAGCTCTTTCAAGAAACGTATCGTTTCTGCTTTATTCTCCGGAGCTATTTTAAAATGGAGGGAATACATATTTTCAGGAGTATAGATGATGCATACAGGCAGGATCGGCTTCCGCAAAGGCGAGAAGTTAAAGTCTTTCACCACACCGACAATCTTTCCTAAATTTGTTTCTATCCCGATCGGGTCTTCTACGTGCATCTGCTTCCAGGCTGTTTCATTGATCATTACCATGCGGTTCTCATACCTCCAATAGGCGTCATAATCCGATTTCATAGCTTCTCCTTTCAATATCTGAATGCCGTACGTCTTCACAAAGTCGCCGTCAGCAAAGAGAAAAGCAGCCTTCATTTTACTCATTTCGTCATTCGTCTGCCAGGTAAGTTCTTTTAAGGATTCTACGTCATATCCTTCCAGATAATTATCTATTTGCGTACCCATCGACACGCTCTTCACATTCGGATTTTTCAGGACTTCCTTTTTATAAGCGTCTACCTCATACCAAAGATTTGTCTTTACAGAAACGACATTCTCCTTGTCCAACCCCAAATCTTTATGTTGCATATAATACAGCTGTTTGAATATAACCGACGTACAAATCACCAACAGGATCGCGATAAAGAACTGCACACAAACCAGCCCTTTAATGAAATCGCCTTTCTTTCCGGATATCTTCCCGCCCTTAAATGCCAGCAAAGGATTAAGAGACGACATATATAAGGCCGGATAACTCCCCGCCAAAACCCCGATTCCCAATATGCCCAGCAAGATAAACCAAACAACTTCCCACGAAAAGACCAGACGGATGTCCTTTCCGACAAACATATTAAAGAACGGCAACAACAATTCGGTCAACGCCAAAGCTAACACCAGGGAAAGAAAAGCCTGCACGATACTTTCCGACAGGAATTGCATCACCAGCGCATGCCGCTTGGCGCCGCACACCTTTCGCGCACCAATCTCCCGGAACCGCAAAGAGGCACGCGCCGTCGACAAAGTCGTAAAATTGAACGCTCCCATAAAAATGACCAACAGCGCCAGTGCCGAGAACAGCCAGATCAGCGAAAGACTTCCGTGGTTCCTGACCGCCACATCTTCAAAGTTCGTATGCAGATGGATTTCTTTCAAAGGCTGGAACATCAGATAAACATCATCTCCCGTATGTTCCTTCATCAGCAGGCTCATCCGTTTCCGATCCGCATAAGTCATCCTTATATTTCCCATCTTGACATAAACTAAGGCTTCTGTAAAAGGTCCCCATGAAGAACCAAGCGTAATATTACTTCCTTTCGCATATTCACTACTGGCAAAAAAGATATCCGCCTGGATATGAGACTTACGTGGTACGGCTATGACCGCCGCTACTTTATAATACGCTACCGGACCGTAATAAACACCCTGAAACTCCTTTCCGACGGCATTATCCGTACCAAACAGCTTACGCGCCATCCGGTCGGAAATCACAACAGAGGCCGGTTCGGTATGAATCCGGTTTGGGTCGCCGGACAAGACCGGAAAACTGAAGAAACGAAAGAAAGTCGTATCGACGTAGGCGACATCCGCCTCATATTGCTTTTCTCCCAAAAAGAAAGGGCGTTGTCCTTCTCCACGGATAAAAGTCGCATCCTCGACTTGCGGGAACTCTTTGCGAAAAGCATTGCTCAACGCGGCACTTCCCCCGTTTCCTTTCTTCACGAGCCGGCCGTCATCAAATTTATCGACTGTCACCACCCGATAAATAGAGTCCGCATCTTTCTGGAAATCTTCAAATGTCAACTCATCCACCACCCAGAGGTAAATCAGGAAAGCAGCCGTCATCCCCAATACAAAACCCAGCATTGACTTGTACGGAAAAAAGTTTACACAATTAGAAAATAAAAATGTGTAAAGAAAAGCGACACAATCGAAAATATAC
>NZ_QREV01000058.1 GCF_003363715.1 Parabacteroides acidifaciens
AGTGATAAAGCTTAACTCCCGGAGAATCGAATATTTGAAAATAAAACGGACGGCGTTCCAAATATCTCAAGGAAATTTAGGGGCTTTTTTGCCCTAAAGACGGTCCTCTTTTCAATTATGACCGTCCTAATCTCCATTACGACCGTTCTAATCTTCGCGAGGTGCCGAGTGCACTACCTATCAGCACGGTCGTAATGGCAAAGAGGACGGTCGTAATGGCTGGAAACGCTCAAAAAAGAGGAAAAAGTCCCTTTTTGAGGTCAAAAAAGTGGATTAACATTTGTTTGGTTTCAGATCTCTTTTTTGCCGGAAAAATACGTTTTATACAATAACCCCCATTTAGGAATCGATATTTATTTAGTAGAACTTTTAAAAATTAAGGCTCATTCTGATATTGCAGGATATTAGATATTGTTTTATTAATTAGTCTTTTACACAAAACATAAAGTTTGATTTTCGATTTAATACTACAGGTGTATTTGAAAGCAGCTAAAGAGGTATTGTCTTGTAAATTAATACGTTGGCTCGATTCGTAGTTCTGCAAAGACTCTGGTAGTTTCTTTCGTAGGGATGAAATCCCAGGAAGTCGGAGTAAAACCCACGTTGCATGTAGTACTTAACTCTGACAATCAAATGCTTGATGAAGTGATGATTGTCGCTTATGGTACGGCAAAAAAATCGTCCTTTACTGGAGCTGCTTCATCTGTTAATGCAGAGAAGATTTTGAAAGATGTTCCTGTAACATCTTTTGAGCAAGCCTTGCAAGGCGCAACAACCGGTTTGACAGTAAATTCAAGCAGCGGACAGCCGGGTGCAGGTTTGAGTATTCGTATTCGTGGTACAGGTTCTATGAATGCAACAAACGAACCTCTTTACGTAATTGACGGTGTGCCTGTTGTTTCCGGTGATATTGCGGTATCAGGAGTAAACAATGATTCTAAGGCATTTAATATTATGTCTTCAATCAATCCGAGCGATATTGAAAATATTACAGTGTTAAAAGACGCAGCAGCCGCTTCATTGTATGGTTCCCGCGCTGCAAACGGTGTAATTCTTATCACTACGAAAAGAGGTAAGGAAGGTAAAACACAGATAAACTTCAAAGCAAACTGGGGATTTTCTGACTGGGCCGTTAAAAACAGAGAGACTGTTTCCGGCGAGCAACAGCATGAGCTTACATACGAAGCTTATTATAATGAAGGTATCCTATACAAAAATATGTCTGAAGAAGAAGCAAGAGCATATGCACAAGATGGTGCAGACACATTCGCACCTCTGAGAGACAGTTATTCAAATTGGGAAGATGCATTATTCAAGAAAACAGCATTCAATCAAAACTATGAGTTTTCAGCACAGGGCGGTAATGAACAAACCAGCTTCTTTACTTCATTGAATTATAAGACTGAAGATGGAATGATTAACAAAACCGGAATGGAAGGTTTTATCGGTAGAGCAAATATTACCCACAAATCCAAAGACGGAAAAATCCAAATTGGAGCCAATATATCATTCTCAAAACAAAAATCAGAAATGGCTTCGGAAGGAACTGCTTATGCCAATTCATATTTCGTTAAGAACTGGTATGCAATCCCCAACCTTCCCCTTTATAATGAAGACGGATCGTTCTATGAAGGCTTCCCCCTGGATGCATTAAATGTACCTAATCCACTGAAAGACCAAGGATTGGACAAGAATACGTCTGAAGTATTAAGAAGTTCTAACTCTTTATGGGCTTCCTATAAAATTATTGAAGGTCTGACAATCAAAGAAACAATAAGTTATGACTTCATCGATAACCAGTCTACGACTTACTGGCCGATGAATTCCAATAACGGCGAAGCATATAATGGTTTGATGATTAAATATCCGTATCAGCACCATAATATTTATTCTTCGACGGTATTGAATTACACAAATACATTCGCGCAAAAACATAACGTAGATATATTGGTAGGTTGGGATGTTGACGACAGAAAAGAACAGTATGTTCAAGCTGTAGGTGCTAATTATCCACACGACAAACTTCCCGAATTGGAAAACACATCCGAACCGATGACGGCAGCTTCCGGATATAGCCAAGACCATTTGTTGTCTTTGCTTTCCCGTATCAACTACGATTATGATGGTAAATATTATTTCTCTGCCAACTACCGCCGTGACGGCAGCTCAAGATTAGGAGCTAACAAACGTTGGGGTAACTTCTGGTCCGTTTCGGGAGCTTGGAGATTGAGCCAGGAAGCATTCATGAAAGACTTGACTTATGTTGATGACTTAAAAGTGAGAGCTTCTTACGGTATAAACGGAACTCTGCCTTCTAAATTCTATTCTCATTTGAGTCTGTTCGGTTATGGTTATAACTATCAGGATCAGCCAGGTTCAGCTCCAACAACAATTCCCAACCCCGATCTGGGATGGGAAAAGAACCAGAACTTCAATATCGGTTTTGACGCCAGACTGTTCAATCGCTTGAGCATTGCTTTCGACTTCTATAATCGTGAAACAAAAGACTTGTTACAGGATGTTCCGGTTTCCATGACCACAGGTTTCAAAAACACATTGAAAAACGTAGGTGCAATGAACAACCGCGGTGTTGAAGTGGATATTAACTATGACGTATTCAATGAAACGGCTGTAAAATGGTCAACCGGTATTGTCTTATCTCACAACAGAAATAAAATCAGCAAGTTGTATGGAGGAAAAGACATCATCAACGGCACTTCTATTTTAAGAGAAGGCGAATCTTATTACTCATGGTGGAGCCGTGAATGGGCAGGCGTAGACCCTCAGACTGGTGAAGAACAATGGGTATTGAATACCCAAAATGAGGATGGCACCATCAACCGTGAACTGACAAAAGACCCCTCACAAGCACAGCGTGTTGTCATTGGCAAACCTGATCCAGTAGTAACAGGTGGATGGAGAAACAGCCTTTCCTGGAAAGGTTTGGACTTGAGTGCATTGTTCTCATTCTCTTTGGGCGGACATATTATGGATGACCCAGCATTGTTGTACACGGATACTGACGGTGAAACAGCTTATCAGTCTATCGGTATCCAACAGTTGGACAGATGGCAGAAACCGGGTGACATCACCGACGTACCAAGACGTATCAACAGCTATCAGTATGCACGTTACGGAAGTGACCGTCACATGAAAAGTTCAAATCATCTTCGTTTGAAAACGGTAACTCTATCCTACAATCTGCCTTCAAAATGGATGCAAGCAGCCGGAATGAGAAATGTCAGAATCTTTGCCTCCGGTAATAACTTGCTGACATGGGCTGCCTACAAGAATATCGATCCGGAACAACCCATTAATGGTGTTGCAACCTGGGCTTTGCCTAATTTGAAATCAGTAACATTTGGTATTGAAATCGGATTGTAATCCGAAATTCGTTTTACTATAAAAAATAACAATGATGAATAGAATACATATAAAATCTATATTTGTTGCTGCAGCAATAGCTTCGGTAACGCTGACATCTTGTGATGGATATCTGGATACTTTCCCTTCTGATTCATTGGTCAGTACAGATGCTATCACGACTTTACAGGATGTGGAAACAGCACTGAACGGTACATATTACAATCTCAAAAGCGCCAATTATTATGGCTGCGATTTCGTATCGCGTGCTGAAGTGGGCGGAGAAGATGTACAGACAATTTCATCCGGTGGCATAAGAACCGATTCCTATTACCGTTTCATTCACCGCCAGAACAATTCTCCGGAAGATCTGTGGAGTTATCCGTACAAGATCATCAACCGTGCAAACGTGTTGCTGAACGCGATTGAAACAAGCGACCTTCCTGCTGGAAACGAATTAAATAATGCAAAAGGAGAAGCCTTGGCAATCCGTGCTTTATGCCATTTTAATTTGCTTATCACATATGGAAAGCCCTATTTCGTAGACAATGGAGCAACCCCGGGTGTTGTATTAGTAAAGGAAGTATTGAATGCAGACGCTCTGCCTTCCCGTTCAACAGTGGCAGAAGGATATGACATGGTTATCGGCGACTTGGAAGAAGCCTTAAAGTATATCGGGACGGATGTAAAGAACGGCCGTTTCAACAGTTGGGCGGTAAAAGGCCTGCTGGCACGTGTCAATATGTACAAGAGAGATTGGGACAAGGCTTTCTCTTATGCAGAAGACGTGATCAACAACTCTCCTTATTCTTTATTAAAGACAGAAGATTATGTGGCAGCATGGTCCGGCAGATATTCTTCCGAATCTGTATTTGATCTGGAGATTTCAGACTTGGATGCAGGTAACCGCGAAATGTTTGGCTATGTAGTCGATCCTAAAGGATATGCAGCTGTTTCTTGTACTAAAGAGTTTGAAGATCTGATTAATGAGAACCCCGACGATATCCGCCGTAACTTATTGGCCGCAGCCACTGTTAAAGACCGTACCTATATGAATAAGTATCCGGGCATCAATGGTAAAGCTGCTGTAAACAACATTCGTGTGATCAGATTATCAGACATCTACCTGATTGCAGCCGAAGCTGCATTGAAAAAACCGTCTGCTGACCAGGCAAGTGCTAATAAATACTTGAATGCCATCATCAAACGTGCCATACCGAGTGCATCTGATGTTACAGCTACCGAAGCATTAGTATTAAAGGAAAGACGTAAAGAGTTGGTTATGGAAGGTCATCGCTTATATGATATCATGCGCTTGGGAATCACAGTTACCCGTACGGGAGGCTACCATTTCCTGAATAACACAGACCTGATATCTCCGAGCTACGAAGATTATAGAACCATATTAGCAATTCCGCAGGCTGAAATCGATGTGAATCCGAACATCAAACAGAATGAAGGATATTTCTAATTAGATAATCAAATCAAACAAAAAAGGTTGTTCTCGAATCTGAGAACAACCTTTTTTGTTTACTACCGGCTCATTTGTCTATTTTGCAAACCGGACATCCGTCCCTTTATCGTCTTTTGCCTTAATTGCCAGTGCACGGCCTTGCACCTTCACTTTGCCGGTTATGAACTCAGGGATATTGAACGACTTCATAAAACCATGATAAAAATCCGTTTCTTTCTGGGGCAATAAGAAAGGCTTTCCAATCTTACCGTCTCCACCGACATAGGCGATATACGGGCGCGTGTATAAACCGTCTATCCTCCGGCTACTGAAAACAAACCAGCGGCTATTGCTGCTCCAGGAATGATAGCTATCCACATCATCACTATTCACTTCCGTCAACGGACGGCTCGCGCCCGTCGAAAGATCGGCCAGATACAAATCGGCATCCTTATGCCAGATGGAGAAATTGCCATAACCGGACAATGTATATAACAGGTAACGTCCATCGGGAGAAACACGCGGGAAAGAAGCGCTCATTCCGCAGCTCTTCGCATTATAGAGCGTATCGACCTGCGAGCCGAAAGCACGTGTTTCCGGATCAAAGGAGATAGAGCAAAGATTATATTTGATTTCCGAATATTCTTGCGGAATCGGGCGTGCCTCCGCTGTACAAAAATAAAGGGTCTTCCCGTCAGGAGAGAACGTTGGGAACGTCTCGTATGCATCTTTCGAGAATATCTTGGATGTGGTCACAATCTCGTGTTTCTGCACATCATATACAACGACATCGGAAGCCTCGTCATACACCTCCACCCTGTTCTTGTCGTTCAGATGAAACGCTTGCTTGGTTGCGTTCACCGAAAAGGCTACATATTTGCCGGAAGGATGCCAGGAAGGATAAACCAAAGATGACATCGTCTCCTTCGTCTTTGTATTCAGCTTTTCGATCTTTCCGCCATCGACCAGGATTGTCCCGGGAAAAGTCTCACGCATATGAAACAGCATCTTATCCGGATTCTGCATACAAAACGAATGGCAGTTCACACAATTGTTTCCGCTCATCTTATTCTCGATAATGGCGCTTTGCGTATAGTTTTCCAGATTCCGCTGATAGATTCCCATCTTGTTCCACAACTCATATCCCGGATCGATCAAACGGTAAGCCAGATAAGAGTCGACCTTTTCCCGTGCTACCTGAATCGGGAAAGGCGCATACGCCACCCACTCGTTTCCTTGCTTCGCCTGAACGGTTACGCGAATCGAATTGCCGGCTGCCGATTCCAGCAGTTTCTTCCATTTGGAAGCCGGAATCACAAAGCTGCCCTTCTTTCCTTTCACTTCGAACTGCTGCCCTTCAAAAGAAAAGACGGCACGGGCATCCGTATCCATGTCTTTCAATGCGAAGTTCAGAGGAGCGATATTAGGCGGAATAACCACACCGGCATAATCGGGGAAAATAGCAGGCGCCTCATCCAACGTCCGCCCCACTTTCACCGAGTCGGAACAAGACAACAACGCAGCTAACATCAACACATATAGATTCTTTCTTTCCATCTTCTTACACATCATTTAAACATAAAATAAAACCAGTAAGTATTGCCATACGAGCGGTTCAGCAGACCGGCAAGGGCTGCACTGTTATTCCGGTTGGCAAGCACCTGTTTTTTATACTCGGCAAAACGGTTGACAACCGTTTCCGATATATTGAAACGCTTCCAATAATCAGGTTCCTTTTCTGACATAACGATCACAGCTTCTTGGAAATGCAAAGGCAGAACAGGCAGAAATTCCGTTCCATAATATTTTTCCACCACCGCTTTAAACCCTTCCAGGTCTTTGGCCAGCAAATACATGGCACCCAAATACTGCATAGCGGCAGAATTAGCCGGCCCTTTTTTCAAGAATCGCTCCAAGTCTCCGTTCAACCCGTCTATCATGGCCAGCGTATTCTGCTCAGGCAACATCCGCCTGCGAAGCCCCAACACCGGATCATTCTCTACAGCCTCGTCGTTATACAGATATTTACGCTGCGCACCGGCCCAATCCCGGTAAGCGAACGTCTTTTCCAAAATCGATATGTATTTCTCCGCAACCGGATAAGCGCCGTAGATCAAGTTTGTCTGTACCAGCCTTTTCAGCATACGGGGATTTCCGTCATCCATAGCGCTGACATATCCTTCAAAAGCCATCTCCTGGGCGGAAGCGGTCGCTCCCATCGTAAAGTAGATATCACTCAACATGCAGGATATGTTTTCCGACTTATTCCACTGGACCAATAACCCTTGCGGTCCTCGCTGGTCGAAGTTGAACATCTTGTCCGACAGCTCTCCCCTATTTGCCAATGCCATGTTCAAATGGCACATATACAAGAAATTGGTCAGCTTACCTTTACATTCTTCTATCGTCTTATCCCATTGTTCCGTACGGGCAAAGTAGTCCAGTTTTTTCAGTCTTAATGTCTTTGCATCACTGAATTTGGGAACTCCCCACCACAGAATACCGCCAATCACAGCCAGCTGTCCCACGCAACAGATTCCGGCAATCAGCCTCTTTGCCGGCAGCCCCTTTTTATTCCGAAGAAAGAAAGCGACAAGTACCACCAAAGGCATGCAAATCCAGGAATAATAAATAACACTTTTAGGATGAAGCGTATTATGATAATACAAATCCGGTCCGAAAACCCATCGGTATTCGCCCATCAAAGAGAAATAGACCACGCCAAGCCCCAGCAACAAAACTTCAGCCATCCCGATTAAAGAGATGTACCATTTAGGCGTTTTACGAAGCAATTCGTACAGGCAAACCATCCCGGCAAACAACAGTGCAACGGAACCTGCCAGCCAAAACAGCACCGGAACCAAAACGCACCCGGCAACCAGACGAAAGAGATCCTTCCGTATCTGCATATAACCATAAAGCGCCGCTGTCATCATCAAGTAGCAAACAGTCCCCTGCACCCGGTAATTAAAATCGAAATGCATGAAAAGCAAAGCCAATACGGGCAATACATATAACAGGAATAACGCTGAAGACGGTGCAATCCGCTTGACAATACCCGCCGTACAAATACCGACACCAGTCAACAAAGCCGCGACAATCGCCGGCCCGGCATAAGGCAGGATGAAAAACTGCACCAGAAACTCAGCCATCAGCATGGACAAACCGCCTGGCAAAACAAGTTTCTCCATCGCATACGTTTTCGAGAACAAGAACAACTGACTCTGTTCTATATAATAGAAGTGATACTCGAAACTCGTTTGCAGGAAAGCGAACAAAGCTCCAAAAACAACCAACCAAAAAGCAACAAGTTTATATTTCATCAGACAAAACCTTAAGCGTGTTTAACCAATCGAAAATGTTTATCCACCGAAGCCGGCAACTCATGCGGATAGTGCGTCACATAGATCAACGTCTTACCCGGACGCGCACAAAACTGCTCGATAATAGCAGCCGCTTTCTTCTTATTGCTTACATCCAGTCCGTGCAACGGTTCATCCAGGATAATCAAGTCGGGATCTTTCACAAAAGCACGGGCCAGAAGCGCCAGACGCTGTTCACCGGAAGAAAGGGTGAGGAAAGAACGGTCTTTCAGCTCTTCGATGCCGAATACGTGCATCCAATCCAGCGCAACCTTCTGTTGCTGCTCCGTACATTTCCGGTACAGCCCGATTGAATCGAAGAAGCCGGAACCGACAATATTCAGAGTGGGCACATTCTCCATATAGAAAAGATGCATCTCCGGCGAAACATAGCCGATGCGTTTCTTTATATCCCAGATGCTTTCTCCCGAACCCCGTTTCCGGTCAAACAGGTATAGCGTATTGGCATACGATTGTGGATTATCGGCATAAATCAGACTAAGCAATGTTGACTTGCCAGCCCCGTTCGGACCGAACAAAGCCCATTTCTCACCGTTCTTCACCTCCCAATCCAACTCTTTCAGGATTGTACGGCTACCATATTTAATTGATACATGCTCCATCCGGAAAGTAACGGTATGCGTGGAAGGCTCCTTCTGCTGCTCCACCGGAAGCGAAAGCGGTGCCATCCGAACCGGATCTGTTTTTCCTTCGGAAGGAAACAGGTCCGCAATCAGGTCCGTTTGCCGTAGAAACTCTTCACGGCTGCAAACCGGCAGGCATCTACGTTGTTTGACCGGCAAAACATGGGTGATCATTTCCGGTATATCATCCGGATTAGAGAGCAGCAAAATAACCTGTACCCCCTCCAACTTCGTCATTTGCTGAAGCATTTCCACCAAAACTCCGCGCGAAGGCGCATCGAGTCCGATAAACGGGTTATCCAGAATCAGCACATGCGGCCGTTTCAACAAGGTTCGTACGATCAGGAATTTCCGCAGTTCCCCACTGGAAAGGAAGAGCAGTTTCTTCGGTAAAAACTCTTCTATCCCGAACAAAGATAACACTTTATGGAAGTCTTCCGTTCCGGCGTGTTCGCTTAATATCTCTTCTATCGTAGGAATATCATCTGTTTCCGTCGAATGCCAACGCTGCTGGTAGTAAGAATTGCGGCAATCGGCCAGGGAGTAAATATCTTTGAAAGCAATGCTCTTCACCAAATCGCTTACATTCCCTTCATATCCAAAGGTCACTTCTCCTTCTTTTAATGCGAATTTACGCTGCATGACATCGGCTATCAGCGTCTTGCCTGCACCGTTCGGACCGATGACAGCCCATTGTTGTCCCTCTTCTATCGTCCAGTTAAGAGGTTCTTCGAAACGTAGTTCCGGCAAGCGGGTGACTACATTCCGGATGTTTACCATTATATTCCTATTTTCCATCGCCTTTCTATTACACGTAGCAAAGGTAACAGAAAAGGGGGAACTCTCACAAGCTCCCCCTTCCTATTTTGTACAGGTTTATATGTTTATGTATTCCTTCGCAAATTAGTTACTCAAAATAGACCTGCACCTTATCCCAACGTTCGTTTCAAAAATACACTTAAACTATTTACGCTACAAATATAATAATTAATTTTACTTATTATCATTTCACGCGTTATTTTTGTTGCAAAACATAATTTATGCAACAAAAATAGTAACAGATTAAAAGACACGTGTACCTTTTCCCAAATGAATCTCCGAAGCCTGCGTGATAATTACCTCTTTGACTCCGGCGTCGATCGCCTGAAACGAATTCTCCAGCTTGGGAATCATGCCGCCCTGGATAACGCCTTCTTCCACAAACAGCTTGAAAGCCGTACGGTCTATTTCCGGAATCACGCTTTCGTCATCATTCTCATCTCTCAGCACTCCTTTCTTTTCAAAGCAGAACATCAGGGTTACATCAAAATGTTTTGCCAAAGCTTTTGCCGCTTCACCGGCGATCGTATCGGCATTCGTATTCAGCATATGCCCTTGTTTATCATGCGTGAGAGGTGCCAAGACAGGAACAATCCCTTGATGAATAAGGGATGCCAGCAAATCGGCATTCACCTCTTTGACATCTCCGACAAAACCATAATCGACCTCTCCCACCGGACGTTTGTCCGAACGCATCAGGTTCATATCCGCACCGGTCAACCCGAGCGCATTCACGCCTAAAGCTTGCAAGCCGGCCACGATATTCTTGTTGACAAGCCCTCCGTAAACCATCGTGACCACTTTCAGCGTTTCCGCATCCGTAATCCGGCGTCCACCTACCATCTTGCTCTCGATACCCAACTGCGCAGCCAGCTTGGTGGCAGAGCGTCCGCCTCCGTGTACCAGCACTTTATAGCCTTCCACCTGTGAAAAGTCGTTTAGCAATTTGCGAAGCGTATCTTCTTCTTCGACAATCTTACCTCCCACCTTAATCAGCGTAAGTTTCTCCATACTTCTAAATTCTTTTAAAATTTTTGCGCCAAAGGTACTAAAAAATAAAAGATTTATATACTTTTGCACCATCCAACGCGGTAGTAGCTCAGTTGGTAGAGCATCAGCTTCCCAAGCTGAGGGTCACGAGTTCGAGCCTCGCCTACCGCTCGCAAGAATCAGGCGCAACCTTTAAAGTGTTGTTGCCTGATTTTTTTAACTTTCCTCCCCACGCATTTGCTTGTCGACAATTGTCGGCAAGCGATTGGCCGCAGGGAAAATTTGACTTCAGTCACCGTATATCTCACAAATTATCTGTATGTTTGAAGTCTAAAATCAATAGAAAACCATGGCAACACGGCAGGGAAAGATTCTGATAGTAGACGACAACGAAGATATCCTATTCACGTTAAAGATGTTACTCCGCCCTCGGGTAGAGAGTATCACGACCTGTTCCGATCCGAAAGAGATCAACCGGCTGGTATCGAGAAACCAGTACGACGTTGTCCTGCTGGACATGAACTTCACAGCCGACGCAGTCAGCGGGAAAGAAGGATTCTACTGGCTGGAACGGATATTGGAAATATCGCCCGGGACAGTCGTCATCCTGATCACCGCCTATTCGGACACGGAAAAAGCCGTACGTGCCATTAAAGCTGGGGCAACTGATTTCATCCCGAAACCCTGGCAGAATGAAAAGATGCTGGCAACGGTTTCAACTGCCCTCGAACTGAGTCTCAGCCGTTCGGAAGTACGGACATTAAAGGAACAGAAGTCTGCATTGACCGCTTCGGAACCGGAAATTGAAATAATCGGCGAATCGGCCGCCATGCAAAACGTATTCCGGACGCTCGAAAAGCTGAAAGACACAGACACCAACATCTTGCTGCAAGGTGAAAACGGGACGGGAAAAGACCTGATTGCCTACACGCTTCACCAGCAGTCCGTACGAGGGAAGGAACCGTTTGTCCCGATCGACTTGGGAAGCATTCCACACGAACTATTCGAAAGCGAACTGTTCGGACATGAGAAAGGAGCGTTTACGGATGCAGACAAAAGTAAACCCGGACGGATCGAGATTGCATCCGGCGGCACGCTTTTCCTGAACGAGATCGGAAACTTGCCACTCATGGCGCAATCCAAACTTCTGACTGTCATCGAACAACGCAAAATAAACCGTGTCGGTTCGACACAAGAAACGCCAGTCGACATACGCCTCATCTCGGCAACCAACACAGACTTGCATGCCGCCGTACAGAAAGGACGTTTCCGGCAAGACCTGTTGTACCGGATCAATACGATCGAGATAACGATCCCGCCTTTGCGAGAGCGGGGAAACGACGTCACATTGCTGGCCCGGCATTTCCTGCAACGCTACAGCCGGAAGTATAAAAAGGAGATCAAAGGATTCTCCGGGGAAGCGCAACAACTCCTGAAACAGTATCATTGGCCGGGAAACGTACGCGAACTGCAACATGTCATCGAACGTGCCGTCATCCTTTCCGAAGCCGGAGAGCTGCAATATGACGATTTCATGCTCCGCCTTCCGGTTTCCGCCTCTCAAGATAAAGAGGGAAAGTTCAACCTGGAAGAACTGGAAAAGAACACTATACGGGAAGTGTTGCGCCATTGCTCGGGCAACATGACACAGGCGGCCGGCTTGCTCGGCATCACCCGCACTTCCTTATACAGACGACTGGAAAAATACGGCTTATGAAACGTTATACTAAAAAAACGGCCGGATTAGTGTTCCTGTTGTTGGTGACCAGCGTGGCCTTCGGGCTTCTGGTTGCTTACGGATTCAGAATCTCTGCAGCCGTCACGTCCGGACTGCTTCTGATTGAAGTTTACGGCCTGTTCCGCCTGATGGAACGCAGCGACCGGCTGTTCAAACAATTCATCTGGTCGATGCGCTATTCTGACTTCCTCTCTTCCGGCCCTCCTTTGCAAGAGCAGGGCGACAAAATCCCGCAAGACCTGGTCAACGCGATGGAAGAGGCTTTGCAGCATTACAAAAAACACCTGCAGGAGAAAGAAAGCCAACTGCAATATTTCCAGGCATTGGCAAACCATATCGACCTTTCCGTCTTCGTCTATTCCGAAAGCGGACAAGTGGAATGGATGAACCAGGCTTTCAAGATACAAACCGGGCTGAACTTCGCCGAAACGATAGACGATCTGGCGGCTTATCATCCGGAACTTCCTGCACGTCTGCGCACGTTACATCCCGGCGAACTGTCCATCCTGCAAGTCCGGCGAAAGGAAGACTACTCGCAACTGATCCTTTCTTCCATCTCGTTCGTCGTATTGGGTAAACCGCTAAAGGTCGTCAGCATGAAAAACATACGTTCCGTCCTGGAAAACAAGGAGACGGAAGCCTGGCAAAAACTAATCCGGGTGCTGACACACGAGATTATGAACTCCATGACTCCGATTGTTTCCCTGTCGGAACTGCTCCGGAATAAATGCATGGACGAAGCAATGTCCGATGCGGAAGAACGGGAAGAAACCGGCCAAGCCATCGAAACGATTTACCGCAGGAGCAGCGGCTTGGTGCGGTTCGTAGAGAGTTACAGGAAAGTGGCCGGCATTCCGACACCTGTTCCGGAAATCATTCCGGTCAACAGCTTGCTTAACGATGCCTGCCTGCTGTTTAAGGAGCAGGAAAACATTCTGAAAGTGCTTCCTTCAACTGCTCATTTACAGGTCATTGCCGACAAGGGATTGATCGAACAAGTATTGATCAACCTGATTAAGAACGCATTGGATGCGACCCGCCACCGTCCTGATCCGCAAATCGAGCTCTCCGCCGGAATCAACGAAGAAGGCAAAACCTTTATCCGGGTAAGCGACAACGGAACAGGCATTCCGGCCGATGTGCAGGAACGCATCTTTATCCCTTTCTTTACCACCAAGCCATCCGGTTCCGGCATCGGTCTGAGCATCTCCCGTCAAATCATGCACATGCACAAAGGCGATTTAACCGTGACGTCGGAGGACGGGACAGGCAGCCGGTTCTTGCTACTTTTCTCCTGACCCGGCAAGTGCAGCCTTGAACTTTTGACAACTTTTCTTTCAAGAGAAAAGTAATATATCTACATTTGTAAGCAGAAAACAAGACTACAAACAGTTATGATAAAGATATTCTCAACAGACAAAGTCAGAGAGCTTGACAAATACACTATCCAGAACGAACCGATCAGTTCCGTCGATTTAGTGGAACGCGCGGCGACCATATTCACCAGCGAATTTTGCCGCCGCTACACAAAACAAACCCGCATTATCGTATTTGCCGGACAAGGCAATAACGGAGCGGATGCATTAGCCGTCGCCCGTATGCTGACAGATGCCGGCTATCGGGTGGAAACCTACTTGTTTAATCCGACCATGCGCCTTTCCGATGACTGCGAACAGAATAAGCAGCGGTTACTCGGCATGGAAAAGATCGAATTTACGGAAGTTGTTGACGATTTCGTTCCGCCCGAACTGGACGAACGGGATATCGTGATAGACGGTCTGTTCGGCTCCGGCCTCAACCGGCCGTTGACGGGTGGTTTTGCAGCGATGGTTAAATATATCAACCAGTCGGATGCAACTATCGTTTCGATAGATATTCCCTCCGGTCTTTTTGGTGAGGACAACCGTAAGAATGATCCGGAATCGATCATCCGCGCCAATCTGACGCTGACGTTCGGTTTTCCGAAGTTAGCTTTCCTGCTGCCGGAAAATGCCGAATATGTGGGCGAATGGAAAGTGCTGGATATTCTTCTGCATCCGGATATTATAGCAAACACACCGACACAGTTCACTCAAATCACCGAAGAAGACGTTGCTGCCGTATTCCAGCCTCGCAAACGTTTCTCGCATAAAGGGACGTTCGGACATGCCTTGTTGATAGCCGGAAGCCGGGGAAAGATGGGAGCCACCCTCTTATCAGCCCGCGCCTGCTTGCGAAGCGGAGCCGGTCTGCTGACTGTCCATATCCCGCAACGGGGCGAACAGATTCTACAAACGGCTTTTCCGGAAGCAATGGTCGATTTGGACCCAAACCAGGAACATTTCACCTTCGTCTCCGATATCAAGCCTTATTCCGCTATCGGAATCGGACCGGGGTTAGGAAAACATGCCGACTCCGCCAAGGCTTTGGAACATCTGCTTCAAGCTACGGACAAACCGCTTGTGCTCGATGCCGATGCACTCAACCTGATTGCCGCCAATAAAGACTTGCTGAAACGGATTCCTCCCCGCAGCATCCTTACGCCGCATCCGAAAGAATTCGACCGTATCGCAGGCGAAAGCAAGAACTCGTACGAACGGCTGATGAAAGCACAGGCTTTTGCCACCGAACATCAAGTCTGTATCATCCTGAAAGGAGCTTATACGGCAACTTGTACGGCTACCGGAAACGTCTACTTCAACAGCTGTGGAAATCCGGGAATGGCAACAGCCGGAAGCGGTGATGTCCTGACTGGTATTATCCTCGGCCTGCTCGCCCAGGGATTCGAACCTGAAACAGCCGCCGTCGCCGGTGTTTTCCTGCACGGAACAGCTGGTGATCTGGCCGCCGTTTACCGTTCTGAAGAAAGTATGATCGCGAGTGATATCACGGACATGATCGGCAAAGCATTCAAGCAAATCAAATAGGCATAAGGGCTGGACTAATAATAGTAGGAATTTTATCTATAAAACGAAGATTTCAAATAGAATAATCAGAATATTTTATAGTAAATAAATAGAAGTTTTCTCAAAAACAAGTATCTTCGAATCCTGATTTGGAGGAGATTGATATGAGAAAGCTTTTTAAATATGTCACAGCCCTTGTTGTTCTTGTGCTATCATTATTCATACATGCTTGCAGCAATTACCCGCAAGTTCCGGGTTTAATCGAAGCTGAAAAGATCATGGAGGAAAAACCGGATAGTGCACTATTGATTTTAAACAATATTGAAAACATCGACCAACTATCCGAAAAGGATCATGCAACATACTACCTTCTTTTAACACAGGCACAAGATCTGAATTATATCACACATACTTCAGACTCGTTAATAAGAATTGCTGCGACTTATTTTGAGAAACATAAAGACCAACCACGCGCCATGTTAGCCTATTATTACTTGGGACGCGTAAATTCAGATTTACAGGATGCACTCCAGGCACAAGAATATTATTTAAAAGCCTTAGAAATAGGAGAAGACTCAAAAAACTATGCACTCCTGATTAAAATATATAATAACTTAGGAACTTTGTATGCCTATCAAGACATCAACGATATGGCATTACCCATGTATAAAAAGGTTTTGTCATATTTAGAAATAGAGCCTGATTCTGTAAAAACTGCATTTGCTCTTAGAAACATAGCCCGTATATACACTCAAACTCAACAGTTAGACAGTGCTATTTATTATTATAGGCAGGCAATTTCATACTCCACTATAAGAAACAAAGCTTCTATTTTAATCGATTTAGGCAATTTATATCTTAGCAATAAAGATTATGAAAAAGCATTTCAATGTATGGAAGATGCTACCCCTTTAATCACTAATGAAAAAACACTTTATCCCATTTTTCTATCAAAAGGAGAATTACACATATATCAAAATCAATTAGATTCAGCAAAATACTATCTTCACCGTTGTGCAAAAAGCTCAAATATATATACAAGAGCTGGCAGTTTATATCAATTAGCCCAAATTGCTCAAAAAGAGAAAAACATTGATGACCTTATCAAATATTCAAACCAATATGAACAAACACGTGACTCAATTATCAATCATTCACATTTTGAAAATATTCGTTTAGCACAAAGCATGTTCAACTACCAGCGAATTGCCAAAGAAAAGAGTAAATACGAAAAAGAAGCTGCCCAAAGAATGATTTTAATATATCAAGTTTTCATCATTTTCACTATTATCTTTATTTTAAGCTTCATTTTTCTTAAAAATGGACAAATTAGAAAGAAGAGGTTAGCATATCTAAGAGAAGAACAATACAGACGTAGCCAACAATATATTGAAGACAACAAAAAGCAAATCATGCAGCTAACAGAAATGCTACATTCTCAACAAGAAGAGATGAGCGAAGTCGAAAGACAACTATATGAAGCAAGGAAGTTAATGCTCGAAATGGAAAACAGGCAGATTTTTGAAAAGCAGGGAACCATTCTCCTATTAGAGAAAGATTTCCATAACTCTTCATTGTATCTCAAAATACATAGGGAGGACAACGTTCAGTTAGACTCAAGCGAATGGGAAGAATTGCATCAACTAATCGATGCGACATATCCAAAATTCACGAATCGGCTTATCAAACTGTATCCGCAAATATCCATAGAAGAAATACATATTTGCTATCTTGTAAAGATACAACTTTCGATAAAAAAGATAGCTTCTATTATGCATATAACAAGTTCAGGAGTATCACAATGCCGCAGAAGATTATATAAGAAATTCACAGGAGAACCTCAAAACACGGAAAAATTCGACAAATTCATAGCTGATTTTTAAGCATTTACAACTTGTCACATTTTTGTCAACAAAAATCTATGCGTCATAATAGTAAGAAGTATACCTTTGTCCAAAGTCCCAATCAGACTTTTAACAAAAACAAATCTTATCAATATTATGAAGCATCTAATTTCAACTTTGTTTTTAATTGTGTGTGGCATATTCTGTACACAGTTTGTATTCTGTGATACCATTCCTACTAAAGGTAAATGGAGTGAAGAAGACATACGTTCTTTTATACCAGCACCTCCTACAGCCTCTATCGAAGGTAAAGTATTAACAATTAATTTTGTGACTCCACTTACTGACCTGACAGTGAAAGTTACAAATAACGAAACAGGTCAAGTTGTTTATGAAGAATGTATTTCTGTGTCTACACCGCAGAGCCATTCAGTGGTATTAAATGCTGACAATGGCAATTATACATTATCATTTACTCATGTACTTGGTTATTTAACAGGTGAGTTTGTAATAAAATAACATATTGTGTGTGACTCTCCTTTACATGTAATATGCTAAGAATGGCCTCGGGCGGTAATTTAACCGGACCAAAATATCTCGATCTCCTTTTCCGCCGCCCGAAGGCTTTTCTTTATGTCTTCTCTAATCTAAAAAGGGAAAAGAGGCTTTTCCGGTTGGTTTCTAACAAAATATTTCATAGTTTTGTGCAATTATTCATCAGAGATTAAACTTAGATTAGAATATGAAGAATTTTATCATTATAGCCAGTCTGCTCCTTAGTTTACCCATTATGGCGCAGACAAAAGTTGTAAAGAAAAATGCTGTCAAGGCAAATAATTTCGGCATAACTTATTCACTCCCTAAAACATCTCTTGTCATTGATGCTGAAGTTACGAAAGTAACCTGTAAAGCAGGTCCTTACTATAAATATGCAGAGAAGTATTTAGGAGTAAAAGACGCCATTACAGAAGATAAAGTTTATTACGAATTAGGAAAAATAGGCTTGACCAACAAAGGTGTACCCGATCCTGATAACACCTATATAGTTGAATTCAAGGGTGGAACCGTCGCCCCATACGCCTATTTGACAGAAGAAGGATTGCTATGTTCCATCAATGCAGAATATACGCCCGACGAAGAAACATCGGAAGCAGCCAAAAAGAAAGTACAAGCTCCGGCTAAAGTAACCGACGCCTCTGTTTTTTCAGAAGAATTGCTGATGGCGGGTTCAACAGCCAGACAAGCAGAAGTAGCAGCCAAACAAATTTACCGCATCCGTGAAAGCCGTCTGAACATATTGACCGGAGAAGCGGACAACCTGCCACCCGATGGCGAAGCAATGAAACTGGTTATCCAGCAACTGGAAGAACAGGAAAAAGCGTTAACAAACTTATTTACAGGAATCCGGACAAAAGAAACCAGCGATTACGATGTGACAATCGTCCCCTTCGATAACCTGGACAAGGAAGTACTGTTCCGTTTCTCTCCCCAGCTTGGTATCGTGGATGCCGACGATTTGGGTGGCGCACCTGTATATATGAACTTGAAAGCCATCGACCGCGCTCCCGAACTGGACCCGAAAGAGGCTGAGAAGAAAGAAAAATCCATGAAAGGAATCATCTATAACGTACCAGGTAAAGCCAGTATCGAAATCAGCATGAACAAAAAAACACTTTACAAAGGCGAAGCACAGATTACTCAATTCGGTACACGCGAAGGGCTTGCCCCCGTTATGTTTGAAGACAAAAAAGCTCCGGTAAAGGTTTATTTCTATCCGGAAACAGGTGCAATAAAACAAATCATTCAATAATCATCTAACAATTTTAATTCTATGTTTGAAGGACAGCCTAAAGGTTTATACGCGTTAGCCTTAGCGAATACGGGCGAGCGATTTGGTTACTACACCATGCTCGCGATCTTTACACTATTTTTACAAGCAAAGTTCGGCTTCACCGCCTCCGAGACATCGGACATATTCTCCACTTTCCTTGCCGGAGTGTATTTTACTCCCTTGATTGGTGGTTGGCTTGCCGATAAGTTCGGATATGGGAAAATGGTGACAAGCGGTATCTTTATCATGTTTTTCGGATATCTGCTATTATCCATTCCTGCCGGTAACGAATCCGCTAAATGGATGATGTTCGGTGCATTAACTATGATTGCATTAGGAACAGGTTTATTCAAAGGCAACCTCCAGGTTATGGTTGGTAACCTTTACGATGCCCCTCAATACAGAAATAAACGGGATTCCGCCTTCAGTATTTTCTATATGGCCATCAACATCGGCGCCCTGTATGCTCCGACTATGGCAACAGAAATGACAAACTGGATGCTGGCTAAGTCCAATCTGACTTATGAAGGTCAGATTCCTTCGCTCGCCCACCAGTATCTGAACGGTACAATCACCGAAAAAGGAACAGAATTGCTCGAATCATTCAGAGCTGCACAACACTTTACCGGCGACCTGGCAAGTTTCTCGACAACTTACATCGACAAATTGTCGGAAGCCTACAACTACGGTTTCGGTGTTGCCTGTATCTCGTTAATCCTTTCCATTGCTATCTACTATGGTTTCCGCAAAACATTCAAACATGCGGATGTGAATACCAAGCAGGCAAATGCTGCAGCTGCTGCAACAAAAACCGAACAACCGACAGAAGAAATTTCTCCGGCAGAAACCAAACAGCGTATCATCGCCTTGTGCCTCGTATTCGCTGTCGTTATCTTCTTCTGGATGGCATTCCACCAGAACGGATTGACCATGACATTCTTCGCCCGTGACTACACGGCTAATGCGGCAACCGGTCTGGACCGTTTAGGATTCAGCATCATTAACCTGACATTACTGATTATCATGGTATATGCAGGCTTCTCTATCTTCCAGTCGGCAACCAGCAAAGCGAAAACAATATCGACTGCCGTATTTGTCGGAGGCCTGGTTCTGCTCGGAATCAACTATTCGACACTGGATCCGTCTATCACGATCCTGCCGCAGATCTTCCAGCAGTTCAACCCGTTCTTCGTTGTAGCCTTGACTCCTGTATCACTGGCAGTATTCGGCTATTTAGCTAAGAAAGGAAAAGAGCCTTCCGCTCCGCGAAAGATCGGTTTGGGTATGTTAATCGCAGCCATCGGTTTCATGATCCTGGCTATCGGATCATTAGGATTGCCGACACCGGACAGCGTAGCAGCCAACGGTATCGAAAGCAGCCAGCTCGTTTCTCCCAATTGGTTGATATCGACCTATCTTGTGTTGACATTCGCCGAACTGCTCCTTTCACCGATGGGTATCTCATTCGTCTCGAAAGTGGCACCTCCCAAGTATAAAGGCTTGATGATGGGTGGATGGTTCGTAGCGACAGCATTGGGCAACAAGCTGGTCGGTGTGATCGGTAATATTTGGGGAGATATGCAACTCTGGATGGTATGGGGCGTACTGATCGTATGTTGCCTTGTAGCAGCACTGTTCATGTTCTCCATCATGAAGAAACTTGAAAAGGTTGCTAAATAAGAACAGATAAAAGATGAAAAAGCAGTATGCACATAAGCCGGTCACAATCCGCTTCAGAAGATGGAGCCGGAAAGGGTATGCTGCTTTCATCAGTGTGCAGCGTGCCGTAACGATTGGGCAACTGGCAGCACACGTGTCCGAGCGCTTCCAGGTAAAGAATGGTTCTAACCATACATCGGTACTCTCCTTCGACAAGACAGGAGAAGAAGAGATGATGGAAGACAAAACAAGCCGTGACGAAGTCGTCGGGGATACACTATCACTCCTGTTCGAGCAGGCGGTATGCCTCATTCTGACCGTTAGCCGCCCAGCGGCAGCGCAAGCAACACAGACAATAAAAAATAACATTTCCGAAAGCGCGGAAGGCTTCAGCTATTATATGCTGAGAGCCTTCCGCGCTTTCTGTTTATACAAATACATATTATATGATCGAAAAGCTTAAACAACACGTCCTCGCAGGCGGACTGCTCAACGAAGAACAGGCAAACATCCTGGCAGCCTCCCCCGACAAGGAAGCCCTCTATGAAGCCGCCCGCCAAATCACCCGCCACTTCATGGGAAACAAGTTCGACACCTGCTCTATCATCAATGCCAAGAGCGGGAACTGCAGCGAAGACTGTAAATGGTGTGCCCAGTCGGGACACTACAATACGAACGTGACACTTTATCCCCTCTTGCCGGCAGAAGAATGTATCCGCCATGCCACCTACAACCGCCGGCAGGGAATCGGGCGGTTCGCCCTTGTCACCAGTGGCAAGAAGGTTTCCGAAAAAGATATGGTAAAGGTGACCGACACCATCCGGCAGATCAAGCAGGCTACAGACATCAAATGCTGCGCCTCGATGGGCCTCCTCAGCCGCGAGCAACTGCAAGCCCTTTATGACAGTGGGACGGAAAACTATCACTGTAACATAGAAACAGCACCCTCCTACTTCCGCACCCTATGTACAACACACACGATGGAGCAGAAAATGGAAACCATCCGCACCGCCCGCAAGATAGGCTTCCGCATCTGTAGCGGTGGCATCATCGGCATGGGCGAAACGATGGAGCAACGCATCGAGATGGCCCTCTTCCTTCAAAGGGAAGGCATCCTTTCGATCCCCCTAAACCTGCTCCAGCCCATTCCCGGGACGCCACTCGGAGAGACGAAGCCGTTGACCGATGAAGAGATCCTGACCACCATCGCCCTCTTCCGCTTCATCAACCCGAAGGCTTACCTGCGCTTCTCCGGCGGACGGGCAAGGCTGAGCGAGGAGACCCAGCGCAAGGCGCTCCGTATTGGCATTAACGCAGCCATCATCGGAGACCTCCTGACCACCATCGGCAGCCGGGTGGCAGAAGACAAAGCCCTTTTCACAACGGAAGGATATTCATTAACTGAAAATACAGATTGGGAAAGATGACAACAGAAGAAATACTGAGTTTTGACCGTGAACACGTCTGGCACCCCTATACTTCGACCATTAATCCGCTACCGGTCTATCCGGTTGAACGGGCAGAAGGCGTAACGATTACGCTGAAAGATGGCCGTAAACTGATTGACGGTATGTCGTCTTGGTGGGCAGCCGTGCATGGATATAACCACCCGGTGCTAAATGCTGCCGTCCGTGAGCAGATAGACAAAATGAGTCACATCATGTTCGGAGGACTGACACATGAACCCGTCGTCGAGTTGGCAGCCAAGCTTTTACCGCTGCTACCACCCTCGATGGAAAAGATATTCTTTGCCGACAGCGGCTCCGTTGCGGTCGAAGTCGCCATGAAAATGGCGATCCAATATTGGCAATCGAAGTGCCGGAAGGGAAAGAACCGGAAACATGCCTTTGCCACAATCCGGAGCGGATATCATGGCGACACTTGGCACGCAATGTCTGTTTGCGATCCGGTAACAGGCATGCACGGTATCTTCGCCGGAAGCCTTCCCGTCCAGTTCTTCATCCCCCAGCCTTCCGTCAGGTTTCATGACGAATGGGATGAGAAAGCGATGGATCCCCTGAAAGACCTGTTGGCAAAACACGCCGGAGAGATTGCTGCCCTTATACTCGAACCGATCGTACAGGGAGCCGGAGGAATGTATTTCTACTCCCCTACATTTCTGGTACGGGCACGGGAGTTATGCGACCAATACGACGTCTTGCTTATATTCGATGAGATCGCTACAGGATTCGGTCGGACCGGCCGGCTCTTTGCCTGGGAGTGGGCGGGTGTCGAACCGGATATCATGTGTATCGGTAAAGCCTTGACCGGAGGTTATCTGACGCTTTCCGCCACGATTACCAGTACAGCGGTAGCTGACATGATTTGCAGCGGTGAAGCGGGATGTTTCATGCACGGCCCCACTTTTATGGGAAATCCGTTAGCTTGCGCCATCGCCTCGGCATCCGTTTCCCTTCTATTGGAAAATGGCTGGCAGGAAAAGGTTCACGCGATAGAAGCACAATTAAAAGCCGAACTCGCTCCGGCAGGCTCCTTCCCCAGCGTGAAAGAGGTACGGGTGTTAGGCGCTATCGGGGTGATCGAAATGAAAGAGCCTGTCGACATGGCCATCCTCCAAGAGCGATTTGTCAAAGAAGGCATCTGGGTACGTCCGTTCGGAAAGCTGGTTTATCTCATGCCTCCGTTCGTCATAACAAATAAAGAATTGTCGAAATTGACAAGTGGCCTGCTTCGTGTTTTCTGATAAATCATAACAACAAAGCAATGAAAGATTACAACATATTATTAGAGAAACTGAAAGAGACAGGTAATCTGCGGAGTCTGCCGGAAGTCATACACGAAGGGAAATGGATATGGAAAGAAGAGCGGAAGATGCTGAATCTTTCCTCCAACGACTATCTCGGCCTGGCGTCACGCAAGGAGCTGCGTGAAGAGTTTCTGAGGGAGATGCAGGAAAACGATTGGCTTTTCTCATCCTCGTCCTCCAGACTATTAACCGGCAATTTCAAAGTTTATACCGAGCTCGAGGAATGCTTGTCCGAACGATTCGGGCGCGAGGCCGCTTTGCTGTTCAACAGTGGTTATCATGCCAATACAGGCATACTTCCCGCCCTGGCGGACAAACAAACGCTGATACTGGCGGACAAACTGGTACATGCCAGCATCATAGACGGGCTCTTGCTGAGCGGCGCTCCTTATCAGCGATACCGCCACAATGACAACGAGCATCTGGCACGATTGCTTGCCAAATATGCACATGAATACGAACAGCTCATTATCGTCACGGAAAGCATCTTCAGTATGGACGGTGATGTCGCCGACCTCCGCCAACTCGTTTCCCTAAAGCGACAATTCCCAAACGTATGGCTCTATGTCGATGAAGCGCATGCCATTGGGGTAAGAGGTAAAACAGGATTAGGGATTGCGGAAGAACAAGATTGCATCGGGGATATAGACCTACTGGTCGGTACTTTTGGAAAGGCATTGGCATCTATGGGCGCCTACCTGCTATGCAGCCGGACGATTCGGGAATACCTGATCAATACCATGCGCCCACTTATCTTTAGCACCGCCCTCCCACCTGCCCAGATTGCCTGGACCCGGTACATTTTCGAGAAGCTTCCTGAGTTTACGGAAGAACGGCAGAGACTCGCCACAACCAGCCGTCTGCTATCGGAAGCATTAAAAGGCAAGGGAGGAGAAATTTCATCCAGCCACATCATTCCTTTCATCATCGGGGAAAACGAAGACTGTGTGGAGACGAGCCTAAGATTACAGCGGAAAGGTTTCTATTGCCTGCCTGTCCGTCCGCCGACAGTTCCGAAAGGAACGGCACGAATACGTTTCTCACTGACGGCCAATGTAACGGAAAGTGAAATAAAAGAATTGATTAACAGTATAGACTAATGAAAATAGATAAGCAAGTCAATAAGGGGCAAGGACGTCTATTGCTGTTCTTTTCCGGGTGGTCAGCATCTCCGGAACTGTTCCGCCCGCTAAAAGCAGAGCCCGGTACGGACGTTTGGATCTGCTATGACTACCGCGACCTCCGCTTCGGGGAGGGCCTGTCGGCTTACAAGGAAATCCGCCTGGTGGCATGGTCATTGGGCGTATGGGTAGCCTCGGCCCTGTTCCGGGGGAAAAAGGATATGTTTGTAGAAACTATTGCGATTAATGGGACGGACTATCCCGTTCACGACACCTGGGGAATCCCGCCTGCCGTATTCGAAGGAACGCTTGCGAATGTAACGGAGGAGGGCATGCACCGTTTCAACCGTCGGATGTGTGGAGGACGGGAAGTGCTCCAAACCTACGAACAAGTGGCTACCCGCCCGGTTGACGAGGTGCGCGAGGAGCTACAGACGCTCTACACCCATATCAATGAAGATGCGGTAAAGCCTGTCGCTGACAACTTCTGGACCCGGGCTGTTATCGCATCCGGCGACCGGATTTTTCCGTTCGCCAACCTGCACAATTACTGGCAAAACCGTTGCCAGGTAACCGTATTGGAGGCGCCTCACTATCCTTTTTATTTATGGAAACAATGGAATGAAATATGGAAGCAATAGACAGAGAACGCATACAGCATCGCTTCACCCGCGCATTGACAAGTTATGACAGCCAGGCGGATGCACAGCATCGGATTAGCCGAAAATTAGCATCTCTCCTGCCCGGACCAGTGGGAGGACATTATGGGCGCATCCTGGAAATCGGCTGTGGAACAGGTGGTTTCACCCGTTCCCTTATCGAACAATGCAAGGCGGAGGAATGGGTGTTGAATGACCTTTGCGAAGGTTGCCGGGAGAAGGTAAGCAAACTATTTCAGGGTTGCCCTCCTCGCTTTATCATGGGAGATGCAGAAGCGATCCCCTTTCCCGGCAAGTTCGACCTGATAGCTTCTGCCTCAGCCTTCCAGTGGATGAAAGAGCCGGAAAAGTTTCTCGGCAAGCTGGCGAGACTGCTGGAACCGCACGGTACGCTTCTGTTCAGCACCTTTGCCCCCGGTAACCTGTCAGAGATAAAAGAGCTAACGGGAAAAGGACTATCCTATCCCACTGCCAGCGAACTTGCCGGATGGTTGTCCGCCGGCTTCGACCTCCGGCATTGTGAAGAAGAGATAATCCGCCTGACTTTCAACAGTCCGCTGGATGTATTGAAGCACCTAAAAGCGACAGGAGTAACGGCTACGGGAAACGGTCTCTGGACAAAGGGCATGCTGGCTTCTTTCTGCAATCGCTACCGAGAACAGTTTCCGGCAGCCAACAATCAAGTAACACTCACATACCGCCCTCTCTATGTTGTGGCGATAAAAAAATAAACAGCTTATGAAAGGAAAAGTATTATTCATCACAGGTATCGATACCAACATCGGCAAGACCTTTGCCACCGGTATTCTTGCACGCGCATTAGCCGGAAAAGGGAAACAAGTAATCACCCAGAAAATGATCCAGACCGGCTGCACGGAGACTTCGGAGGATATAGAGATGCACCGCCGCCTGCAAGGTATTTCCTTCACGGAAGAGGACAAGGAGGGACTGACCTGCCCCTATATCTTCACCTATCCCTGTTCCCCACATATGGCGGCGGCAAAGGATGGGCGGACAATCGACCTGTCGGTGATCACCGAAGCGACCCGCCGGCTACAGGGGAAATATGAATATGTCCTGCTGGAAGGCGCAGGAGGATTGATGGTTCCAAATGACTTCCATTCGCTGACAATCGATTATGTAAAAGAACAGGGATATCCGGTAGTCCTGGTCACGTCCGGTAAGTTGGGCAGTATCAACCACACGCTGCTAAGCCTGTATGCCTGCAAGCAATACGGCATACGGGTCGAAGCTGTCATCTACAACCTCTATCCCCCGACTGACGAGCTGATTACAGCCAATACGTTGGAATATCTCAAACAATATCTGGAGAAAGAGTTCCCCGGTACTCCGGTCATCCTTCTCCCGGAGGAGTCGGATGCAGGAACGGAGGTGGATATCGACTGTCTGCTGTAAGCAGTTTATATATTCAGGGAGAAGATCCGCACTATTTCTTTTGCGGAGTGGTTGTCGGACCTTCGACGTATAGACGCCCGTTGTCGTCTATTCCCATCTTGTCGATGAAGACGACCCGTTCGTCACCGGTCTCCTGTGTCCGTCCGTGATAGACGCAATACATCTGCTTGCCGTCTTTAGACCAGGTCACACTGTTATGCCCGGTACCGGTAACGATGCCTCCCTGCTCCACGTTCTTTTGCAGGACAGGATTATCACTTGACTTGGTGAAAGAGCCGAGCGGATTCTTCGATGTAGCATAACCGACAGCATAATTCTTGCCCCCGAAATAATTGGCCGAATACATCATATAGTAAGTGTCTCCCTTCTTGAGCGTATAAGGGCCTTCGGTCCAACGGCGGTTCACCTCTCCGGTAGTGACGGAACGGCTTTCCCATTCGGATTGCGTGTCATCGAGTTTTACCGGGGGACGCAAGATAAGTACAGGCTCACCGATGACATCCGTCAGGTCGGGTTTCACCTCTATACCGTAAATCCAGCTCTCCTCTATTTCATTGAACTTCCCTTCTTTCCGGGCCTGTTCGGCGATCTCGCTCTCTACCGGATGCTTGTAGCAGCAACGGGAGAAGTACATATAAGTACGGCCATTGCCATCATCCACGAGGTTTCCGTCGATAACCGGATATCCCGGGTCAAACAGAGGTTTATCGGAAAGTTCCTTAAAAGGACCGGTCGGCTTGTCTGCCACAGCCACGCCGATACGGAAGTTTTCGAGTTCATTGGTCGGGTTTTCCTTCCAGTCGGCGCTGTAGAGCATGTAGAACTTACCATTACGTTCATAGACTTCAGGAGCCCAGAAGTTGGCAACGCCCCATGAACCGGGAACATTCCCCCGAAAAACCTGTCCTTCTGCTTTCCAGTTGACCATATCCGGTGAAGAATAGACGCAGAAACCGTCAACAGCTCCGCCACCTGTCCCATACATATAATATAGACCGTCCGATGCCAGCAAGACATAGGGATCACCAAACTGTACCGGGAGGGGATTCGAGTAGACAAGGATATCCTCCTTTTGAGCCTTGTTCACACATGAAGAGATGGTCAATGCGACCAAAAGCAGTAGTACTAATTGTTTTATTCGTATCATAGAATGTTTGTATAATTAAAAACACAAAGTAAATAATGACACAAATATACGAAACAGAAGCCAATTGTAAAAATACCTGCGACTGCTATATATATTTAACTTGCGATTTTGAAAATATTTCCTTTCCTTTGACAACTTATTGAAGCAAGTAAGACTATGGTTAGAAATATATTGATAGCAGTTTGTGCATTCCTTTTTGTCGCATGTAGTAAAGATACAGAATCCAAGTTATTCGGAAAATGGCAGTTGCAACAGGTAGAAGCGAGCGGAACAATCCAGGAGACCGATACGGTTTATTTCAATTTCGAGCACTCTTTATTCATGTACCAGATTTACTTCCCGGCTGTCGATTCATTCCTCCACTGTTATGGTTACAATGTCATGGAAGGAGATAAAACGCTCCTGCTGGAACTGATAAGCGACCCGAGACCAGTTGGGAAATTCCTGCCATATACCGATTGGGATTCGACCAAGCGGACTTACACTATTGACAAATTGACATCCAAGCAGTTAATACTTAACAGCGAAGGGAAGACTTATACTTTCCGGAAGTTCTGATAGCAGCTAATCTTAAAGACTCTTTCGAAACCAAAGTTTCTTACAGGAAGTTCATATAAAAAAGCCAGGACCCGTACCATTACAGATCCTATGTTTTTCGGAACATTTAGGCGCCGCTGACTTGTACGGAAAAAAGTTTACACAATTAGAAAATAAAAATGTGTAAAGAAAAGCGACACAATCGAAAATATAC
>NZ_QREV01000059.1 GCF_003363715.1 Parabacteroides acidifaciens
CAAATATTCGATTCTCCGGGAGTTAAGCTTTATCACTTTGCCGGTGTTTCCGGTTTTCGGTAATCAAATTGCACACTTTCCGGAACGGGCTGCGCACCTCGTTTTCCCGATTGTCAGAAAGGGGAGCTTAAACCGTGAAAAGAGTCAATTCAAAATCGATCAAGATTTCGGATGAAATAGAAAAACGGACGAAAAGAGGGTTATTGTAATTTCCATTCCCACACTCGATGCGGGATCGCAAAGAAACAGACGGTATCATAATCCTCAACAGAGCCGTCAGGCTCTACTTCCGGCCTAAGCTGGTGAGCGTTAAGCGCAGAGACCGCAGTGAGCGGCAGGAGCGTCTGCTGTAGGGGTCGTTCGCGAACGACCCTTACGACGCGACAGCGAACGAAGGGAACGGAGTAGCGAAGCAGGTTTGGCCTTGACTTTTTGGTTACTTTTGGGTCAAGCCAAAAGTAACATATCTTTGTTAGTCCAGATTAAATCCGTATTTTTGCAGAAAAATAGAATTATATGACTGAAACCCTCGCATATATAAAAGAATCTTTGAAGGACTTGTATCCACCTTCCGAGATCAGTAGCCTGGTCCGTCTGATCATGGAGCGGGTGAGTAATATCCAGCCGCATCATTTTCTATTCTGTAAAGATAAGGTACTGCCCGAAGCCGAAAAGAACCGGATTCACGAGATCGTCGAACGGCTGAAAGAGATGGAGCCTATACAATATATATTAGGCACAGCCGATTTCTACAGCCTGCAATTCGAAGTGAACCCGTCTGTCCTGATACCACGGCCGGAAACGGAAGAGCTGGTCGAACAGGTCATCATCGACAACGAAGGGAAAAAGATAAAAATATTGGATATCGGTACAGGCAGCGGCTGTATCGCCGTCACGTTGCGCAAACACCTGAAGCAAGCCAGCATTATCGCAACAGATATCTCGACAGAAGCATTGGACACGGCTCGCAGGAACGCCAAACGTAACAACGCTACGATTACTTTTATCCAGACAGATATCCTGAACCCCGAAAAAGCGGAAATGGATATCCCGTTCATACTGGATGTCATCGTCAGCAATCCTCCTTATATTAAGGAAGAGGAAAAGATCGATATGGAAAGGAACGTGCTCGACTACGAACCGCATATCGCCCTCTTCGTGCCGGACAACGACCCGTTGCTGTACTATTGGCACATTGCCCATTTCGGAAAGAAAAAACTGAGAAGGAACGGACGGCTCTATTTCGAGATCAATGCCGCCTACGGCTCGATGGTCGTCGAAATGCTCGAGGAAGAAGGGTATAAAGACATCGAACTGATCCAGGATTTGTCCGGCAAAGACCGGATCGTAAAAGCACGGAAATGAAGCAACTCAGCGAACCTGAAATGCTTCACCGGGTAGCCGCCTATTGTTCTGCCGCCGAACGTTGCATCCAAGATGTGGAAAAGAAAATCAAAGCGGCGGGGTTGACCGGGGAAGAAAGCGACCGCATCATCGCCCGCCTGCTGAAAGAACGTTTCATCGACGAAAGCCGCTTCGCCCGTTATTTCGTAAACGACAAACTGCGCTTCAACAAATGGGGACGTATCAAAATCAGCTATGAACTCCAAAGGAAAGGCATTCCGGCGGATATCCGCACGGAAGCATTAGCCGGCATAGACGAACAGGAATATCAGGATATCCTGTTCTCCCTCTTGAAAAGCAAGAAGAAAACAACCCGGGGCAAAGACGAACGGGAGACTTACATCAAACTACTCCGTTTCGCCGCCGGACGCGGATTCGAGGGACGGGACACAAGCCGTTGCCTGAAGCAGCTTTTCAACGGGAATGACTATGATGAAGACACTTTTGAATGATCTCCTGAACCTTTTCTTCCCACGCCTGTGCCTGCTCTGCCAGACGCCTTTGGTAAAAGGGGAAGAACATATCTGCCTGCATTGCTCGAACAATTTGCCTTATACGCATTTCACAGACCTAAAGACAAACGCAGCCTGCCGGTTGTTCGAAGGGAAAGTCCCTTTTGTCGCCGCCACCGCCCTACTCCGTTTCGAGCATGGAGGATACGGGCAAAAGCTGATCCACTCCCTGAAATATCACGGAAATAAGGAGTTAGGATATCAATTAGGCCGTAGGGCTGCAATCGCTTGTCAGAAAGCCGGGCTGTTTGACACGGTCGACGTCCTGCTCCCCGTCCCCCTTCATCCGGAAAGGCTGAAACAAAGGGGATATAATCAGTCGGAATGGATTGCACGGGGCATTCAATCCGTCACCGGAATACCGGTCGACACCACCTCCGTTTCCCGCATCAAAAAGACGGAAAGCCAGACACGCAAGCAAGTGTACGAACGGCAGAAAAACGTAGAAAATATCTTCCGGCTGAACGACTCCGAAGCATTGAAAAACAGGCATGCCCTATTGGTGGACGACGTGATCACAACCGGCTCGACATTCCTCGCCTGTGCCGCTTCAATACAGGCAGTTCCCGGTATCCGGATCAGTTTTTTAGGGATAACCATCGCCTGAGAAACACGAATTTGCCGGAAACCTGTTATACAATATGTATGGCTTATTTTTTTCAAGAACTACAAGGTTATCTCATTCCCTTTATCTACCTTTGCGGACTGATATAAACATATTATATTTATTAGGTTGTATGAAAACACTGGAAAGATTAGTAGCAGAGAGATTATTAAAGATTAAGGCGGTTAAACTGCAGCCGGCCAATCCTTTCACATGGGCATCCGGTTGGAAATCACCAATCTACAATGACAACAGAAAAACGCTTTCCTATCCGGAAATCAGAAGTTTCATCAAGTTGGAACTGGCTCGCACAATCAGCGAAAAATACGAAAATGCCGATGCTATCGCCGGTGTTGCAACCGGAGCTATCGCTCAGGGAGCATTGGTAGCCGACCTGTTGGGCCTGCCGTTCGTATATATCCGCTCCACTCCTAAAGATCATGGGTTGGAAAACCTGATCGAAGGCGAACTGAAACCGGGTTCAAAGGTTGTGATTGTTGAAGATTTGGTTTCTACAGGTGGCAGCAGTTTGAAAGCAGTACAGGCCGTTCGTAATTTCGGTTGCGATGTAGCCGGTATGGTTGCGATCTTCACGTATGGTTTCCCTGTTGCAGTAGAAGCTTTCAGAGATGCAAAAGTAACTTTGACAACGCTGAGTAACTACGACGCAGTCCTGGAAGAGGCTTTGCGTACGGATTACATCGACGAGTCCGAAATCGCGATCCTTCAGGAATGGCGCAAAGACCCGGCTAACTGGAATCCGGGAGTATAATTGAAACAGAATGACTGAATTTGTTAGTGAAGTAAAAGCGATCCCCTTTAATGAGGATCGTATTTTTAATATGCTGTCCGACCTCTCCAACCTGGAAAAGGTGCAGGACCGCATACCTCAAGATAAGATTAAAGATTTCGAGTTCGACAAAGACTCTTGCAGTTTCAACGTCGCACCCGTAGGTAAGATAACCTTCCAGATCGTAGAACGCGAACCGAACAAGACGATCAAGTTCACGACGACGAATTCTCCCGTCCCCCTGTTCCTCTGGATACAGCTGAAACAGATGGAAGAGAATGACACACGGATGAAAATGACCGTCCGCGCCGATCTGAATCCGTTTATCAAGCCAATGGTATCAAAACCGTTGCAGGATGCAGTCGATAAGATATCGACGCTGTTGGCATCCCTGCCTTATTAATTGTATTTTTAATGGCTCAGAAACTTTGGGAAAAAAATGTTCAGGTAGACCAGGAAGTGGATACCTTTACGGTAGGTAAAGACCGGGAGATGGATCTCTATCTGGCTAAGTACGATGTGCTTGGCTCGATGGCTCATATCACCATGCTGGAAAGCATCGGACTACTTACCCGGGAGGAACTGACCGTCCTGCTTGCCGAACTGAAAAATATTTATGCCGTTGCCGACAGCGGCCGGTTTGTCATTGAAGAGGGTGTGGAAGATGTCCACTCGCAAGTGGAACTGATGCTGACACGCCGCTTGGGTGATACGGGGAAAAAGATACACAGCGGCCGGTCGCGTAACGACCAGGTGTTGCTGGACCTGAAACTGTTCACCCGTGCGCAGATACAGGAAATAGTGGAACTCGTATCCGGCCTGTTCGAGGTGTTGATCTCGCAGAGTAACCGGTATAAAGAGGTACTGCTTCCCGGATATACGCATTTACAGATCGCCATGCCGTCATCGTTCGGACTTTGGTTCGGCGCTTATGCCGAAAGCCTTGCCGACGACCTGCAACTGATGCAGGCGGCCTATAAGGTTTGCAACCGTAACCCGCTCGGCTCTGCCGCCGGATACGGATCTTCTTTCCCGCTGAAGCGCCAGATGACAACAGACTTGCTTGGCTTCGACTCGCTCGACTACAACGTCGTGTATGCACAGATGGGACGTGGCAAGATGGAGCGCACCGTAGCTTTCGCTATGGCGGGCATTGCCGCCACATTGTCCAAATTAGCTTTTGACGCCTGCATGTTCAACAGCCAGAACTTCGGCTTTATCAAGTTGCCGGACCAGTTCACGACAGGTTCCAGCATCATGCCGCATAAAAAGAATCCGGACGTATTCGAGCTGACACGTGCCAAATGCAATAAGTTGCAGGGATTACCCCAACAGATCACGCTGATCAGCAACAATCTTCCGTCGGGTTACTTCCGTGACCTGCAGATCATAAAAGAAGTATTCCTTCCCGCCTTCGACGAACTGAAGGACTGCCTCCGTATGGTTACGCATATGATGCGGGAGGTGAAAGTGAACGAGCATATCCTGGACGACGACAAATACGCACTTCTTTTCAGCGTGGAAGAGGTCAACCGCCTCGTGCTTGAAGGCGTACCTTTCCGGGATGCCTACAAGCAGGTCGGCCTGAACATCGAAGCCGGAAAGTTTACCCCTGTTAAGGAAGTCAGCCATACGCACGAAGGAAGTATCGGTAATCTGTGCAATGATCAGATTTCCGCCCTGATGCAAAATATTGTGGACGGTTTCGCGTTTAATAGAGTAAACGAAGCTGAACGACAGCTGTTATCCGAATAAACGATGAAACGATTTTTATCCTGCTTACTTGTATTATTGGCTCTTTCGTGTTCTAAATTTGAGGAATCGGACATTCCTTACGCACTGGTCTATTTAAATATCGACCTGCGGTATCAGGACAAGGATTTAGTTGGTTTATACAATCATAAATCCATTACAAAACCCCGTACAGCCGGAGAAAAAACCGGATATGCGGGTGTATTGGTCGTATGCGGTATCGATGCGAGTGGTAAAACGACTTATTATGCCTATGATCTTTGTTGTCCGCACGAAGCAAAAAGAAATATCATTATAGAAGCAGATAATGCTGGTAAAGCGACTTGTCCGGAATGCGGAACTGAATTTGATATCGGCTATGGCACAGGTGCCCCGACAAAGGGAGTTTCCAAATATCCGTTGAGAAGATATGCAGTATCCTCCACATCGGCGAGCGGCCAAGAATGGGTGGTGATGAATTTGAACTAAAAATGCGAGGTTGGGCACAACTTTTTCATCCAAATATTTGCAGAAACAAAAAAATCATCTACCTTTGCACTCGCAAACGAAAACAATGCAACAACGCGGAAGTAGCTCAGTTGGTAGAGCATAACCTTGCCAAGGTTAGGGTCGCGGGTTCGAGTCCCGTCTTCCGCTCATCTCTTAAGAGAAAGGGATGCTCGAATGGTGGAATCGGTAGACACGAAGGACTTAAAATCCTTTGGCCATTGCGGCTGTGCGGGTTCAAGTCCCGCTTCGAGTACGATACAGACGCACGGCCGTGCGTCTCAACAGATTACATTTTGCGGAAGTAGCTCAGTTGGTAGAGCATAACCTTGCCAAGGTTAGGGTCGCGGGTTCGAGTCCCGTCTTCCGCTCGCTTCCAAAAGGCCTCGTTATTCTCAGGAATAGCGGGGCTTTTTACTATAACAAAAAACTAACATCGAAATAAACGATACTCATTATGAAGAAGGGACTCCTTTATGCAATCATCGCTTCCGTTCTGTGGGCTATTGTAACGCCATTCATCAAGCAAGGACTCAGTTATGATTTTACTCCGATGAATTTTGCCGGAATACGGTTTACGCTTGTCGGCATCATTCTATTTGCCTACACTTGGCATAAAGGGATGTGGCGGGAGATCAAACAAAACAGCAGGCTATTCCTCAACCTGATTCTGATCAATATGTTTTTAGGATATACAGCCTTTTATATAGGCGTGGACTTCGTCAGCGGAGCCATCTCTTCCATAATCATGGGGATGACACCGCTCATCAATGTCCTGCTTGCCCACCTTATCGCCCGCAATGACAAACTGAATATCTATAAGACCTGTAGCCTGCTGGTCAGTTTAATCGGCCTGTTCCTGATTATCGGGATGGGAAGCGATGGCAAGCCGCTGGACACGAAAGGCATTGCCGGCGTCGTTCTCCTGCTGCTCAATATCATTTTGCAAGGCTATTCGGCCATATCTGTTTCTGAAGATAAGGGGAAGGTAAATCCGATATTTCTGAATGCGGTTCAGATGTTCTTCGGCGGATTGCTTATTTACATTGTCGGAGTGTCTGTTGAAGGCTTCCATCCTTTCATCGGCAAACCGGCAGGGTTCTACATCAGTCTCGGCGTATTGGTCTTTATTTCCGTCTTTGCCTTCAGTTTCTGGTTCATGGCGTTGCAAGATGCGAAAAGCAAAGTATCGGACCTCAATATGTGCCGCCTTATCAATCCCATACTGGGAGCTGTCCTGAGTTGGATCATGCTGGCCGATGAATATCCGACGTTCAGCACTGTCACCGGTATGCTGATCATTGTCAGTTCATTAATCATCTATTTCAAGGGAGAAACGTTGGTTAAACGGATAAAAAATAAAGGGACACAGACGTAAAGTCCATGTCCCTTCTCCATATTGAATATCAATTATCCTCTCAAAGCCGCATCCATCGCCGCAGCCGCCTTGCGACCGTCTCCCATTGCCAGGATTACGGTTGCGCCGCCACGGACAATATCGCCGCCGGCATATACATCGGGCAGCGTCGAACGCATGCTTTCTTCGTTTACCACAATCGTACCCTTGCGGCTTACTTCCAACCCTTGGAAGGCACGCGGGATAAGCGGGTTCGGGGAAACACCGACACTGACAATCACTTCGTCCACATCGATCGTTTCGATCGCTCCCTCTACAGGCACAGGACGACGACGCCCGGAAGCATCCGGTTCGCCCAGTTCCATCTTCTGCAGGCGCATCTGTTTGACACGGCCGCGTTCGTCGCCGATATATTCAACCGGGTTATGCAAAGTCATAAACTCTACGCCCTCCTCTTTGGCATGTTTTACCTCTTCCAGGCGGGCAGGCATTTCTTCTTCGCTACGACGATACACAATCATGGCACGCTCGGCACCCAGACGGCGAGCCGTACGGACAGAGTCCATCGCCGTGTTACCACCACCGATAACCGCCACCTTCTTACCCTGCAATACAGGCGTATCGCTTTCCGGGTTGGCTGCATCCATCAGGTTGACACGTGTCAGGTATTCGTTGGACGACATGACGCCGACCAGGTTCTCGCCCGGTATATCCATAAAGTTCGGCAGTCCGGCTCCGCTGGCGGCAAAGATGCCTTTGAAACCATCGGCGTGCAAGTCTTCGTAGCTGATCGTCTTGCCAACAATACAGTTGGTCAGGAACTGCACACCCATCTTACGCAATCCGTCTATCTCGACATCCACAATCTTATTCGGCAAGCGGAATTCAGGAATACCATATTTCAGTACGCCCCCGATCTCATGCAACGCTTCGAAAACCGTCACATCATACCCGCGTTTCGCCATATCGCCGGCAAAGGAAAGACCGGCAGGGCCGGAGCCGACAACCGCAATCTTAATGCCATTCTTTTCCGCCACTTCAGGCACAGAGATGTTACCGCTTTCACGCTCGTAGTCGGCAGCAAAGCGTTCCAGATACCCGATAGCGACAGCCTGTTTCCCCATCTTCAGGTGGATACATTTGCTTTCGCACTGCTTTTCCTGCGGACATACACGGCCGCAAACGGCAGGCAGGGCACTGGTTTCTTTCAGCACTTTGGCCGCTTCTAAGAACTCGCCCCGTTCGATGTTCTTGACAAAAGTCGGGATATTGATACTTACCGGACATCCTTGCATACAAGTCGGATTCGGACAGTCCAGGCAACGCTGCGCTTCCTGCACGGCCTGTTCAGCCGTCAAACCGAGGTTCACCTCTTCCAGGCGGGTATGGCTGCGGTATTCCGCATCCAGTTCATTCATCTCTACACGGGGAATATCCGTGCGTTCTTTATTCTTTTTGCTTTTCCGCAGTGCTTCCCTCCAGGGTTCGGCACGACGGGCGGCGATCAGTTCTTCTGTTGTCATTTGTTTATCGTGGTTTTGTTATTTCTTTTCAATATCTTTATAAGCACCGAGGCGCATCAGCATCTCGTCGAAGTCCACCTGGTGGGCGTCGAATTCGGGACCGTCCACACACACAAACTTGGTCTTTCCACCGACCGTGATACGGCAAGCGCCGCACATTCCGGTTCCGTCTACCATGATCGTATTCAGGGAAGCGACCGTCGGTATTTCATATTTCTTCGTCAGGGCAGAGACAAACTTCATCATAATAGCCGGGCCGATCGTCACACACAGATCCACTTTTTCCCGGTTGATGACACTCTCGACCCCATTCGTTACCAATCCTTTCGTGCCGTAAGAACCATCGTCTGTCATCACAATCACTTCATCCGAATTAGCACGCATCTGTTCTTCCAGGATAACCAGGTCTTTCGTACGGGCAGCCAACACCACGATCACGCGGTTTCCCGCCTTATGGAAAGCCTCGACAATGGGCAACAAAGGTGCCACTCCCACACCGCCACCGGCACAAACGACTGTCCCGACTTTCTCGATATGGGTAGCTTGCCCCAACGGACCTACCAAGTCGGTAATATAATCACCGACATTCAGTTCACAGATCTTCTTCGACGAACCGCCTACAGCCTGAATCACGAGTGTGATCGTTCCTTTTGTCGTATCAGCTCCGGCGATAGTGAGGGGAATGCGTTCTCCCTTTTCCCCTACCTTCACGATAACAAAGTGGCCTGCCTTACGGGAGCGGGCGATCAGAGGAGCCTCTACCTCCAGTTTCACCACGTTGGCAGAGAAATGCTCTTTACTTACAATTTTATTCATTATAATCGCTACTATTGATAGATTGTTTTGTTGATTTGGTTGCAAAAATACATTTAAAAACCGAAAATCATAGTATTTTGCCAAACAAAAAGGACTTATTCGAACAAACCTTCATCACGGATCAGCATCAGGATGGCCGAATGCGGAACAATCAGGAACTTTTCCTCGTTAAAATTGATTTCATAAGCCGTATTCTGTAGAAACACAGCCAGGTCGCCCTCGTGTGCCTGCAAAGGCAGGTAATGCACTTCCCCGTCCTTCTTCTTTTCCCAGACTTCGTGCTCCTCGCTCTGCGAAGGAAGTGGGAAACCGGGGCCGACTTTGATGATATATCCGCTCTGTATCTTTTCCTGCTGAACGGTAGGCGGCAAATACAGGCCCGACTTCGTCTGGCTTTGCGGATTCTTCGGCTTGATAAGCACTTTATCGCCTACCATCAGGAACTTATCGATGTCTTTCTGATCTATTGCTAATTGCATAACTAAATATATAAAGAATAATTTACGAGAACAAAGATACAAAATGCTGTACATTCCTTCAAAAAGAATAGGCATCCTTTTGGAAAGAGATGCTGACCGCTTTCCAAAAGGATGCCTACTCTATATTTATGGGACAGGGACTGGTTTTGCGTACGAAAAAACTTAGATCGAACGTCCCTTAAAGACATTGGACTGATCCGAAGGATAGAGGTAACCGGTAAACGAGATACGGTTACTGTTGAAGTTCGGACTGACAGTTGCCGTACATTTATTCGTTCCTTTCACCATGCGGATGGTCACATTTGCGGAAACAGCGACACCTTGCACCATCATGTTGAGTGTGACATTTCCTTTCTTATCAGTCTTCATTTCGACATTCGAGGCGCTACCGTCCACCGTAATACCTCCGATACCGTTAGGACCGGCAGCGGCGGTATTGAATGACAACTGAATCGTAGCCCTGTCTCCCTTCATGGAAACGAAGTTCGTACTCGGGGTGACATAAACAAATCGGCCGCGTTTAAATTCGACACGTTCGGCTTCCAACACAAAATCTTTTTCTTTCAGTGCTTGCACGCCCTGTTCGAACAAGGCCATCTGTTCTGCTGCTTCAGCAGCTTTCTTAGCTTCTTTTTCCGCTTTCTTGGCAGCCTTATCGGCAGCTTTATCCTGCTGGGCCATCATGGTTCCCGCGCTAAAGAGCAGGATTGACAGTAATAATAATACTCTTTTCATACTTCTTATTCTTTTAGTTATAACCTAATCAATCTACTTTTATATAGTAGACAACCAAGATAACAAAAAGTTCAACCCAAGCCCTTACTTTTCATGTTTTTAACATGATACCACAGAAACAGCCAAGCCGTGACCGCCGCAATGAAATCGGAAAAGGGAGCCGCATACCAGACGCCATCCAAGCCCCAGAAACGGGAGAACAGCAACATGGCCGGTATCAGGAACAGGACCTGACGGCTCAGACTCAAAAACATAGCTTTCCAAGCAATCCCGATACTCTGGAAAAACTGGCTGATCGATATCTGCGAACCGACCACAATGAACACCAGTAAACTGATCCGCAAACCGTTGGCCGTCACATCCAGCAAGGCCGGATCGTTCGTAAAGGCACGGGCTATCAGTTTCGGAAATGCCACGCTACAGAAACAGCCGATCCCCATAATGATAGTAGCCGCGATGATGACTAAGCGCAGCGTCTCCTGCACCCGGTCGTATTTCTTTGCCCCGAAATTATAACCGACAATCGGCTGCATCCCTTGTGCAATCCCGATAACCAACATGACTAAAAGCATCCCGACACTGGAAATAATGCCGTTCGCCCCCAATGCCAAATCTCCTCCGTGCTGTTTCAAGGCATAATTCTGGATTACAACAACCAGACTACCCGCCAGCTGCATGGCAAACGGTGAAACACCGATCGTCAGGATATTCCACACCACATGGCGTTCCAGACGGAACGTTCCCCTATGGAAACGCACGATACTGTCTTTCTGTACAAAATGGTTCATCACAAAGAGCGTACAAAGCAACATCGAGATAATTGTCGCAACAGCCGCCCCCTTGATTCCCATATCCAGCCAGAAGATAAAGATCGGATCGAGAATGACGTTAGCCACCGCCCCGATCAACATGGTAAACATCGCTTTCTTCGGATAGCCGGAAGCGCGCATCACGGCGTTAAAGCCAAAGCTGAGCGAAGTCAGGATCGTACCGGGAACGACGATATTCAAATAGTCTTTCGCATACGGAATCGTCTGCTCGCTTCCACCGAATGCGAGCAAAAGGTCTTCCATCCAGATCATGCAAGGCACTACGGTTACGATTGTGATAAGAAAAGTAAGCGTAAAAGCATTCCCCAACACTTTCTCCGCCATATCATTCGCTTTCCGCCCCAAATGGATGGACACACGTGTTGCGGCACCAGCACCGACCAGCATCCCGAATGCCTGAAGGAATAACAAAATAGGGAATGTCAATGTAAGCCCCGCCATTGCCAACGGGCCAACTCCCTGGCCGATGAAAATACGGTCTACAATGTTATAAAGCGCATTGACCATTGTACCGATCACTGCCGGTATCGCGTAATGTAACAATAATCGGCTGATCTTCTCATTCTCCAGCCGCCATGTTATTTCGTTTGCCATATTTATATCTTCAAATCTAAATTAAACCTTTGTTTCTTCCCGATGGAAATAAACTTCCATGCCCAGGAAACTCTTTTTCCATGCCCAGGAAATTCTTTTTTCATGCCCATGGACTTTTTACCGCCTCTACTAAACCGGCAACTGTCGAAAGTACCTTTGCCGCACCATCCGGAAATGTGACAATCAGCTCATGCGGACTCCGGCAATCGACATTCAGCTGTCCTTCTTTCACCGGAGAAGGACGAAATCCATTTCGGATCAGAGCATTCCCGACCCAATAGGAAGCTAAGAAATCACCCTCCACACCTATCGGCAAGGTTGGCGCTTCGGTATTCAGCTTTCCGGTTGCAGGGTCGAACACGATACCTTCTTTTCCGAAAAAGGATTCAAAAGCCCCGCTCATAATCAAATCTTCAGGTGTTCCGCAAGCCATCGGACGCCCTTTCTCCTGCAACCAAAGGCAATCGCCCATCTGGATAGCTAAGTCCAGGTCGTGTGTGGAAAGCAAAATTGCTTTTTCCTGTTCGACAGCCAGGCGATGCAGCAAGACCATCGTTTCGATGCGGCTCGTCACATCCAGGAAGGCAGTCGGCTCGTCCAGCAAGATAATCGGGCACTGCTGCGCCAAAGCTTTGGCGATCATGGCTTTCTGCCGCTCTCCGTCACTCAGTTCCGAGACGTAGTTATGCGCTTTATGAGCGATACCGGCGGCATCGAGTGACTGTTCTATGATTTCACGATCCTGCTTCTTCAACTGTCCGAAGAAACCGGTATAAGGATGACGCCCCAACGAGACAAGTTCATACACGGTAATTCCCCCCGCATTTGTCTTTTCTGTCAATACAACACCGACTGTCAGGGAAAAGTTCGCTTGCGAATAATCGGATAGCGGCCTGCCCATCAACCGGATTTCCCCACCAAGCGGAGGCTGGAAACCGCAGAGTGTACGGAGCAAAGTCGACTTTCCGGCTCCGTTCAGCCCTAACAGGCAGGTGACTTCTCCCGGAACAAGTTGCAGGTTCAAATCATCGTGCACGACCTTCCGCTTACCGCCTTTCAACAGGTAGCCGATACTCAGTCCTTTTGTTTCTATTGCAAATGTTTCCATCCAGTCGTCAGTCAAAGTATTGTATGTTCTTCCGGTTCACAATCACATAAATAATCACGGGCGCACCTAACATCGGGGTTACGGCGTTCAACGGAAGAATATTGTTCGTCCCCGGTAACACCATCAGCAAATTACAAAGCAAAGCAATGCAAGAACCGGTCAATAGTGTAACGGGAACCAGCATCTTATGATTGGACGATCCCAACATCAGACGTGCGACATGAGGAACCGCCAAGCCGATAAAAGAGATCGGGCCGCAAAAAGCTGTCGTCGTAGCCGTTAACAATCCGGTACACAGCAGGATCAGAATGCGCGTACGTTTGATCTTGATTCCTAAATTGGCCGCATACATCTCGCCCAAAAGCAACGCATTCAGCGGTTTTATCAACAGAATCGCCAACAGCAAACCAGCAAAGGTAAAACCCGTAAAATAAGGAAGTTGCTGCAAAGACACGCCCGAGAAGTTTCCCAACCCCCACATGACAAAGGCATGCACCTTATCCGTCGACGCATAATAATTCAACACCGAAATCAGGGAAGAAGCTAAATAACCGATCATAATGCCGATAATCAGCAGCATGACGTTATTCTTCACCTTTGCCGAGAAATAGATAATCAAGCCTAAAATACAAGCCGCCCCGCCAAATGCCGCCAAGATAACAGCTAAATAACCGCTGATCGGCAAATCCGAGACCATGCTCAACGAACCTCCGAAATAGAGCATAATCGCCGCAACTCCTAAATTAGCCCCGTCACTGATACCCAATATGGAAGGACCGGCCAGCGGATTCCGGAACAAAGTCTGCAACAGCAAACCGCTGACCGCCAGCGAAGCACCCGCCAACAATGCCGTTACCGCCTGCGGCAAACGGCTCTGCAACACGATATTCTGCCACGCAAGCCGCTCCGTCCCTTCTCCTGACAATATCTTCACCACACTTTCAAGCGGGATCGACACGGCACCATAAACCAGCCCGCCTGCAAACAGCAGCAACAGGAGGCCGAACAGGAACGGATAAAAAAGAAAGGCTTGCTTTTTCATGCCTGCAAAGATAATGCTTTTTTAGTTGTCCAATCTAATACTTTTAGCTACCTTGCACACCTAATTAAAAACCAAAAGATTATGACATATATCGAACTTAAAAAGCAAAACCTGATTGAACGCCTGAACGCCATTTCAGATGAAAGCCTGCTCGATGACATCGAACAGCTACTTAACGAGCGGGAAACTGTACTCCATTTCTCCCCTGAGTTGAAAGAAAACATAGATAAAGCATTGGAACAGATGCGGAATGGAGAGATTTACAGCGAAGAAGAAATGGATAAATTTTTCGACAAATGGTTAGCTACAGACGAAGCATAAGTTGGACGGAAAAAGCCCGCTTGGATATAAAAGATATTTTCAAGTTTTACGATCAGCGTAACGGGAATAAGCGATACAGTAAAAAGCTAAAAGACTGTTTCAAAGAGGCAGCCAAGCAAGCGTCCCTATTTCCTTTGTCCGGACAAGGCACAGAATATCCTCACGTCCGCTATATCGTTGTTATGCCTTATTATTCCCTCTTCTACCATTTCAACAATCAAGCCATAACGGTCCTTGTATTATGGGATAACCGCCGTGAACCGTCACGTCTGACTTATACGCTACGTAATCTCTCCCCACAATATCTGTGCGAGCCGGAAGTTCCATACGGAAAGCAGCATAAACCTGATTCCGGGAGTGGGAAATGAATAGTAAAGACAAAACATTTTGCGCAACATCCTTTAACGATTAGAAAAATATATTTACCTTAGCACCTTGAATGCAATGCTGCTAATGTTATATACTATGAGAAGAATCATCATATCACTCATCATGCTCCTGGGATTCTGTTCCGGCATATACCCGATTTATTTCAAACACATAGGTATGCAGGAAGGTCTGTCACAACTATCCGTAATGGCGATCTACCAAGACCAGTTAGGCAGGATGTGGTTTGGAACCGAAGAAGGCATCAGCATATACAACGGAGTCCAAACAATTGTATATAAGCCGTCCGAATACTACCGCGAGAATACGAACCCGATCGGAAACCAGACCCATTTCATTGCCGGAGACAAAGACGGGAATGTCTTTTTCGATTCCGATAATGCTTTAATCCGCTATGACATCCGGACACAAAAATTCTCCTGCCTGCGGGAATCCGGCGTAGTCGGTATCTCGTCCATCAAAGGAGTCATTTGGGTCGGCGCTACGGATTCGCTTTTCACCTGGAATCCGGAGACAGAGAAACTGGATTTTGCAATGAAGCTGGAATACAGTAACCAACGTTTAACCTGTATGAAAGAAGATTCCAACGGCCAGTACTGGATAGGGACGACAGACGGACTGTATGTAAAGAAAGAAGGCGAACCTCTTACCAGCGTGATACCGGGAGAAGATATCTACAGTATATATGAAGATTCACGCTACAACCTCTGGATCTCCATCCGCATGAACGGGATGTATAAAAAAGACGTGTATGGAAATTTCACCCGTTACCGTTATGATCCGTCGAATCCTAACAATATCTCGAGTAACCAAGTACGGGATTTCGCCGAAGACAATTTCGGTAATATCTGGATCGGGACATTCACAGGACTCAACAAATACAACCCGATCAGTGGCAAGTTCGAAGTTTACGCCCGTAATCCCCTACCCGGCAGCATGACACATTCATCGGTATTCCCTATCTATAAAGACAGACAAGGAACGATCTGGCTGGGTACATATTACGGCGGAGTCAATTATTTCAATCCGGGAACCGACCTCTTTACGGTCTATACAGCCAATAATGCCAGAAACGATTGCTTGAACTATCCTTTTGTCGGTAAAATGGTAGAAGATAAAGACGATAATGTCTGGATATGCACCGAAGGCGGCGGCCTGCACTTTTTCGACCGGAAAACAAAAACGTTTACCTACTTCATGGCCGACGAAAGCCGCAACTCCATCGCCCATAACAACCTGAAAGCAATCGCCTACAGTCCGGAACGCAATAAACTGTATATCGGAACCCACACCGGAGGGCTTTCTATTTATGATATCAAGAATAAGAAATTCAAAAATCCCTATTTCGAAGATCCTTCCTATGCCGTAATTGCCGGCGACCGTATCAACAATATGTGTATCTACAACGATGAACTGATATGCACAGGGCCGAAAGGTATTTTTAAAATGAACCTGGATACAGAAAAGGTTGCACCGCTGTTCAATAGTGGCAAATATTACGGGAACACCTGCTTTTGGGTCGATTCCAAAGGCTATTTATGGTTGGCATACGGCAAAGGCGTCTGGAAAATCAACCTGAAAGACGAAACGGATCAGATTCAATTCCGTTCAGGAGAAAACGGGTTGGGGGCATTTCCCATTTCACAAATAATCGAAGACAAGCAAGGGAGAATCTTCCTCGGAACACGTGGGTCCGGACTGTTCTATTATGACGAGAATAAGAACCAATTCATCGGATATACGACAGAAAACAGCTTTATCGCCAGCAACTATTGTTATGAGCTTGCCTTGTCAACGATAGACCAACTGGTGATAACCGGAGACAAAGGAATTACATTCTTCGATCCGGACCAGAACCTGTTTAAGGTTGTCGAGCTGGGAACAGCTCTGCCTCTGTCCGGGATAAATACAGGTTGTGGTATTCTGGTTTGTAGAAACGGAGAAATATTTGTCGGCAGCAGTAACGGCATGGCAACATTCTTTGAACAGCAGCTATTCAATTCGACCAAAGATTACCAACTGTTCTTTTCAGATCTGTATATCAACAACGAACCGGTTATTGCAAATGACCACAATAAAGTGTTGAACACGGCTCTGCCTTATACCCGGGAAATAGAATTGGCACATAATCAGAATAACCTGATCCTTACGTTTACATCCAACAACTATGTAAACACATTGAAAAAGGCCGCTTACGAATATATGCTGGAGGGGTTCGACAAAAAATGGGTTCCGAGCAAGGACAACAATATTTCCTATACGAACTTAAATCCGGGAAAATACACATTGATCGTCCGGGAAATACAGTACGATCCCAACCAGGAACATCCCCGCACCATCAAAATGGATATCCATATCCATTCCCCCTGGTATGCTTCCAAACTTGCCTATTTCCTCTATTTGGTTTTGATAGCAAGCATATTGTATAGTTTCTACCGCTTCAAAAAATCACAGTTCATGCTGCAAACATCCCTGGAAATGGAACGAAAAGAAAAAGAGGCGATCGAAGAGTTGAATCAAGCGAAATTGCAGTTCTTCTCCAACATTTCGCATGAATTCCGGACACCGTTGACACTGATCATCTCGCAGATAGAACTGTTGTTGCAAAGCAGTTCTTTATCTCCTTCCGTGTACAACAAACTGCTGAAAGTATATCGGAACACCTATCATATGCGGAACCTGATCAGCGAACTGCTGGATTTCCGCAAACTGGAGCAAGGACACATGAAACTGAAAGTTTACGAACAGAACATCGTACCTTTCCTGAAAGAAATCTATCTCTCCTTTTATGAATATGCGTCCAGCCGTTCCATCACCTATAAGTTTACAGCTCCGGAAGACGACATACCCTGCTGGTTCGATCCGAAACAGATGCAGAAAGTTTTCTATAACCTGCTATCCAACGCATTCAAATACACAAAACCGAATGCAACCATCGAAATGATCCTGGAAAGCAAGGAAAAAGAAGTTATCATCAAAGTAATCGACAACGGCGTCGGGATCAACAAAGAGGATATCGACAAAATATTCGACCGTTTCTACCAGGCGGAAAACGGCATATCGAATATTACCAAAACGCCCAGTACAGGTATCGGGCTTGCCTTGACCAAGAATATTATCGAACTGCATCACGGGACGATACAAGTCGAAAGTACTCCCGGCTACGGCAGTATTTTCATTGTCCGCCTGTTAAAAGGTTCCGCTCAGTTCACCGACACGGAACGGGCACAGGAAAAACTGGAAGACCAGCAAGACAGCCTCGTTCCCGATACGGTCGCGTTCACAGACCATATGGAAGAGTTCACCGACACCGATCAGAAAGATATGCTGATAATAGAAGGAGACGACTCGCCCCGCAGCATTCTGTTGGTGGAAGACAACGAGGAATTACTTCAAATCCTCAATTCCCTGTTCTCGCCAACCTATCGTGTCATATTGGCCCGCAACGGGAAAGAAGGACTGGAAAAGGCGCGTGAAGAAAGACCGGATATCATTGTCAGTGATGTCATGATGCCGGAGATGTCGGGTACGGAAATGTGCATGAAGATAAAAAACGATTTCGACGTATGCCACATTCCGGTTGTCCTGCTCACAGCCCTCACCTCAGCCGAGCAAAGCATAGAAGGCCTGCAACGGGGTGCCGACGACTATATCAACAAACCGTTCAATGCAAAAGTCCTGCAAGCACGCTGTAACAACCTGGTGCGCAACCGCATCATCCTGCAGAAGAAATTCAGCCAGCAGAAAGACTTCGACGCACAATCGTTAGCAAGCAACCCGATAGACCAGAAGTTCCTGGATACAGTTAATTCGATTATTGAAAAGAATCTGGATAATATCGACTTCGACATGAACATGATGGCACGTGAATTAGGACTCAGCCGAAGCTCTTTGTATGCCAAGTTCAAAGCGTTGACAGGCATGACTCCTAACGATTTTGTCCTCAACTGCAAACTAAAACGGGCTGCCACCATGTTGGTCAACAGCCCGGATTTACAAATTGCTGATATTTCCGATCAATTGGGCTTCGGTTCTCCGCGCTATTTTACGCGCTGTTTCAAAGCCCAGTTCGAGATAACCCCGGCAGAATACCGGAAGAAGACAGAGTCTCCTACTTGAACACCTGAATCATCGGACGGCCGATCCAAACCTGCGGTTGCTTCAGGCCGAAGATATAGGCGATAGTGGACGCACAGTCGAACTGCATCATGCTTTCCTGAAACTCATAGCCTTTCTTAATTCCCTTACCGGAAATAATAAAGGCTGTTTCCATTTCTTCCATCGTCTTGCCGCCATGTCCTTTTTTGATACCGCCATGATCGGCTGTAACGATAAAGATGGTTTCATTCAGCATGCCTGCTTCTTTGACAGCTTCGACGATCTGTCCGATATAGCCGTCCAATTCCTTCAGTTTCGCATAGTATTCCGGCGTGTCGTGTCCGGCAGAATGTCCGGTATGATCCGGCTCGTCGAACACGATATTCACCAGGTTCGGACGGGATTGCTTGATATATTCGACTGCATATTTTGTAGTAGCCGGACTTTGCGGTTTCTCCGTGACGTGCTTGTCATAGTTCAGCGCCAGCGTATCGCACACATAGCGGATTCCAGCCCATTCACAGATACAACCGATTTCAGCTTTCGGATCTGACCGGCGAAGCAAGCCGAACACAGTCGGGAAGATACCGTCTTCGTCCAGAACACGGGAAGGCAATTCCGGAGTTTGCGACCCCCATTCCGTATAACCGTGCAGTTCAGGCCCTGCGCCCATATACATGGAAGCCCAGTTTACCGCACTGGATGAGGGCAATACAGAACGTTTTTTCAATGTATAAGACCCGTCGGCCATCAGTTTTTTCACATTCGGCATATCAGCCTTATTCACACTATAAGCGCCCCAGCCATCCAGACCGATCAGCACTACATGTTTGGCTTTCCACTTTGCAGCCATCGAAGCATCGGCAAACAACATAAGAAATGCCAATGCAAAAATCAATTTTCCTATTTTCATACTATTTCTATTAAGTAATATCCCGTAAATCCAAGTATAGGCAAAGTTACGGATATTATTTATAAATTACCCTTTTCAATGTCCCGTTTTCGTTTCAAGGCTTCCAGGTAATAGTAATCGGCATAGTTCAGCGGAACGTCGATTTCAGAATTGTGAGGGATACTACCTACAGAATGCATCAGCAGAAAGTTTCCGTTTGTTCCTAAGGCAGCCCGGTAAGCAGGAGAAGAAAGAGAAGCCATAAGCTTGTCGGCATACGCTTTATAGCCGGCAGCATCGGGCACATCCATCGTACTGATTTCATAAAGGGCGGAAGCGATACAAGAAGCAGTCGAAGCATCGCGGGGTTCGTTCGGAATGTTCGGAGCATCCATATCCCAATAAGGGATCAGGTCTTCCGGCAAGTTTTTCAGATTCTTCATCATATTGAATGTCTTCAAAGCCTGATCCAGGTATTTGCGGTCTTTGGTTTCACGATAGCATACCGTATAACCATAAATCGCCCAAGCCTGTCCGCGGCTCCAGATAGATTCGTCGGCGTATCCCTGTGCCGTCTGGCGATGGCGAACCGCTCCATCCTTAATGCTATAATCGATTACATGGTAGCAACTGCCGTCCGGACGGAAATGTTCCTGCAGGGTACGGTCGGCATGAGACACGGCGATTTTGTAGAAAGAAGAGTCGCCGGAAAGACGGGTTGCCTCGAACATCAATTCCAGGTTCATCATATTATCGATGATAACCGGACATTCCCAACCGCGCTCGGACTGCCATCCGCGTACCACGTCCCAAGACTGGATAATTCCGGCAGCCGGACGAAAACGGGTAGACAAAGATTTCGCTGCCTGTACCATCACATCCTTATAAGCAGGAGTTCCCGCCAGACGCAGACCGTTTCCGAAACTGCAATTGATAATAAACCCGATATCATGATGCCAAGTCAGATTCTTCGCTTCCTCGATCGCACCCGTATATTTGGCAGCCAAAGGCAGCAGGCTGTCGTCACCGGTCAATTCATACAAATACCAGACTGATCCGGGAAAGAAACCACTCCGCCAATCGGCATACCCGCAATAATAAACGGAACTGTCCGACTTCAGAGTCACAGGATTCAAACATTTTCCACTCGCCTCGATCACGTCTATCTCCTTGCCTATTTGAGCACGGGCAAAATCGATATTCTCGTCGATAAAGCTCTTTTCTTCTGTTTTAGGGGCACCGCCGCAAGATAGCAGGAATGCCGAAAAAGCAAATGCAATCAAATTTTTCATCATGATTCTATTATTTTATTGTTGTTATCGTATAAGTATAAGAACCGGAAAGCGGCTGCTTTTTAGCATTCAACGATACCCGGTAGATTTCTTCACCCCAGACATTCGACAGACGGGGATCTACCAATTTTACAGTTTCAATAGCCGGCTCAAATGTATTCTTGTCATATGCCAGACGTACCTTTTCATTATTCACTTCGATCGTCACGGCTCCCGGAACAGAGATATCCACTTTCCCCCAAGTCAGGAAATTAACCTGATTGGGCTTTTCCGCCTTCTTCAACGTAAACGAATCTCCGATCTTCAAGGCATTCTGGTCGAGCTTATAAGAACGCACCCATCTCGAGACATGGGCGTCTTCCGGATAAGCAGCTGCAAGATCAGCAGAGAATGACATCCGTTTCGGATCAAAACGGACGTCTTCTGCTTTATATTGAGAACCAAACTGTTGGGGAACTCCATTGATCATCGGCAGATTATGATAATTACTCTGCATCGTCCAAATCGTATAACGTTCGGGACTGAATGTCTGGCGTGTATATGTTCCCACACCGGCGTCTATGATAATTGGCGTAGTATTCAAGTAAAGGGAGAAGGTTCCTGCATCATTATGGTTATGGCTTTCGTTATTATATCCGCCTTTCGTTGCCACGAAAAAGCCTTTTTTGTTTGTCATATAGCAAAACTCGGTCTCCGGATACCAAGAGTAGACCGGAACTTTATAACCGGCATCCACCCCATCCATCTCTTTACGATACAACAGAGTCTGAAAAAGCCGGAAAGGGTCTCCACCCGGAACAGCCTTTTTAGCGGACAAACTCTTGAGATAAGCGGCATAACTCATCATAACCGGACTTCCGGTCGCTTTCCCATAACGGAAAATAAGATCGGCATCACCGCCACCTTTAGCCGAAGCATCCGCAAAATTCACAACCCAACCGTTGCCGACATAGGAACGGGCTATATATTCACCCATATTCTTTACAATAGGCTGATCGAATACAGATATTTTACCACCGGTCCCATCATAAAGCATCTGCAGGTAATCATACATTTTCCCGGCAGCATGCCCCCAATAGGACGGTCCTTCTTCGCAAGCACCGTCTTGATGCGTATAGTTGATAAAATGGTCTACGGATGTCATTGTCCGGTAAACAGCCTTGGCCAGTTTGTCCCGGTCATTTTCAAGCAGGAAAAAACATTGCAGCACATTGAAGTTACACCAGGGATTCCAATTGTTCACCAAGCCACCCGGTTTCAAGTGGAAAGCCATCCACCAAAAATGATCTTCATTCATATACGTATCCAATATACGGACCTGCAATTCATGCCGCAGTCTATCCGAAATCAGAGGATTCACCTTGTCAAAGGAAGGTTTGAGAAAATAATAGATCCATGACAATTGGGAAGCTAAGTTCCCGGAACCAAGGTCTATTACATGTTCTTTATAGTTAGGAAAACAACCGCCGATCTCCTGCAAACCCAAATGAGCGGACAATGCCCAAGTAGTCATTTCGCAAGAAGCAAAAACGCCGTTAATTATCTGATCGATAAAACGTCCTTTTCCTTCTGCCATCTCCGCCATAAACAATGCGCCAATCGCCGAATTGTTCTTATTGAACGGATTCTGCATAATGTCACGGTCGCCGCTTCGTCCGAATTCCAGATAATCGGTCGCTTTCACCACCTTCCATTCATAATTCAGAAAAGCTTCTCCTTTCCTTATATAATCATCTTTATATTCGCCTAAAAACTGGTCCCAACCGGCCCGGTCGGAATAATCAGGATAGGAAACCCATTTCTGATCCATCACCAAAGCAGACTTCACCTTTTCAAGGTCTGCCGCCTTCTGTAATAAATTGCGTTCTTCGTAAGCATAAAGATGTGTGGTTGCCCAAAGCAACAGGCACATAAGCATAAATAATCGTTGTGTTCTCATAGGTATTATTTTTCAATATCACAAAATTATGTGTACCAGTAATGAGAGACGAACACATTCATCCATTTCATGTGCACAAATTGTCCAAATACAGAAATTTAAGGAGTTCCCTCTATAAGAAAAAAGGCTTTGGTTCCGGTCTCACGACCTCAACCAAAGCCTTACAAATACATATGTTGAAATTCTAATACCTATCCGGTTAATCTATCCAACCATCATTTTGTTTCAGATTTTCATTCATCTGAATTTCAGATTTAGGAATAGCCCATTTATACAAGTTATCGCCTCCCCAAGTATAAGTGTACTGGATTGTACCCCAGATTTGCTTCAGACCTGCACCGCTGAAGTATTTGCTTTCGTGCAATGTTTTCCAGCGCATTTCGTCGAAGAAGTTCACACCTTCGCCGGCAAACTCCCAACGACGCTCGTTGCGGATACGTTCACGCATGTTATCCTGACCTGTAACCTGTGTATAGGTGTTACTATTCAAAAGAGCGGCGCCTGCACGTGCACGTACTTTATTAACCCATTCCACAGCTTCATCCGTTTTTCCCTGTTCGTTCAAACATTCAGCCAAAGAAAGCGCAACATCTGCATAGCGGATAATTGGAATATCGATCGGAGAATAAGTACGGTTAGGAATCTCATTTGCTCCTTCAGCTACAAATTTACGGAACAAATAGTAGAAGCGGTTATTTGTATCTGTCTTCAAGTCAAATGGATCTGCCGTATCGTATCCTCTGTACGGCCAACGCAATGTATAAGTGTAGTCTGTTGCTCCGTTAGCACCGAAATATTGAGAATACGGAGTAATAACGGTAGCTGTCAAACGCGGATCACGGCTTGCATAAACACTCAGGATACGGGCTTCATTACCTGTCGGCAAATACTTAGACATATCAGCACCATCATCTGCCATCTTGGCTATTTCATCTTCTGTCAAACCATCACGCAAGAAATAAACAGCACGTTTAGCCGGATCCATTTCATTGTATCCCGGGATGAAATCATTCCAGTTGAAAGGTTTGCCATCCGCACATTCATACGATTCGACAAAATCAGTATTGACAAGATAAGTATTCCAGCAAGAGCCAAACGAACTACGGGTACCATAACGGAAAGAGAAATCATTTCCATAACCGGACTCTCCAACACATTGCATAGAGAAAATCATCTCGTCGCTTTGCTCATTCGCTTCTTTGAACATTTGCTTGTAATCGCCCTGGAACAGACCATAACCCAATTCTCCGACTTTACGGAAATCAGCTTCGGCCTTTGCCCATTCATTCATCCACATATAAGCTTTCCCGCGCAATGCATAAGCAGCGCCTTTAGTGGCACGACCATATGAAGCATCTCCTTTAGCATATTTATCAGGCAGTTCGCTTGTGTTGATCGCATCGGTCAAGTCAGTAATAACCTGGTTCCATACAGCTTCTTCCGTATCACGGCCTTTTACCAGTTCATCCAGTTCAGCCGGCTCCAGATATAAAGGAACACCTTTAAACATTGAATTCAATCTATAATAGAAAAAGCCACGCATAAACTTAGCTTCCGCCATCAGACGAGCCAGTTTTGCTTCGCTCAACGGAGCATTCGGCAAGTTCTTGATCGCGTCGTTTGTACGGCTGACACCTTCATAATTGGTTCTCCAGTATCCTGAGAACTGACCGTCTCCGGTTGTCACCGAACCGATTGTCAGCGCATAATCTCTATCACGGCAATCGGCAGAAACCCCATAACAGTCAAACTTATACAGGTCGGCAGCCACATTGCTGTACTGTAACATGCTATAGATACCGACAACCCCCATATCCGCAAGGTTTTCAGTTGTCCACATATTACCGGAAGCAATAGAATCATAAGGAGATAAATCCATCAAATCTCCACGGCATCCAGTCAGAACCGAAACAGATGCACACAATAACAAAATATTCTTAACTAATTTCATAACTATCTATCCTCCTTTAAAATGAAATATTAGCACCAAATGCAAATTGTCTCAATGAAGTATATGCAGGTGTTGCACCTAATTCCGGATCTTGTCCCGGATATTTTGTAATATTGAATACATTTTCAATAGAGACATATACACGCAGGTTGTCTGTAAAAATCTTCTTGGCAACAGGAGCCGGCAATGTATATCCGAAAGTCAAGTTTTTAAGTTTCAGATAATTTGCATTGAACAAATACAAAGAAGTAGCCTCTGTATTTTGGAAACCGTTTTCTCCGTTTACCAAACGTCCGTATTTCGCGTTAATGTTTGTACGCGCATCAGAAGTATTTTCAGGATCAAAGAAATAGTGGTTATTAGCAATATCCGTTCCCAAAGCAACACCGACACGTGTCGTCGGAGAGTTATATCCGGTTGCAGATCCCCAATACAATTTGAAGCCGGCTGCACCTGCCCAGTTCATAGAGAAGTCAAAACCTTTCCACATGGCCGAGAACTGCAAACCGAAGTTGTATCTCGGGTCCTTCGAGAATCCCTGGAATTCTTTATCGTCAGAACCGCCATAAATTCCGTCTCCGTTGGCATCGGCATAAACATAATCACCGTACCAGATTTTATCTTTACCCACAGTTTTATTCGGCATAAATGTATATCCGGCATCGATCATAGATTTCAACCACTCCATATCAGATTCAGTCCGGATCATACCGTCAACAGGACCACCATTCACTCCGTCGGCAGCATATCCCTTACCGGAACCTTTATACGGATTGCGCAGGTAAAATTCTTTTGCACTATAACCCTGTACGATCGGGTCTACAGCCGAAGTACTGGAAGCCACATCACCGATGTTACTTACCCAATTTCCATCTTCGTCGTAATAGCTCTTAAATTCCCCTTTATATGCACGGATCTTATTCGGCGTATAAGAGAAGTTACCACTAACCGAATAGCTGAAATCTTCAATCTGGTCTTTCCAGCCCAATGTAAATTCAACACCCTTCGTACGCATTTCTGCAATATTCTTACGAGGTGCCGATTTATCTCCGGCAGTCAGATAGATAGACGGCTTGAACAAAATACCGGTCGTGTTCTTCACAAATGCATCCATCGTGAAAGACAAGCGATTATTCAAAGCATTCAAGTCGATACCGACGTTGGTCATGGTAGAAGTCTCCCAAGACAGTAATGAGTTGGCTATTGAAGTCGAAGCCAGACCGGAAGTAAGCTTTCCTCCTAACGGATACACGGAACTTCCATAAGTCGACTGATATTCATATTCGCTGATAAGAGTAGCATCGTCTCCACCGTTATTACCTACAGAACCGTAAGAAACACGCAGTTTCAAGTTATCCAACCAGTTTTTGGTATTTTCCATAAACGCTTCTTCCGAAACACGCCAAGCACCTGAGAATGACGGGAAATTACCCCAACGATAATCGGCATGGTAACGAGCGTCTCCGTCATGGCGAATATTAGCCTCAAACAAATACTTAGATTTGTAAGCATAGTTCACACGCGCAAAGAAAGAACGACGGGCACGGTCAAAAGCTCCACCTCCGATGCTAACCATTTCGGTAGCCGACCCGGGTGTATGGATACTTGAATCGATCAATCCTTTTTTCGTCGCATTGCGGGATTCACGTTTATAATAATATTCTTCATATCCGACCAAACCGCCTAAATCATGATCTTTGTTGATTGTCGTATTATAACGTATGATATTTTGCAACGTATAACTATAATCCGAACGGTTATAGAAATAAGTAGTCATTTCAGAAGGTTCCGTAGCCGGTGACATAACCTTACCATCGCTAAACCGCACTTTCTCCAAAGGATTTGTCCAAGTTTGGTTATCTTCCCAGTAACGTTTATAGTTCAAGCTGAAATCCCATGACAAGCCCTTTAACGGAGTGATTGTAGAATACAAAGTCGTATTAAAGTTCGTCTTCTGTTTCTTTCCGTCCTGTCCGTTCAAGAATGCACCGATACTGTTAGCCGTTGCACTTTCTTCAGGAGCTTCCGGATATCCGTATGAACCGTTCCATTCCGGATAAAGTCCCGGTGTCGTCTGGCGCAAATAATTGTTCGCATTATCAAAGTTTCCCGCGTCTTTATCTTCCTGGGAAGCAAATGTACGGGTTCCGACTTTCAACCATTTCGTAATATCGGCTTCAATATTTGCACGTAAAGAGTACTTTTGAATACCTGTATTTTCAACAAGTCCGGGGTTATCCAGATAACCGGCAGACATCAAAACACGGATTTTATCGGAACCGCCGTTTACGGACACATTATGGTCGTTAATCAAACCATGTCCGAACAAATAGTCCTGCCAGTCCGTATTCGGATAAGCGACATAATTAGGTACGCCATTTTCATTCAAACCATTCGGATCTTTTGATTTTTCACGCCAAAGATCAATTGTGCTTTGGGAGAAGTGATTCGGCTGACCGATATTCTCGAATGATTCATTAAGCCATGTCATATAATCGGCATAATCCGTAATCTGATCGATCAAATTAGTCGGTTGCGCATAAGAAACACGACCCGTATAAGCCACTGACAACTTTCCGGCTTTTCCCTTTTTCGTTGTAATCAAGATTACACCATTGGCAGCACGGGAACCGTAAATAGAAGATGCGGCAGCATCTTTCAATACAGAGATATTCTCAATATCCTGCGGGTTAACCAAGTCCATCGAACCTTCCACACCGTCGATCAAAACTAAAGGTTCCTGGTTGTTCAAAGTTCCGATACCACGAATACGGATTGTAGAACCGTCACTACCCGGCTGACCGGAATTCTGCATAACCTGTACACCGGCACTGATACCGGCCAACGCATTGGATACATTCGTAATAGGACGAGACAAGGCTTGTTCTTCAAAGTCAACAGAAGAGACAGAACCGGTCAGGTTTACTTTCTTCTGCGTTCCATAACCGACAACCACAACCTCTTCCAATGCCTGAGAATCCTCTTTCAGGCTGATCTTAAAATCTTTCTTTCCATTAACCGGCACCTCTTGATTTTGATATCCGATATAGGAAACAACTAAAATAGCATTAGAAGCAACTTCTAACGTAAAATTACCATCCATATCGGTAATCGTACCATTAGTAGTCCCTTTTTCTACTACATTGGCACCAGCAATAGGACCAAGTGCATCTTCAACCACACCTTTAATAGTGTATTTTACCTGTTGTGGCGAAGCGACAACAGGTGCAGGTTCTACAGAACCTGATGCATCGAGTGCCGGATTAGCAGATGCCATTCCAATAGAAGCCAAGAACATGGATGCTCCTAAAAACACCGCCTTCGATACATAAAAGCGTTTAAAATCTTTTGTCATAATAACACCAGATTGATTTAATAAATTAATAATTCACTTTCACTATTTATCACTTTGTGTCTTTTTTAAAGTGTTTTTTCACAAAAGTGCATTCCGGATCACAGTCCTTCAAGAACTACG